>CAXTMV010000295.1:0-6473 GCA_964245425.1 uncultured Flavihumibacter sp. | reverse complement strand
ATATAAAAACCCGCGGGATATCATAATTCAGGTCGCGGGTATTTGTGAGGATAATATCACTAACCCCTGCAGGCTTGAGAATGCATTCTTTGTTGGTCCGCGGGTTTCGCCCGCGGCTATGAACAGCTAAACCCTTCGGGTTGTTGATAGATGATGGTTTTAAGCAATAGAAAAACGCGCGGCATATCTTTCCGAGCAAGCCCGGAGGGCTTATTGATTAATAGCCGCGGGTGAAACCCGCGGATCAAAACGGCCAATTATTAAACCCTGAAGGGGTTTAACTAGAATTGCCCCGCTACAGCGAAGGCAAATCTCAACATCTCAACATCACACCGTTACCACATCAATAAATAATAATCTCGTCCGTAAACATAAATTCCTTTTTAACATTTACAGCTATTACACGTAAAAAACGCGCGGCGCTGTTTGTAAGGTCAAAAGAAAAAGATTTGAAAACGGTCTTGGGTTCTGTAAAAGGGAGGCTGTTTACCTGTTTGCTGAAGGAAGTAAAGTTTTTGCCGTCAGTTGAAAACAATATTTCTACCGACGACGGCAGAAAAACACCGGGCCCCGGTTGCTGCATAAAACGGATCGACAAGCTGTTCAGCTGTTGCACGGAATCCATATCTACTGTTACATCAAAATCTTTCAGGTAGCCGAGCCATTGCTTGTCGCCATAGGTCAAAGAGCCTTCAATGCCATTGGTGAGCGTGGCTTCCCTTTGCGCCGGGTAAGCATCGCTCCAGGCGGTATTATAGGTTACTTTTTTGCCAATCGCTTTATGGTAATTGGCGGTAAATGCTGCAGCCGGTCCTGTGGGGATGCCGTTTCGGAAGATGACTGCACTGATATTTGTTTTTCCCTCCGTATAAAAAGGTCTTGTAAAAACCGGCGATGAAAGTACCGGTGCGCTGCCATCCATGGTAAAATGAATATCGGGTTTGTATTGCTCGCTGGTGAAACTGACGAGGTCTTGCTTACGGATGGTATCGGGCAATGCATGCAGCGTAAGCAGGGTGGAAGGACGGTAATAATTGACTTCCATTCTCTGCAGCAACCGGTAACGCTGTTGCAGCCGTTCCTGGAAATCATTGAAATTCTTTTTCTCTTTGCCTGACCAGGCTGTTTCCGCCAGTGCAATAGCCCGCGGATAGACCATGTATTCTACCTGGTACGTGGTGGGCATGTATTCTGTCCAGACACAGGCCTCGGCACCGCTGATATAAGTTGTTTTTTCTGCCGGCAATGCAAGGGGCACCGGCTCGTAATCATAGATTCTTTGCAGGGGCAGGTAACCGCCAATGGATTCCGGTTGCGTGTTGGGATCGCTTTGGTATCCATCCAAATAATATTCGTTGGCTGTTATTACTATTGGGTGGTTCTGCCGCGCAGCTTCCAGCGTATATTTTTCACCCCGCCAGCTCATCACCGCGGCATCGGCTGCCAGGTCGCCCTGCAATACCTCATCCCAGCCCATTAATTTCCGGTTGTGCATGGCCAGGAAATTTTGAATGCGCTTCATCAGGTAAGCCTGCAGATCATGATCAGTTTGTAAGCCCTCCTGTTTTTTTCTGGCCTGGCATTTCACACAGGTTTGCCAGGCGCTGGTGCTGGCCTCGTCTCCACCCACATGAATGTATGCAGAGGGAAAAATGTCCATCACTTCCGTAAGCACATCCTGCAAAAAAGTAAACGTGTCGTTGTTGCCAATACATAATTCTGCGTTTTTATAGGGCAGTCCTGAGCAGGATAGTTGCGGATAGGCTGCCAGCACTTCTTCTGAATGCGCCGGCATTTCAATTTCCGGGATCACCGTAATACCTCTTAGGGTCGCATAGGCAACAATTTCTCTGGCTTCCGGTTGCGTGTAATATAATCCATAAGACAGTGGATCGCCTTCGGGCAGGTATTGCCGGCCGTTCAGCCACCAGTCTTTCCAACCGGCACGCGTACGAAAAGCTGCAAAACGGGTGAGCAGCGGGTATTTTTTTATTTGCAGCCGCCAGCCGCCATTGTCGGTCAAATGCCAGTGAAACGTATTGTATTTGTACAGGGCCATCAGGTCGATGTATTTTTTTATGAATGCGGGTGGAAAGAAATTCCTGGAGACATCCAGCTGCAGGCCCCGGTAGGCAAAGCGGGCACTGTCTGTGATCTCCGCACAGGGAATGCGCTGCATATCTGTTTGTAGCAACCGCAATTGCAGCAGGCTGAAGATACCTTTTTGCATGCCGGCAACAGTAGCTGCTTTGATGGCAATATAATTTGGGTGGATGCTGAGCCGGTATGCTTCTTTTCCGGCGATGGAGGGATCGCTGAAAAGATACAGGCCGGCTTTTTTTGACAGCGATGGGTTATGAACGGTTGTCGTATTAATGCTCAGACCTAACTGTGCAGCCAGCAAGGCTGCGGGTGCTTTAAAAACGGCCGGCGCGGTGATGACTGAATTGGCCGATAAGGTAAAACAACCTGCTGTTTCCTGTACGTTTACCGGTGCAGGTATCAATGATGCAGCACCTGTTTGGGCTTCCGTACAAACACAAATCGCGCAGGCGAACAAAAAGATCAGGCAGATTTTCATGCAAACAATGTACACAAAATAGTGGTAGCGGGTATTTGCTAGCTGCTTTTTCAATTGTTCGGGCAGCCAGCAGACCATTCAAGGCACCCAACACCAACCGCAAAGAATATGCAGCGGGCTGCGGTGATTAATGACCATTGGCTTATTTTTGCAAAAATTATTCATGGGTATCTCCGATAAATTAGCGCAAATGAAAAATGAAAAAGCAGCTGCCAACTTACAGGCCGGACAGGATTTTTTAGCCGCCAACCAGGCAAAAGAAGGGGTGGTGGCACTGCCCAGCGGGTTGCAATACCTGGTGCTCACACAGGGAACCGGCGCCAAACCAGGCCCGAAGGATAAAGTTACCTGCCATTACCACGGCACTTTGATAGATGGAACCGTTTTTGACAGTTCTGTGCAGCGCGGGCAGCCGGCTACCTTTCCGCTTGATCGGGTAATCTCCGGGTGGACAGAAGGTTTACAACTAATGCCCACCGGTAGTAAATGGCGTTTCTTTATTCCCCCCAATCTGGGATATGGCGATCGCCAGGTAAGTGCGCAGATTGGACCTAACAGTACCCTTATATTCGATGTGGAGTTAATCAGCATCTCTTAAATAGTTCGGATGGTTCAAGAAGTTCGTCGTTCGTCGTTTTTGCAGCCACCGCTGCTCAGACGAACTGCGAACTGCTTGGACTATTTGAATGTAGCATTGCGCAAACGAATTAATTGGCTCTTTTTTCTTCTTCTGCAGCCCCGCCGCTGGTATGGTTTCTTTTTCGGGCATTGGCATCTTTTCCAAACCGGTACGAAAAAGAAAAGCCGATCTGCCTCGTGTCCGACCTGCCGGAACGAAAAGCCGTAACCTGTTTGATGCCGGTAGTGACACCGCGTGGGTTCATGGTATGAAAGATATCATCCATTTTCAGTCGCAGCGAACCTTTTTTCTGGAAGATGCTTTTTTGTATGCCCGCACTGATATTGTATACTGCTTCGGAACGGTACTGCCCGAAACTTTGTTTTCCGGGAAAAAAACCGGTTAGCTCGGCATTCCAGCCGTGGTTGAAATGAAACTGGTTAAATATTTCTATCTCGTGCAGGTTGGTACTGGCCGGAAGCCGTAGGCTGTCTGGCCCTTTGTTATTGGAGAAAAAAAGTACAACAGCACTTGCATTTACCTGCCACCACCGGGCAGGTGAAAAAGTGCAATTGGAAATCAGGCCGATAAAATGTCCCCCCGAAAAATTCTTCGTTCTTGTTACCAGCCGGTCGGCCGAAGTTTCCGTGGCGTTGTAGATGGGTTGTGTTTGCCTTCCGTAACTGAGCGTAAGCGCCATAAACTGTTTATAATTATAGCGTAGTTCAGGAAAGTTACCATAGCCGGGCAGCAATCCGGGGTTGCCGGCTGAATAGGAATACCGGTCGTGGTAAAAAAGAAAGGGGTTCAATTGCTGGTAACTCGGCCGGTGTATTCGCTGGCTATAACTGAATGTAAGCGAATGCCGCCCGGCACTGTCTAATTTGTAGGAAGCATAAAGACTTGGGAAAGCCGATATATAATCAATGGTAAAGCTTGAATCGGTGATGACGGTATTGCCAGGCTGATGTCCGAACGAATGCGTATGTTCGAGGCGCAGACCGGCCTGCATGGACCACCGGCGCCATTCCTTTACAACCGTGAGATAGGCCGCGTTGATGTGTTCTTTATAAACAAAATGATCTGATTTGCCTTCATCGGCGACAAATGAATTGCCGGATTGGTTATACCAGTCGGACCGGTTGTTATTACTAACCGCACTGCTTTTAAAGCCGGCATCGAACCGCGCATGACCGGTAAGTACCTGGGTATAATCGGCCTTTACAGACCAGATATGGGTGGAATAAGGTAGTACAAAAAGAAGTCCTTCGTTGCCGGCCTGGCTGCCATCGGGCAGGTATATAGTATTCAGCGATTGCTGGGTGCCATCCGAACGATAACCGACCAGATCTATATCGGCCGTTAATTTTTTCCGGGCGCTGTCGAAATTATGCTGCAGGTTCAGGTTGATGCTGCTGTTCTGCCAGTGGTAATATCCGTTTGTATTTCCGGTGGCGCCGGAATCCGGTTGCAGGTTACCTGTAAACTGGTTGCTGGTATAACTGGTACGATCCCTTTTTGGCCGGCTGTTGCCGGTTACCATTATACCCAATGTTGTTTTGGGTGATACGAAATAATCGGCGCCCATTCTTGCATTCCAGGTGCTGACAACAGCCTGGTACCGGCTGTTCACCAGTAAGGCAGCATTGAGCGAGCCATCTGTATTATAAAAATACCGCCGGTCTTCATTTTCTGTGACATCATTGTTATGGCTATAGCTGAAGTTTCCAAAAACATTCAGCTTGCCGGCATGGTAATTAATATTGAGTGATGCATTGTTTCTTGCATATACACCCTGGTTATAGCTTTCGCTGACGGCCCCGTTAAAACCTTTGTTCCGGTTTTTTTTCAATACGAGGTTAATGATCGCGGCGCCATTTGCATCGTATTTGGCGGGTGGATTGCTGATCAATTCTATTTTATCCAGCAAACCCGCCGGTAATGATTTCAGGTAATCGGACAGGTTCTGCGCAGACAGGTAGGTGGGGCGGTCGTCAATCAATACCAGTACATTATTTTTTCCGTTCAGGCTGATGTTTCCATTCAGATCGATCATTACACCCGGGCTCTTCGTCAGCAATTCCAGCACATTACTGCCTGCCGCCGTAATCATGGCACCGGTATTAACCATCACCCGGTCGGGTTTCTGTTCAATCAATGCTTTCTGCCCGGTAATGGTGATGGCCTGCAACACTGTTTGTTGTTCTGCCCTTAATATAATTACCGGCAGGCTGATCTGTGTACCGGTATCAGCTATATAAATGTCTGTGCTGTGGTAGGTGCTGTATCCTGTAAAGCCGGCGGCTAACCGGTAATGACCTTTTATCAATCCTGTAAAAGAAAAATGGCCATTTGTGTCGGCCACTGTTTGTTTAAACAGGGAATCGGGGGGGCGCTTCAGGCTAACCGTAGCGCCCGCCATCGGTTTTGCAACTGCATCCTTAATAACACCGTTTAAACGGGCTTCCGCAGGTTGTGCGGCAGATGAAAAATAAAAGAAACTGAGCTGACAGGTCAGGAAAATGGCAGGGCGTTTCATCGGTTGATCATTAATGACTATAGAAAAATCAAATTTGACGGTTTAAAAAAAAGCCGGAAAATAATAAGGCCCAAATACAGGGAAAGAGGGATGGATGGCTTTGAAAGCCCTTCGAAAAATTAAACAGGTATTTAGCGCCTTTTGTCAGGCGGGATCATCAATTGGTAAGATGGATGCAGGCAAATAAAACGGTTTACTGATATTTACGCCATGAAAACGGCGCAGCAAATCATCAGCGGAAGCAAAACAATGGTACACCTGTTGTTTTGCGCCCTGGTGCTAGTGCTTTTTTATACCATTGAATGGTCTTTGTTTGCGGCCGGGTTCAAGTTTGGCAGTATGTTATTGGTGTTGGCCCGGTTTCTTTTTTTTCTGATTTGTATTTACAGCGGGCGCTGGCTGTGCCAGCGCTGGTACCTGCAAAATAAAATATTATTCTTTGTGCTGGTTTCCCTGCTGACTGGTGTGGCCCTTGCAGTTGCCTGGTGGCTGGTCATTAAATACCTTTTCCATTTTCAATACGCTGAGCTGAAGGAAGTGCTGGTGAGCGCCATGCCTTTTTTTTCCATCGGTATCGTATTGGGCATGCTGCTGAAACTGATCCGTTCCACTACACTTAAACAGGTGGAGGATGCGCAGCTGGCAACTGAACAAAAGCAGGGCGAATTGAACCTGCTGCAGTCGCAGTTGAGCCCACATTTTTTATTTAACACCCTCAACAATCTGTATGGTAT
>CAXTMV010000294.1:0-6474 GCA_964245425.1 uncultured Flavihumibacter sp. | reverse complement strand
GTGCCGGTGCCACAACGCTGACACTGAGCCGGACCACCGCCTTCAGCAATACCAGCAGCATTGTATATGAGCACGGCGCTTCTGTAAAACTGGAGGGCGAGAATAATAATGTGTACACATTGGCAGAAAGCAGCACCGGGCAGTACAGCATCGACAACCTTAACCTGGATACCACGTTCAGGTACCGGCTACGGATAACCGTAGCGGCGGGCAAAGTATATTTATCGGATTTTGTAAAGGTCAGGAATAATCCACCCATCGATAGCATCAGCTGGCAAAGAGAGAATGGTAATGTACAATTATATGTCAGCACGCACGACCCGTTTAATAATACCCGGTATTACCAGTGGAAATACGATGAGACCTGGCAAATTGTATCAGCCTATGACCCCGTGCTCAAATACAAGATCGTTCAGGTGCCGGGCAATCAAATCTACAGCGTGGTGTACAGGGATTCCAGCACCTTTTCATACGATCCCACCATTATCAACTGCTGGCAGTTCTTTTCATCCAGTGCGCTCCTGCTGGGCTCTACCATTAAAGAAAGCAAGGATGTTGTTTACCTGCCCATTGCCACGGTGCCGCAGGCTTCCATTAAGATAAGCGTGCTGTACAGCATCAATGTAAAACAATATACCTGGGATGAACAGGGCTATGAATTTTTGCAGCGAATGAAGAAGAACACGGAATCTACCGGGTCCATTTTTGATGCGCAGCCATCCGAATTGAACGGCAACATTCATTGCACAACCGACGCAACGGAACCGGTTATTGGTTATTTTGCCATCAGCCCTTTGCAGCAGAAAAGGATTTTTATCAGCAATAGCCAGGTACCGAGCTGGGGTTACGACAGCAATTGTTTCCTCACCCAAATCGATAATATATCAGACAGCATAAAAAAATACGGCCTGGGCGAAGTGCCTACCAATATCGTTGCCACTGCACCGTCTGGCGCCATCCTTACTTTTACGGCAGCGCCGCCACAATGCACAGACTGTACTTTAAGCGGCACCAATATAAAGCCGGCTTACTGGCCATAAAGGGCCGGTTTATTTTTTAATGCAAACAACCAGCAGCCAGCATGCAAAAGAAAATACAGATAGGGCTATTCCGGTTTTGCCTTCTTACCCTGGCCGTCAGCAGCCGGTTATATACCTATGCACAGGAACCGATCGATTTCATAAAGAACCGGTTTATTGCTTACCAGCAACAAACCCTCCAGGAAAAACTGTATGTACACACCGATAAGGATTTTTACCTGGCAGGCGAGATCTGCTGGTTCAAAATATACAATGTGGATGCTTTTTTTAATAAACCGCTTGGCATCAGCAAACTGGCTTATGTAGAAGTGCTGGACAAAAACAATAAACCCGTATTACAGGCCAAACTGCCGCTGAAAAAAAGTGATGCAAATGGTTCGTTTCTGTTGCCTGCCTCGCTCGGTTCCGGCAAATACCTGTTTCGGGCCTATACAAGGTGGATGAAGAATTTCAGTGCAGCCTATTTTTTTGAAAAACAGATTACGGTGGTCAGCCCCGGCCCTGCAGACAAAGCAACTGTTCAGCAAAAAAAGAAATACGATATACAGTTTTTTCCGGAAGGTGGCAACCTGGTCAATGGCATCCAGGCTAAGATTGCGTTCCGGGTGGCAGATGAAGAAGGCCATGGCCTGTCATGCGGCGGTGTTATTGTTACTGACAAGGCCGATACAGTGGCAACATTCCATACCCTGCAATTTGGTATGGGTAATTTTTCCTTGTTGCCTGAAAACGGGCGTCATTATACAGCGGTGATAGGGTTGCCCGGCGGCGAGCAAAGAACCCTGCCTTTACCCGATGCCTATAACGGCGGGTATGCCATGCACCTCGAAAAAACAGGGAACGGGCAGCTGAAGATTACGGTTTCCTCCAGCAATCCGCCGGCCGCTCATGTATACCTGTTTGTGCACACCAGGGGTCTGCTGAAAGCAGCCATGGAAGCAACCCTGCAAAACGGCGTCGCTTTCTTTTTAATAGATACGGTAAAACTGGGTGAAGGCATTTCTCATTGTACTGTTTTCAATGCAGACCGGCAACCGGTATGTGAACGGCTTTTTTTCAGGCGTCCCGCCGGGGTACTGGGGATAAAAGCGCGTACTGATTTGCCCGGTTATGCGGCAAGGCAAAAAGTAATTGTTCAAATTTCCAGCACCGGCGCTGGTGGGCAACCGGCACCGGCTGATATGTCGCTGGCGGTTTACCGCATCGATTCCCTCACAGGCGTGGATGACATGGACATCAGCAGTTATTGCTGGCTTGGTTCAGAACTGAATGGCCCTATTGAATCGCCCGGTTATTACCTCACCAGTAATACGCCAGAGGCAGAAGCCGCCACCGATAACCTGGTGCTGACACAGGGATGGCGGCGCTTCCGGTGGAATGATGTGTTACAGGAGCAGCACCCGGTATTTGAATTTGCACCGGAATACAAGGGACATATTATTACGGGGAGAGTAGTGAATAACGCCGATGGGCAACCGGCAAGAGGCGTGGAGTCTTTTCTGTCAGTGGCCGGAACCCGAACCCAGTTCCGTGGCACCACCAGCAACGACAGCGGCCTTATACGGTTTGAGATGGATAATTTCTATGGAAACGATGAGATCATTGTGCAGACAAACGGCCAGGAAAATGGGGCAAGGCATGTAGAGATAGCCAATCCATTTTCCGACCGGTATTCGGGTAACCGGCTTGCAGCATTGTCGCTGTCAGAAGAAAATGCCGCCTTGCTGGCCGGCCGGTACACCGCGATGCAGGTGCAGCATGCTTATGGGGAAAAGAGATTGAACCAGCTGCTGAGCCCTGGTATCGATACCACGCCTTTTTATTTTAAACCTGATAAAGCTTACCTGCTGGACGATTATGTGCGGTTTACTACCGTGGAAGAAATTCTGCGGGAATATGTGCCGGAAGTGAACGTGCGAAAAAGGGACGGAAAATTTTTTCTCCCGGTATTTGATAATATCCGGAAAGAATTTTTTAAAGTGGATCCCCTGATATTGCTAGACGGTGTGCCGGTGCTGGATGCAGACAAAATAATGAGTTACGATCCGCTTAAGATCACGAAACTGGAAGTGATGGCGCGCATGTATTTTTATGGCAGCATGTTTTTCGACGGCATCGTCAATTTTACTACTTACAATGGAAATATGCCGGGTTATGAACTGGACCCCCATGCCATTGTAATAGATTATGGAACCCTGCAGCTGAAAAGGGAATTCTTCTCGCCACAATATGAAAGTACTGAGCAGCGAAACAGCCGGCTTCCCGATTTCCGGAACCTGTTGTACTGGTCTCCCTCGGTGGCAACAGCAGCCGATGGTAAAACGAGCGTCAGCTTTTATACGTCTGATGTGCCGGGCCGGTTTGCGATTGTAGTACAAGGCCTCGATGCAAACGGCAAAACCGGTGCACACACTGCGTACTTCAATGTTACCGCCGATAAATAGCAGTGCAGAATCCTGCTGTGGCCGATGGCGGGTGTAAACAGCTTAAAAGAATCATTTTGTTTACAGGCCTGCCGGGCTATCTTTGCGTTTTTTAGAAACGGTTATGAAGTATTCAAAATGGATAGGC
Organism: uncultured Flavihumibacter sp.; assembly: GCA_964245425.1. Classification (GTDB taxonomy): domain Bacteria; phylum Bacteroidota; class Bacteroidia; order Chitinophagales; family Chitinophagaceae; genus JACMLD01. Next base: position 2,863 of record CAXTMV010000294.1, on the reverse strand, counting down.
CTGCTGGCCGTTATTATAGTGGTACTGGTATGCTATATGCCCTGGGTATATGTACCCGCGGTAAAGCTGCGGATTAGCGGCATGTCTGCCAGTGGTCAACAAAATTTTGGAAAGCCCGGTCTGATGAACCTCTTCTGTTCTTTTGGGGCGGCCATTTTTTTTCTGCTTCCAAGGATTTGGGCTAAAAGAACAAATATCTTTTTCTGTGGATTCAATGTTGCCTGGGCACTGCGGAATTATATTTTAGTAAGTCGTTGTTACGGCGGCGACTGCCCTGACATAAAACCAGGTCTCTATATACTGCTCGCGGCATCTTTTGTAATGCTGCTGATGGCTTTTTTGCCGGATACCAGGTTGAAACAGGAAAATGCCTGATATAAAACGTAAATTTGGGCCAACCATCTTTTCTATAGTCCCCGTATAATGTTTTCGATATTGTTCCTGTTAAAAGGCTTGTGCAGGAAATAAGCGGCACCGTGGCTGATCGCCGCTTCATTAACGTGTTTATCATTGTAAGCGGTCATCATTACAATTTTTACCTGTGGGTATAAATCAATCATGCTTTTGATGAAGTTTACACCTTTGCCGTCTGGCAGGTGGTTGTCCAGGAAAATATAGTCTGGTTTTAATTCTCCAATCACATTCATCGCATCTTTAATATTATGCAGGCTTTTGGAAAGAAAATGTTGCCGCGCCAGTACCATTTCCATCAGCATGCAGAGCTCTTCTTCGTCATCGATGATCAAAACTGTTTTTTTGGCGGAAGCTTTCATCAGAAAAGGTTCATTTTAATGTACCCATTACCACAAACAGTAAGACAAATGTGTGCCAAACTTCGTGTACATGGGAAAAATATATTCTGGCATAGTTTTGTTTTATTGTAACAGGTCAATCCTATTATTTATATCAACAAAGCATTTATGGGAAATCTATTGTATTTGATCGCGGTTATACTGGTAATCGCCTGGGCCATTGGTTTTTTTGGATACCAGGCTGGCGGAATTATTCATGTGTTACTTGTAATAGCCATCATTGCGGTACTGCTAAAGGTTATACGCAGGGCCTGATTATTAAACTACTTAGTAACGCAGGCCGCTGTTTTCAGCGGCCTTTTTTATTGGGGAAAATTTTCATCACAATCGATAAGTTTACACTTGTCGCCGCGTCGCAATTGCCTTTCTTATCAGGCACAACTATTGTCTATTGTAGACAAATAAGTAAATCCTAAAAATAAAATCATGATGACAAGTAAATTTTTTTTGGCTTTAGCTGCCCTTCTTTTCTCAACAGGTGTTTTTGCCCAGGTTTCCGGCGATTCCATTAATTCATTAAAGCAGCAAAAAGACGCACTCGAAGTAAGTACGCGTATCAACAAGAATAAGATTGAACTGGCCAAACTGGAAAATATGGTAGAAAAAAAGAAGCAGGCGGTGGAAACAACCACGACCGACGCACAAAAGGCAGCCGACGAAAACAACGACGCCGCCGCTCAATTAAGTAGTAACCCGCAAGATAAATCAGCGGCCAAAAAAGCAAGGAAAGCAGCACAGGGAGCAGAACGCAGTGCAAAAAAAGCCAGGAGCGCCAAAGATGATCTTGCTGACCTGGGAAAAGATATTGATACACTGAAAGGCAAAATCGCACAGGACGAATCAAAACTGGGTGCTTTACAGGGATCTGGTGCACAGCGAAACTAATTTACGGGCCGGCTTATAGAAACAGATAGAAAAATGAAAAAGCAATACCCCTACTACCTGAAGGTTACCGTTATTTTATTTGGCCTGACACTATTTGTGTTCAGCATTTTTACTGTGAGGGAAATATTGGTGCCGCTTTCATTGCGCTGCTGATTGCCATCCTGCTAAACCCGATGGTAAATTGGTTTCAGCAGAAAAAAATTCCCAAAGTTTTAGCGATTACCCTGGCGTTGCTCATCGCTTTCTTATTTATTGGCGGCATAGGGTACTTTTTGTCTATGCAGATTGCTGGCTTTACAGACCAGTTACCCCTGATGAAGAAAAAGCTGCTGCAGCTGGTGGAAAAACTACAGCAGGATATCAGCAGGCGCTTTAATATAGATATGGAAAAGCAACAAAAGGCGTTGGAAGAAGCCGGTGCGGGTATGAAACCACTCATTGGATCAACCGCCGGCACATTGATGAATTCTTTGGCTTCGCTGGTATTGTTGCCGGTATATGCCTTTCTTTTTTTATACTATAAGACCCTTTTACTGAATTTCCTGTACGAGGTGTTTGCAGAAGAAAATTACAAAGAAGTAGGGGCTGTGCTGCGGCAGACAAAAGGTGCCATACAAAGCTATATGTACGGGTTAATGATTGAAGCCCTGATTGTAGCGGTACTCAATTCGCTGGCCCTGCTGATATTGGGTGTTAAATACTGGGTGTTGCTGGGCGTGCTGGGCGCCATTTTAAATATCTTACCCTTTATCGGCGGAATTATTTCGGTGGCCTTACCCGTTATCATTGCCACCATTACAAAAGACGGATTTCACACGCAGGTATTGATTATTATTTGCTACGCCGTCATCCAGTTTATAGACAATCATTTCCTGGTGCCCTATATCGTTTCTTCCAAAGTGAAGATCAACGCACTAATATCCATTGTTTTTGTTTTGCTGGGCGGCGCCGTCTGGGGAGTATCCGGTATGTTTCTATCCATACCTTTTGCCGGCATCCTGAAAATTATCTTTGACAGGATAGAAGAGCTGAAGCCATGGGGCAAATTACTGGGCGACGAAATACCTACCCTTAAAAAGGGAAACTGGACCCGTATCCGGAAGAAAGGGGCTTTAAAAGTCATTAAGCCGATTGAGGACATAAGACATAAAGCGTAAGACGTAAAG
>CAXTMV010000293.1:2025-6505 GCA_964245425.1 uncultured Flavihumibacter sp. | reverse complement strand
TCGGCTGAAACACTTGACAATGCTGCGTTACCTCCTCAAAGCAAAACGCAGCATCGAAAAGGCTGCGGGCGCCCGCCCGGCCTGAGGCCAATCTATTAAAAGTTTACCGGGACAACAGCGCGCCTGCCAATCTCAACATCTACTCCACATTTACCTGTTTTTTAACCAGGGCCCCATCGCTGGCTTCCTGTAAAAATTTACGCTCGCTGATAACATAACCGTTTCCTTTTTCGCAGAAATGAACAATGATGTTTTCCACGCTGATAGGATTGCCCTCCGGGATATCCGCAATATTGGAATGACGTATATCATGCCCGTCAATAATGATTACCAGTCCGCTGCCGATGGCTTCCATCTTGTTGCCATCTGTTACCAGCATGCCGGTATCTTCTCCCAACCCAATGCCGATGGCGGAAGGATTGCTGGCAATAGCCTGCGACAGTCGCCCAAACCGGCCCCGTTTTTCAAAATGGCTGTCGATGATCACGCTGTCGATAAAACCGAGGCCAGTCGTAATTTTTACCTCCCCCTTTAAATGCGCCCGGGTGGCATTGCCTTCGTATATCATGGTAGCGCTCATGGCCATGGCGCCCGCGCTGGTACCCGCGATAATAAAATTTTCCTGCTGATAGCGTTCGTGCAGGATCTTTAAAAACCGGGTGCCACCAAAAATAGCACTTAACCGCATCTGGTTACCGCCACTGAACATAACGCAGTTGCAGTGCATGATGCGCTCCAGGTATTCATTGTTGAGCGCATCTTCGCGGTTACGGATGCTTAATACCCCAATATTGGTGCAGCCTATTTTACCAAATGCATTCATGTAATTATTGGCAACCTCGTGTGGAATGGTGGAGGCCGTGGTCACCACTTCAATGCGTGCAGCCGGGCCGCCCGCTTCCTGCATGATGCGACGCAGGATGCCCAATTCAAAAAAATTGAGGTTATTCCGGTAAATATCGCCCGTTTCAAGATCAGTGCCCTTGTCTTCCGCACCGCCGATGGCGATCAGTTTTCCTTTCGGTATAGCCATAGTACTGCTTTCGAATTTTGTGCTTTCGGGATTTTGTGCTTTCGGGATTTCTGTCGACAACGTTGATCAAATCACAACATTCCAAATCCCAAAATCAATAAATCAAAAATAACGGAAATACCATAAACGAATGGAGGCAGCATATTATTATCACGGCGCCGGATGCCCGATTTACTGTAATTTCCATCTACCAAAACAAATAGCTATGAGAAAATTGATCGGCGTTTTGATATCCCTCCTGATCTTTTGCTGCAACAGCTTTTCGCAGGAACTGAATTATTACCTGCCGGCAGATGTTACCTACAATGCCGCCATACCCACGCCCGAACAGGTGATTGGCCACCATGTGGGCGAATGGCATATCACCCACGACCGGCTGGTGAATTATATGAACGCGATCGCCAGTGCCTGTCCCGAACGCGTAAAGCTGGAAATAATGGGCACTACCTATGAAACCCGGCCCCAGTTATTGCTTATCTTCTCTTCCCAGAAAAACCTGGCCAACCTGGAACAAATCAGGCAACAACATGTACAACTGGCCGACCCGGTGGCAGGCGCCACGCTGAACACAGACAATATGCCCGCTGTTATATGGATTGGCCATTCTATCCACGGCAATGAATCCAGCGGCGCCAATGCGTCGCTGCTCAGCGCTTATTACCTGGCCGCGGCCCAGGGTAAAAAAATAGATGAACTGCTCGATAAAGTGGTCATTCTTTTTGACCCTTCCTTTAACCCCGACGGCCTGCAACGGTTCTCTACCTGGGTAAACCAGCACAGAAGCAAAAACCTGGTAACCGATCCCAATTCAAGGGAGTTTAATGAAGTATGGCCCGGCGGCCGTTACAACCATTACTGGTTTGATCTGAACCGCGACTGGTTACCGGGCGTACACCCCGAAAGCCAGCACCGGCTAAAAAAATTCCAGGAATGGCGGCCCAACATCTTAACCGACCACCATGAACAGGGCAGCAATGCCAGTTTCTTTTTTCAGCCCGGTGTACCCGCGCGCGTAAACCCCTTAACACCCGGTAAAAACCAGCAGCTGACCGCCCAGATTGCTGCTTTTCATGCAAAATTTCTCGACCGGATCGGCTCCCTGTACTTCACCAAAGAAAACTATGATGATTTCTATTACGGAAAGGGATCCACGTATCCGGATGTGCAGGGATGTATCGGTATCTTGTTTGAACAGGCTTCTTCCAGGGGGCATGCACAACAAACACCCAATGGCATACTCCGCTTTCCGTTTACCATTCGCAACCAGTTCACTACTACCCTCTCTACCCTGGAAGCAACCATGGCCTTGCGCAAGGAATTGCTGGACTACCAGCGCGATTTTTTTAAAATGACCTTGCAGGAAGGCGCCGCCGCAGCCAATAAGGCCTGGGTAATCGGCGAAACAACCGACCATGCCCGGACCGGGCACTTCATAGAGATGCTGCTCCGCCATAAAATTGAGGTCTATGAACTGAACAGCAGCAGCGCCACCCCCGACTATACTTTTGAAAAAGGAAGCGCTTATATTATACCCGCCAACCAGCCCCAATACCGGTTGTTGCGGGCCATTTTTGATAAGACACTCACGTACAAGGACAGCCTTTTTTATGACATCACCGCCTGGACCATGCCCCTGGCCTTTGGCCTGCCTTATGCTGAATTAACGGCGGCAAAATATACGCCTTCCCTGAAAGGTAAAAGGGTAGACAGCATAAGCCTCCCGGCGGGCGAGCTGAAAGGCGCCAAAACCAATTATGCTTATGCCTTTGAATGGAATGAATTGTATGCCCCCCGCTTGTTGTACGAACTGCTCGACAATGGCATTTTGGCTAAGGTCACCACCAGCCCTTTTGAAGCCAGCGTTGAGGGGGGCAAAAAAAGATTTGGGTACGGCAGCATTGTTATACCCGTTGCATTGCAAAAAACGGATGCAGAAAAATTATTGGCTTTGTTGAAGGCAGGTGCTGAAAAAAATGGCGTGGACGTATACCCGCTGACCACCGGTCTCTCCGTTGCCGGGGTAGATTTGGGTAGTGCCCGTTTTGCAAACATTGGCAAGCCCACCGTTGCCATGCTGGTAGGCACCGGCGTATCGCCCACACCGGCCGGCGAGGTCTGGCACCTGCTCGATCAGCGGTTTAACATGCCCGTTAGTCAGCTGGAGACGCCTGTTTTTAACCGGGCCGACCTGAATAAATACAGCACCCTGGTAATGGTAAGCGGTAGTTATACCGATTTGAACAAAGAAAAATTAAAAGCCTGGGTACAAAACGGGGGCACGCTGATATGCCTGGAAGAAGCAGTGCAGTGGGCCGCGCAGAATGGCCTCACCAATATCAGTTTTAAAAAAATACCGCCGGTCATAGACAGCAGTATGGAACTACCCTATGCGTCAAAAGACGACCGGGAAGGATCGCAACTGAACTACGGGGGTATTTTCAGGGCAGACATCGATCTTACCCATCCTTTGTTTTATGGCTACCAGCGTCCCTATATAGACCTGTTCAAAGCCGGAAAAACCTTCCCGGAAAAAACCAAAAGCCCCTATGCCAACCCAGCGCTGTATGGCAATACGCCGCTGCAAAGCGGCTATATCAGCAAAGAGAATTTTACTGCCATCAAAAATTCGGCGGCAGTGATTGTAAGCGGTACCGGCAGTGGTAGAGTGATCTCTATAGCAGACAATCCCAATTTCAGGGCTTTCTGGCTGGGCGGTACCAAGCTGATGATGAATGCGATCTTTTTTGGAAGGATCATTGATACCGGTGGCGGCCGCGCGGAGGACTGAGCAGACAACCCTTTGCCGCAAAAGAAAGCGCACCGTTTCTTGATAACAATTAATCCACATGATGTAAGAACACCTGGTTCCGGCGATTGCCGGCAATGCAGGAAAGCGTACATTGCCCGTCAAACAATTTTAAGTACGCAGCTAAATTAAAAAGTATGATCAAGTTACAAGCCATCGGCAACCTGGGTAAGGATTGCGTTACCAATACCGTAAATGGTAAGAGCGTAATCAATTTTAATGTGGCACACACGGAGAAATACCGCGATGCACAGGGAAACCAAAAAGACAAAACCATTTGGGTGGAATGTGCTTACTGGACAGACAAAACAGCCATTGCGCCTTACCTGCGCAAAGGCACACAGGTGTATGTGGAAGGAGCACCGGAAGTAAGAACCTATACCAAGAACGACGGCAGCACCGCCGCCTCTTTAACCCTGCGCGTATTGAGCGTGCAATTACTGGGAACCCGCAATGAGAATGCAGGCCCGGCACAGGGTGGTTACAATACGCCGGCAGCTGCTGCACCTACTGTTGGCAACAATGCGGCGGCACACAGCGTGGTGGCTGACGCTTCAGACGATCTGCCGTTCTAAGCAAGGAGGTGGGTCGCCCTTTTCGGGCGGCTCACCTTTTAAAATTCCAAGCATAGCGAGGTGGGT
>CAXTMV010000293.1:0-1925 GCA_964245425.1 uncultured Flavihumibacter sp. | reverse complement strand
GGTGGGTCGCCCTTTTTGGGCGGCTCACCTTTTAAATTTCCAAGCATAGCGAGGTAGGTCGCCCTTTTCGGGCGGCTCACCTTTTAAAATTCCAAGCATAGCGAGGTGGGTCGCCCTTTTTGGGCGGCTCACCTTTTAAAATTCCAAGCATAGAAATCGTCTCGTCCTGGAATAGCCTGCGACGAGCTATTCCCGAACGAGACAAAGGGTGAGCCGCCCAAAAAGGGCGACCCACCCCATCCAACATCAGCAATATTCCCTATTTTCACATATACCGCATTCATCACATTATCACATTCTACACATGTCAAGCCACCACTCCTCCCGCCGGAAATTTCTGCAGCAACTGGGCACCAGCACGCTGTTACTCGGCACCCAACCGCTGGGTACTTTGGCCGCCGAACAAAAAATGGAAGAACGGGTACTGCAGTTCAATAAAAAGATAACTTCCAACGACAAGATCAGGATAGCCGTTATTGGTACCGGCATCATGGGGCACAATGACCTGGAAACCGCCTTAAAGGTGCCGGGCGTTGAACTGGCCGCGGCCTGCGATTTATATACCGGCCGGCTCGACAGGATGAAAGAAGTATACGGCAAAGACCTGTTCACCACGCGCGATTACCGCGCCATACTGGAACGAAAAGACATCGACGCCGTTATCATTGCCACCAGCGATAACTGGCATGCACGCATCAGCACGGATGCGATGAATAAAGGTAAACATGTGTATTGCGAGAAACCCATGGTGCATAAGATCAGCGAAGGCCTGGGTGTAATAAAAACCCAGCAGCAAACCAAAAAAGTAATGCAGGTAGGCAGCCAGGGCATCAGCGGCGTAGATTACCAGAAAGCCAGGGACCTGTACAGGGCCGGCGAAATAGGAAAACTGAATTGTATTGAAGCTACTTACGACCGCCAAAGCGCTACCGGTGCCTGGGAGTATACTATGCCGACAGACGGATCGCCTGCTACGGTTGACTGGGACCGTTATATTGCCGGCGCTGCCGCGCAACCTTATGATCCCAAAAAGTTTTTCTGGTGGCGCAACTACAAAGATTTTGGCACCGGTATGCCCGGCGATCTGTTTGTACACCTGGTTACCGGCATCCATTATGTAACGGGTTCAAAAGGACCGGATAAAATATTTTCTGCCGGACAGCTGGCGTACTGGAAAGATGGCCGCGATGTACCCGATGTAACCACCGCCATCATGGATTATCCTGAAACACCCGAACACCCGGCTTTCCAGGTGATGTTACGGGTCAATTTCATCAGCGGCGGGGGTGACCATGGCTCCGTAAAATTCATTGGCAGCGAAGGCGTACTGGAAAAAACCGGCGACGGCCTCAACATCACCCATAGCCTGCTATCCAAGGCGCCGGGTATTGGTGGCTGGGATGCATTGAATACCTATCCACAAGCCATGCAGGATGAACTGAAAAAACAATACAACCAGAAATGGCCGGCCGCCGATCAGCAGGCACTGGTAAAACCACCCATTAAATTCAGGAAGCCCGAAGGCTATAGCGAACATGTAGATCATTTTATCAATTTCTTTGAAGCCGTCAGAAACGGCAGCCCGGTGATTGAAGGACCGGTCACCGCTTTCCGCGCAGCCGCGCCCTGCCTGGCCAGCAACGATAGTTATTTTCAGAAAAAAATTATTTACTGGGATGCGGAGAATATGAAAACGTTGTAGTGTTTATTTTGAATATTGAATTTTAAATCATCGTTACCAGGGTAAAAATATTTTTTCACAATACTCCGCTGCAAACAATGGTTTTCAGCGATTATCAAATACAAGTGCTTGGTTTGCGACAAAATCTACAGCAGCGGCCGTTGAGATGCCTCGCTTTTACCAACAAATATATTATTTTACGGGCGTTGCTGAATCTTCGATTTAGCACCAAATAGTATTTTTT
>CAXTMV010000292.1:5044-6526 GCA_964245425.1 uncultured Flavihumibacter sp. | reverse complement strand
ATGTATAATAAGATAATCACAAAATGATTGAAACCGGCAGTACTCATTAGCCTTTTGAACTGTAAAAGCATTTCCAAAAAAATAAAAACTATTTTAAGAAAATATTCCGATTTTGAAAACACCGCAAAGATTTTTTACGTAGTTTTAATCGATAAATGAATTCTGTATAAGTACTTCCACTTATACAAAACTTTTTGTTTAACGAATTCGCTTTTGAAATCCTTTATAATAAAACCAAATGAGCTGCACTGATTCAGATAAAATATCTTACCACTTTTTCAAACAAAATTTTTTTTATTGTAGGCTACCGGCATAACACACCTGCCGGCGATGCCGCGTTGCGATAGCCAAGTAAGCTTGGCGTTTATACATACCCAGTCCTTTCTTCCGTCCTCCTCTGAAAATGTGCAGATTCCGTAACACATTGAACCAAATATAAAAACCAATACGTAATGAGAAATTTCCTGAAGCTATTCAGCAGCTTTATTATCCTGATAATCTGCTATCATGCCACGGTTGCCCAGACCTATAATTTCCAGTGGGTGAATACGGGGTGGACAACGGCCACTTACAGCGGTACATTTAATAATTACCTCAGCTCCGGTGTTAATGTAACGGTGGGTATTAACAATTCAGGTTCGGGAGGGAATACCTCCGCTGCCACTACTGCTACAGACAACAATGCCTTTCAGTACAATACGCCCAGGGTGGGCGCTGCAGCCACCGCCTGGGTATTACCCGGCACCACTAATACCAATCCCCTGGCATTGATTGTTGACTGGAACGTTTTAACCAATAATGTTACTACTACTATTACGTTCAGTGCGCCGGTATCAGGCGTTTCTTTTTATGTGGGGGATATCGATCGCTCGGCGCCGGTAACTTATGTTGACCAGATAACAGTAACAGCCAAGAATGGCGCTACTTCCGTAGCCAACCCCACGCCTACCAAATATATCACAACCGGCGTACCGGCCAATGATACTGTACTGGTAAGCGGTAATGTTGCTTTTGGCAATGCATCGCTGACCAGCGGAAATTCTGCCACTACTTCACTTGTCAGTAACGGTGCTACTGTTCTATATACCATACCGCAGGCGATTACAACGCTGACCATTGTCTATAATGAAGCCTCCACTTCAACAGGTAATCCAACTGCACAGGCCATTGTTATCGGCGATATCAGTTTCACCAAAACCATTCCGCCGGTAACCGCCAACATCAATAATACTACCATGTTCAATACCTACCCGGCTACCAGCATCACGCCCTTAACCGGTACTGATGCAGATGGCACCGTGGTAAGTTACACCGTTGAAACATTGCCAACTGCTGCAATGGGCACTTTAACCTATAATGGTGGCACGGCCGTAACAGCAGGCCTGGTACTGACGCCTGCGCAGGTAGCAACACTTGCATTCAAACCCACTGCCGGTTACACCGGTGATGCTACTTTCACCTTCAGTGCTACCGACAATGTAG
>CAXTMV010000292.1:0-5034 GCA_964245425.1 uncultured Flavihumibacter sp. | reverse complement strand
ATTTCCACTTATACCATACCGGTAGATCCCCTGCCCATACCCACCACCAACAATATTGTAGCGCCCAATGAAAATAACAGTTATGGCCAAACGGCCATTCCTTCACTGGAAGGTTCGGTTGAATCGGGCACCATTGCCAGTTTCACCATTAATACCATACCTACTGTTGGAACCCAGGGTACCCTTTATCTCTGCAATCCAACTTGTGCCGCCGTTACCGCCGGCCAGTCTGTGGCTTTTGCAGACAGGGATAAATTGAAATTCGATCCGCTCGCCAGTTTTACCGGCACCGCCAGCTTTACCTATACATCTGTCAGCAACCTGGGCACGTCCGGCAACACCGCAACTTATATTGTGCCGGTTAACAATGAACCGCCGATAGCCAATACCATCCAGTCTACCATTTTGAGTAATACAGACGGTCAGGACCCGATTCCGGCCCTGACAGGATCGGATGCAGACGGAACCATCGCGTCTTTTAAAATCCTTACTTTACCCCCCTCTGCAGAAGGTGTATTGTATTTATGCACGCCGAGTTGTACAATGGTAACCGCCAACCAGGTTATTTCCACTGCCAATGCAGCCAGTCTTCAGTTCGACCCGACAGCAGGCTTTATCGGAACTTCCCGGTTTACCTATACTGCAACTGATAACAGCGGCAATGTTAGTCCTGCTGCCTCTTATAACGTGCCTGTTAAAGGCATCGCACCCAGAAATATTCCGCCTTACACAGATAATATTGTAGCACCACAAATGACCAATGCCTATCCCGCCACCCTTATTCCGAACCTGGCGGGCCATGATGCCGACGGCACTATTGCGACTTATACCATTGAAACCCTGCCCACAGCGGCAATGGGTGTCTTAACTTACAATGGCGGTACATTGGTTACAGTGGGGCAGGTATTGACACCCACACAGATGGCTACCCTCAGTTTTGACCCGGCAGCCGGTTTCGCGGGTACCGCCAGCTTCACCTATTCTGCTACAGACAACAGTTCGCAGAAAAGTAATATTGCCAATTACTCTATACCCGTTGTAAATGTACCGCCGGTGGCCAACCCCATCAATGCACCGGCCATGCCAAATACATATGGGCAGACAGCCATACCGGCCCTGAGCGGGCACGACCCAAGCACCATTACCAGCTACAATATAACGGCAGTGCCCAGCGCCCTGTCCGGTGTGCTTTATCTTTGCAACCCTACCTGCAATGCCATTTTAACCCCCACTGCCATTGCCGTTGCAGATATTGGCAAGCTACAATTTGACCCTGCAGGCACTTTTAACGGAACCGCCAGTTTTACTTATACAGCCACTGATAATACGGGTGCTGTAAGCCAGTCTGCGCCATTTAATATTCCTGTTATCAATACTTCACTGGATCCGAACCTGCCGCCCACTGCCAATAATATTACCTCGGCAATGATGGCAAATACCAATGGACAGACTGTTATCAGTGCCTTATCGGGTTCTGACCCGGATGGAACGGTGGCCAGCTTTGTGATTACTACATTACCACCTGCCACGCAGGGTGTATTGTACCTCTGCAATCCAACCTGTGCAGCGGTGACGCAGGGGCAATCTATACTGCTGGCAGATGCGGCCAGCCTGAAGTTTGCTCCCACAGCTGGTTTCGAAGGCAATGCCGTATTTGATTATACTTCCATAGACAATGCGGGCAAATCGAGCAATGTGGCTACCTATACCATACCTGTGAGCGGCACACCACCCCAGGCGAATAATGTAACATCCGGTAAAATGGCCCTGACCGATGGACAGACTGCCATACCCAGCCTGAGCGGTTCCGATCCCGATGGCAGTATCGCCAGTTATACCATTACCAGCCTGCCACCCGCAGCCTCCGGTATATTATACCTGTGCAACCCAACCTGCGTAGCGGTTACCCAGGGCCAGTCCCTGACACCCGCCAATGCCGCCCTGCTAAAGTTTGACCCCGCAACGGGTTATACCGGCCTGTTCAGTGCCTTTAATTATACTGCCACCGATAACACCGGCAGGCTCAGCAATGTAGCCACCTATGCACTGGTACTTACCACCAATGCGTTGTTACCAGTAGACCTCATCAGCTTCACCGCTGAAAATAAAACAACTTCAGTATTGCTTACCTGGGAAGCAGAAAAGGAAATTAACCTGCAGTCTTATGTAGTGGAAAGAAGCACCGATGGTACCAATTTCATTGCCACTGGTACGGTAACCGCTGCCGGCAGTACCATACCGGTAACGTACAGGTACAATGATAACCTGTCTGCCATAAATGCAAGTGTACTGTACTACCGCCTTAGAATTGTTGACAAAGACGGCAAGTTCAAATACAGCGTTATTTTAACCGTACGGCTCGATAATACCAGCAGCCGAAGCATGAGCGTTACACCGAACCCTGCAACAGACAAAGTATCTGTAAAGATCAGTTCGGACGTAGCCAATAATACGGTTCTCCGCATCATCAATGCGTATGGTGCAACGGTGTACCAGCAAAAACTGTCGCTGGTAAAAGGCGATAATTACTTCTTCATTAATAATCTTGCTGCTCATTCCAGCGGGGTATATACCGTGCAAACGATGGTGCATGGACAAATAATGGTGCAGAAAATAATTATTACCAGGTAACCAACACCTGTCCGTTTATTTTACTCCAGGCCGCCCCGTACAGGGCGGCCTTTTTTTATGGCGGCTGCTAGATTGAGATCAACAATTCGGCAAAATGAGCACAAAACCCAGCCCTTTACAGGTTATTGCATACTTTTTTTGATTTCTGAGCGTAGTAGATAGTAATGGTTTACACCTAAAATATCCAATCCATTATTTGTTTATGAAAAACCTCCTACTCCTGTTCCTGGCCATGGCCGCCGGTTGCCTTGCCTGGTCACAAACATGTACGCCCGCCGGTAACCAAAGCGATTATGGCACATCAAACACCTGGATCGGCTATGTATACGACAATGCGGATTTTACCCAATATACAGGCTCTGTAACAGAGGGTAATACCGCCAGTGCAAGTTTCGACGAGGATTTCGGTGGCGATTATGTTAATTATCCAACCAATGGTTGCCCTGTTTATACAGAAACCTTCAGCGTACGGTACAAGCTGACCAAAACTTTTTCAGCGGGCCTTTACCAGTTTAAGGTGGGTGCCGACGATGGTTACCGCCTGAGCCTCGACGGGGGCCTTACCTGGGTCATTAATCATTGGGGCGATCAGTCTTATGCCTATACCGACTATGCCACCACGCTGAGCGGTACTTATAACATGGTACTGGAATATTATGAAGACGGCGGCGGCAACCGCGTTTCATTTTCGGTAGCTCCATTTTGCCTGGGTATTGAAGATCAATCCATATTTGGCAGCGCCAATGTATGGAGAGGATACCTGTACCAGGGCATGAGTTTTAATAATTATGTAGGACTGGTAACAGAAGGAACCGCCAGTAACCCGAACTTTGATGAAGGCTTTGGCGGCGATAACACGCTTTTTAATACCAGCAGCTGCGCTCTTACAACAGAACAATTCAGCGCCCGGTATCGCCTGCAGCAAACTTTTGCCGCAGGTAATTATGTCATTACCACCGGTGGCGACGATGGCTATCGCCTGAGCATGGATGGCGGCAATACCTGGGTCATTACCAACTGGGGAGATCACGGGTACGCAACAACTACCTACACGGCAACCCTGGCAGGTACTTACAATATGGTGCTGGAGTATTACGAGAACGGTGGCGGAAATCGTTTAAGCTTTAACGTTAGCGGCACCCTGCTGCCCGTTAAACTAAGTAGCTTTGGCGGCACAGCCGCCGGAAAAACCATTGTACTGAACTGGGCAACAGCCAGTGAAATAAACACTGCCTATTACGAAGTAGAAAAAAGCACCGACGGCCTTTCCTTCCGCACGCTTGGCAAGGTTGCCAGCAGCCATGCCGGCACAAACCTGGCTAATACTTATACCTATCCGGATGCCGATCCTGCCAATGCTATCAATTATTACCGGTTAAATATGGTAGACAAAGATGGGCAGTCCGCTTATTCAGCGGTCATAAAAGTTGCATTTGAAGAAAAAAAACGGGTCTTGTTCTTTCCGTCTGTTGTTAGCCAGGGCCAGGTTTATCTCAAAAGCGGCGTGGTACTTCAACATGCCGTTGTTGCCTTGTTCGACATGACCGGTAAAGAAATACAGGAACTGGCGTTGCCATCGCTGGTTACGGAAGGCCAGACCCTGGCCCTTTCGCTGCGCGGCAACCTGCACGGAAGCTACCTGCTCACCTGCCGTTCAGCTAAGGGGCTGCAGACCAGGCAGATCGTTGTTTTCAGGCAATGATTCTTGTACGGTTGCTTCTTGCCTGGTTTGGGGGGCGACTGGCAAAAAAAACTGCCGACCTGAACAGCGGTGCATAAAAAACGATAATTTAGCCAATGGCGGAAATGCCTGTAACTTCAAGACATGATGCCCATTCAAACCCAGACCTGGTGGCTATTCTTATTAGCGTTGCCCATTGCCTGCATTGCGTGGACGGTAACACATGAAGAAGTGTTTCGGGAGCCCCGGGAATTCTGTATCCGGCAATGTGAAACCGGCAAGACCTTACTAAAAAGAAAATTTTTTTACCTGTTTACCTGCGAATACTGCTTCAGCCATTACATAACGCTTATCATGCTAGGCATTACCCGTTTTCATTTGTTGTTGGCAGACTGGCGCGGTTACCTGGTAGCCGGCTTTGCACTGGTTTGGGTCGCAAATATCTACATGAGTTTTTTTGGAAGGATCCGCATCGATTTAAAAAAGGAAAAACTGGAAGTAGAAGAAAAAGAAGAGCAATTGAATAAATAATAATTTAAAAGTCAACATTAAAAATTAAAAACCAGTCGCTCAAACCGTCCGGGCAAACGTTTTTGAATGTTGACTTTTAATTTTTACTTTTTACTTTTTTTTACCGGATCATTTTTATCCACCACGGTGCCCAGGGCCAGGATATCATCATCGGTCCAGTAATCGCCGGATCGGTCTTCCACCACCCATCC
>CAXTMV010000291.1:705-6578 GCA_964245425.1 uncultured Flavihumibacter sp. | reverse complement strand
TTTCTTCCAGCACGATAGTAGTAGGACCACCGCCTTCTATTGATTTCTCAAAAGATCTGACCAGCATCTGCCATACCTCCGTCGTATCGTTCACTAATTTATCCACACCGGCAGGCACCAGCTGGTTTTGGGATTTTGGCGATGGCGGTACTTCTACCCTTCAAAATCCGCAACACGTATTCCAGGATACAGGCGCCAATTCCATTAAGCTGAAAGTAACGAGCAACGGCTGTACCGATTCATTAACCAAGGCAGGTTTTGCCATCGTATTGCCGCCCATTTCCAATTTTGGGTACATGCTGGGTAACTGCGCAAACAAGACCACCGTTACCTTCATCGATTCCTCTAAAGCAAATACGGCATATGGCCCTGTGTCTTACCTATGGCGTTTTAATGATCCGGCCCTGTCAACAAGCACCACCGTTGGAAATACATCGTTCACTTACCCGGCCCTGGGCGATTACGATGTGCAGTTAATTGTTAACAATACAGTTTGCGTAGACTCTGTTGTGAAAAAAGTGAGTTTATTCAGCGAAACGGCCGATTTCAATTTCAGCAAATCACCAGCGCTCTATTGCAGGAACGACAACGTTGTTTTTACTTCTACCAACAACCCGGTTAATATCAGTAGCTATCATTGGGTAATTGACGGTGGTCCTTCCACTACCGCCGGTGCGTCTTATAACACTTATACGGGTGTTCCGGGCACCCATACGGTGCAATTAACCACGGTAGATATTAACGGCTGTACCACTGTCAGTGCAATAAAAACATTTACAATAGTAGGCCCAACCGCTTTATTCGGCGTACAAAATAATGGTGGCTGTAAAAACGGCGCAACTATTTTTACAGATTCTTCGGTAACAACCGGCCTGATTAATAAATGGACTTTTGATTTTGGCGATGGTAGTGCCGTCCAGTCGTTTTCTGCCGCTCCTTTTACACATATTTACACGGATACAGGCGTCTATACAGTTAAGCTGATCGTTTTTGATACGCTGCAATGCAACGATACCTACCAGCGGACGGGCGTAACCGTTAGCAAACCATTTGCGTCTTTTACCGCCACGCAAACAGTATTTTGCCCGGGCACACCCCTGCAGTTCACCGATTCTTCTTCCGGCAACCAACTGAGTTATGGCTGGAATTTCGGCGACGGTACCGCTACAGATATCAACCAGAATCCAACGCATTCTTACGCGGGCAATGACAGTACGTACACCGTTTCGCATTTTGTGACAGATAAAAACGGATGTGCTGATACGCTCACGCGCAAAAGCTATATCAGCATCCGGGCGCCCAAACCATTGTACAGTGTTCAGGACACAGCTACACTCTGTCCGCCGCTTGAAACAAAATTTAGTTTTAAGGGATCCGACTATGAATCTGTAAACTGGGATTTTGGCGATGGCGGAAGCCCCTCTTCGCTTTTATCCCCCAACCATTTTTATAATTCCTATGGAAAATTTACGGCTAAGCTGTATGTAACCGGCTACGGAGGCTGTGTTGATTCTGCCAGTATCAATATTACGCTTACGGATCCTATTCCGGCTACCAAAGTGACCTTCGATCCCAATCCTGCAGAGGCCTGTAATAATTTAACCGTTCATTTTACCGTTTCGCCTCCCTATGCCACCAAGTTTAAATTTTATTTTGGCGATGGCAGCGTAGATACCACCCAGCAAAATAGCATAACCCATTTGTATAATTTACCGAATATGTTTTCGCCTTACCTGTTTCTGGAAGACAGTGTAGGGTGCCAGGAAGTGATCGGCGGGCTCGGCACCATTGATGTAAAAGGAGCGATTCCTATTTTCGGGCTGGATAAAAGAAAGTTTTGTGACAGTGGTACCGTTTATTTTACAAATTATTCACAAGACGGCAACGATAAAATTGTGAGCCAATCCTGGAGTTTCGGAGATGGCACCGGACCGGCCATTACTTCAGATGCCATTCATACTTATACCGGGCCAGGCATTTACCTTCCTACCCTTTCGGTAACCACCCAGGCCAACTGTACCCAAACCTTTACAGACACCGTTCGTGTACTGGCCACACCAAAACCAATTATTACCAGCGCAGACGGCGTTTGCATTAACAGCCCGATTGATTTTGCAGGCAGCCTGGCGGTACAGCCTGATACAGCGATTACCTGGAAATGGGATTTTGGCAACGGGCAAACATCTGTTAAACAGCAAACCACCGTAGTATACACTGACACCGGCCTGCACCATATTACCCTGGAAGCAGCCAACAGCCTGAATTGCAAAGGCGATACCGCTGTAAATATTTCCGTATTCCCTCTACCCCTTATTACCATTTCCGGCGACACCACGATGGTGGCAGGCGGAACCGGTATACCCATTCCTTTCACTTACAGCCCCAATGCCACTACTTTTAACTGGACACCGCCCGACAACCTGAGCTGTACTGACTGCCCCAACCCCATTGCAACACCCAAATACAGCAGCACTTACCATGTAAAAGTTACAGATGCCAATGGTTGCGTTAGCAGCCGGAATATTACAATAGTAGTTGCATGCGGCAACAAGAACTTCTTTATCCCCAATACTTTTTCGCCTAATAATGATGGTTCTAACGACCGGTTCTATCCAAGGGGTACAGGGCTTTACCTGATCCAGTCCCTGCGTATTTTTAACCGCTGGGGAGAAATGGTATTTGAAAAAAGGAATTTCCCGGCCAATGATGCCGCTTCGGGATGGGATGGTACCTATAAAGGCACAAAGGCCGCCACCGACACATATATTTACATGATTGATATTATTTGTGAGAATACGAACGTTATTACCTACAAAGGCAACGTTACCTTAATCAGATAAATAATGCCTGATATTTGTTTATGAAAAAAAATCCTTTGGCATGAAAACCCCTAACTGCTGGCAGAAAATACTATTACCTGTTTTGCTGTTAACGGCAGGCTTTTGCCAGTTGCAGGCGCAGGACATGCATTTCTCCCAGTTTTTTGAGGCACCCCTCTTACGCAACCCCTCACTGGCAGGTCTGTTCAGCGGCGACATCAGGGTGCAGATGGTGTATCGTGATCAATGGAATAGTTTTACCAATGCCTACAAAAGCGGCTCTTTCAATGCCGAATATAAAATGCCGGTTGGCAAAGGAGATGATTTTCTTACCACCGGCATCCAGGTATTGTACGACCGGGCAGGCACGGCAGGATTAACCACCACCAATATTCTGCCTGCACTGAATTATCACAAATCACTGAGCGGTAATAAAACCACCTACCTGTCGGTTGGCTTTATGGGCGGACTGGTAGAAAAAAGCATCGATCGATCCAAGGTTACCACCAATGCACAATACGATGGCATTGCTTTCAATCCTGCTCTTGCCGACGGAGAAACATTTGCCAACCCCAAATACGACTATTTTGACGGATCGGTAGGTGCCAGCTTCAATTCTGCTTTTGGTGCAGAAGATGAGAATACTTATTTCATCGGCCTGGCTTACCATCATTTTAACCGGCCAAGAAATTCTTTTTACAGGAATGCCGCCTCTGCATTGAACCCGAAAATTGTGGCTTCCGGCGGTATGAAATTCAATATTGACGAAAATAATTTTTTTACTCTACAGGCCGACTATTCTAACCAGGGCAGTTTTAATGAAGCCATTGGGGGTGCCATGTATTCTGTAAAAGTGGGCGAACCGGATGCACCGCAATACATTATTCACGGCGGGGCCTTTCTTCGCTGGAAGGACGCTTTCATACCAGTACTTAAAATTGATTACAATCCTTTTTCCGTGGCACTGAGCTATGATGTATACGTCTCGCAGTTAATGACCGTTAGCGAGGGAAGGTGCGGTGTAGAACTCAGCATTTCTTATATCGGGTTCCTCGACCGCGGCAACAGCACCAGGGATAAAGTATTGTGCCCGCGTTTCTGAGCGAAAAACAGAAAGAGAAAGGAGCGCGCAGCAGGCATATAATGACCCCCAGCGCGATTTTTGGGTGTGCCATCTGCTGTTTTCTCTTTGTTCTCTTAGCCCGTTCGCTTAGCTTTGTGGCATGAAAATCGAAATCGGCCAACCTGCTCCAGCTTTTGTTTTATACGATTCAGAAAAAAAACCAGTGTCGCTGCAGGACCAGCAGGGAAAGAATACATTGTTATTGTTTTTTCCCCTGGCTTTTACCGGCACCTGCACAAAAGAGTTGTGCAGCATACGCGATAATATAGCGCTGTATAACAATGCCAACGCAACCGTATTTGGCATCTCGGTAGACGCGCCCCCCACCCTGGCCAAATACAAAGAAGAACAGGGGTTGAATTTCAGTCTTTTAAGCGATTTCAACAAGGAAGCTTCCACGGCGTATGGCACCCTGTACGAACAATTCTGGAACTGGATGAATGGTGTATCCAAGCGCTCTGCTTTTGTAATTGATAAACAAGGCATTATACGGTATGCAGAAGTATTGGAAAATGCCGGCGATCTTCCTGATTTTACAGCCATCCACCAGATACTTGACGGCCTTAAATAACGTTAATACTTAGATAAAACCTCCAGCCCGGGTGAATTACCCGGTTTGGGTTATAAAATTGTACCAAAAGGTTTGTAGTTTTGTTAAAACTGAATTATCTTGGTGCATCAATGTAAGATATCGCCTATGAAGATTTTTTACATACTATCCATTATTCTGTTGACTACGCTTCAATCGAAGAGCCAGGCAAATACACCTGCTTCGCAGTTGCCTGTCCGGGTAACAAAGTTTTATCCCAACCCGGCGATTTCCCAAATTACTTTTGATATTGACGATAACCTGGACAAAGCCTATACTTTCGAGGTATTTAATTTTGTTGGTAAAAAAGTACTGGAAGTGCGCGCCGTAAACCAGAAAACAGTGGTGAACGTAACAGACTTTTACCGCGGGGTATACATCTTCCAATTAAGAGACAAAACAGGCAGGATGGTAGACTCCGGTAAGTTCCAGGTCTCGCATTAGTCGGAAGTCTTTGGCTTTCGCTGTCCCTTTCAATCATTGTTGTTAATACATTACACCACTTTGTACGTATACGCATAACCGGTAGGCAAACAAATCGTCCGTTATACGCCTCATTCCAATGAGATCCATGCCTGTCATCAATCAACTAAATCACCTGTACAATTAAAAATTTCAGGTAGTGCGTATTTTCCATTCCCCAGATAATCGGATGATCGGCCGATTGGGTCTGGTAAGTGACCTGTCTTAAGGTACGGCGGGCATCTTTTGCAGCCATGTTAATGATCTCCAGGAACAAGTCTGGTTGAACCAGGTTGGTACAGGAAGAGGTAACCAGAAATCCGCCCGGCTTTATTAATTTCATGCCCCTCAAATTGATTTCCTTGTACCCCGTAATGGCTTTTTGAATATTTTCACGGCTTTTGGCAAACGCCGGCGGGTCAAGCATTACAACATCCCATAATTTTCCTTCCTTACCCCATTGCTTCAATACATCAAAAGCATTCATGGCCTCAAAACGACAGATCTTTTCCAGGTTATTGAAGGCGGCATTGCGGTTGGCCTGTTCTACCGCATTGGCTGAGATATCTATTCCATAAACAGATTTAGCGCCGTAATGGGCGGCATGAATTTCAAACGTACCGGTATATGTGAATGCGCCCAGCACATCTGCCCCTTTTACTATTTTTTCGATGGTCCGCCGGTTGTCCTGCTGGTCCAGGAAATAGCCTGTCTTCTGGCCGTTCTCAATGTCAACCTTGAAGTGCAACCCGTTTTCTTTTATATCAATCGTGGTATCGTTTGGAAAGCGCCGGGTAAATACGCCATAAGGTGTGCGGGTAATTAAAATTGGAACTTGTTTTGTTGCCTCGACAGGTGTATAAATGACGGTGTACAGTTT
>CAXTMV010000291.1:0-695 GCA_964245425.1 uncultured Flavihumibacter sp. | reverse complement strand
CCCTTCTGTTGCGGGAGTCCTTCCAGTTCCCGCACCGGTACATCATTGCGTTCATAAATACCTTTTGGATTGAATAGTTGCTGCAGGGCTTTTACAATGGCGGGTTTCCAGATATCCATGCCCAGGGCAAGGGTCTGCAATACAAAATAATCATTGAATTTATCGATGATCAGCGCCGGTAAAAAATCGGCTTCCCCAAAAACAAGCCGGCAATTCTCGCGGTACCCGAGCGTGCTTTTATATTCCCAGGCCTTTTTCAGCCGCTGGTAGAAAAAATCTTCGTTGACTGCTTCATTTTTGTTGCGGGTCAGCAGCCGTACAATGATCTGTGATTTTGGGTTGATGTACCCCCTGCCAACAAATTTTTTATCGTGTGAAAACACGTCCACAATATCGCCCCCTGCTGCCGGGCCTTCTATTATATTAACTTCATTGCCGAAAATCCATGGATGCCCGTCTTCAACGCGTCGGCTTATTTTCTTTTTAAGGTATACTTTGGTCATGGCCCGTTTTATAAGGGCTGCAAGTTACAGGAACCGGTTCATTACCGGCAGACGACTTCTGAGTGATTGTTTACTAAGCAGTTAAAGGATGCGACAATTTGTCTTTACAAGATCCCTTGGCAACATTCTTGACTGTCTTACCTTCGCTGACAATTTGTAAGATTATGCAAGAAAAAGATGTAAAAAATACAG
>CAXTMV010000290.1:0-6588 GCA_964245425.1 uncultured Flavihumibacter sp. | reverse complement strand
ACTGTAATTGGGACAAAATTTTTATTTTCTTGTCAGGATACTTTTCTGCAAACTGGTAAATCAATCCTCTGACATAGTCATTGTCCGGATAACAGGTAAGTCCCGTTTTTATAGATACAAGATCTGCTGTCTGAATGGTTTCTTTTGGCAATTGCCCCATCCCCACAAAGCAGCCCCTTTCCATTAAAAAATAGCTGGCATGTTCATCGTCGCCATCGCTGATCATAAACGTGGGCAATTGCTCCTGCAGGGAGCGGATGGCATTCTTCACTTTATCATTGTACTGCGCTGTTGACCCGGGTGCCTCAGCGGCCTGTCCGGAGTTATCTACAAAGCAAAGCGCCTCACTCAGCGCAAACTCTTTTATTAATTTCTTAAGTAAAACCTGCCCTTCATGCAACAGGTTAAACGTATAGACAGGTTGCAGATGCGTTTTCTTTTTTTCAATGAAGAGCCGCAGGTACCCGTTGCGGTCTTCGTAGGTGTAAAGTCCATACTGGTGGTGGTATTTTTTCTGGCTGCGGTTATACAGCGGCCAGAGGCGGCGGATTTCTGTACTCTCCACAATCAGCGCAGCCAGTTCGCTGCTGCAGGTCTTAAAGGAAACGGAATGGACATTGCGCAGGAATTCCTGTTTACGCTTTCCACCATCGTTATTACTGAAATGGCTTTTTACCCTTTGCTGCAGGTTACCGGCTTTGCCTACATATACGATTTTCTTTTTCTGGTTATAGAAATAGTAAACGCCGGCCGTTTGGGGCAGCTGATCGATTTCGGGCGCCGGTAAATGAGGTGGCAGGTATTGGTCTTTGTTTCTGCCTTTCAGCATGCCCGCAACAATACCCGTGGTATCGTTTTGCAGTATCAGTTCAAAAAGCCGTACAGTGGCCATCGTATCACCCATGGCCCGGTGGCGATTGGTGATCTCGATTTTCAGATCGCGGCAGAGATTGCCCAGGCTGTAGCTGGCAAAACCAGGAAAAGCTTTGCGGCTCATGCGCACGGTGCACAGCTTGCGGGTATTGAGCATATGCCCGGCCTGTTCCAGCTGGTGTTTTACAAATGAGTAATCGAAGTTAACGTTGTGGGCAACAAAGATTCGATCCCGGAGCAGGTTAAAGATCCGATCTGCCACCTGTTCAAAACGGGGCGCATCGTACAACATTTCATTGCTGATGCCGGTCAGCGCAGTAATATGCCGCGGAACCGGCCTACCGGGATTGATCAGGGTATGAAATTTTCCCTCTACTGCTGTACCAGTGTGCAACACGATGGCTATTTCCGTGATGCCATGTGCCGTTGCATGGCCACCGGTGGTTTCTATGTCTATAATCGCATACATGCTGGAGGATGAAAGTAAGAAAAATGGCTGATGTCTGATCTGATGATGGGTGATTTCTTTTGCCGTATCGTTTTGTAAAATAAATCACAGCACATCACATCAGGCATCAGCGATCATCCATTTCTTCCTACCTTCGCAGACCCAATAACAATCGGATTTTATATATGGAATTGAGCAAAAATTACCTGCCTGCAGAAGTTGAACAACACTGGAACCGGCACTGGCTTCAAAAAGGTTATTTCAACAGTGTGCCGGACGAGCGGCCTGCTTACACTGTTGTAATACCCCCACCCAATGTAACCGGTGTATTGCATATGGGCCATACACTCAATGAAACCGTACAGGATATACTGGTGCGCAAAGCAAGGATGAGCGGATTGAACGCGTGCTGGGTACCCGGCAGCGACCATGCTTCCATTGCCACGGAAACAAAAGTGGTTCAGATGCTGAAGGAAAAAGGCATCGATAAAAACAGCCTGAGCCGTGAACAGTTCCTGGAATATGCTTTCGAATGGAAAGAAAAATACGGTGGCATCATCTACAACCAGATTGAACGGCTGGGCTGCAGCGTAGACTGGAAAAGGACCAGTTTTACCATGGATGATCATTATTACAAAGCCGTTATAAAAGTTTTTGTTGACCTGCATAAAAAAGGCCTGGTATACCGGGGTGCCAGGATGATCAACTGGGATCCTGCTGCCAAAACCGCGCTAAGCGATGAAGAGGTGGAACACAAGGACGTACAGGGCAGGCTCTATTACCTGGAATATAAACTGTTTGATAAGGACGGCCATGCATTACCGCGGGGCATTACCATTGCCACGGTAAGACCGGAAACCATTATGGGCGATACGGCTATCTGCGTTAACCCGGAAGATGAGCGTTATACAGGTCTCAGGGGCGCTTTTGCGGAAGTGCCGCTGATCAACCGGCGCATACCCATCATTGCAGATGAATATGTTGACAAAAGCTTTGGCACCGGCGCTTTAAAAGTAACACCTGCCCATGATATCAATGATTATAACCTGGGCCTGAAGCACCAGCTGCCTGTAATAGATACCCTCAATGAAGACGGCACCCTCAGTGCGGCGGCGCAGATCTATGTGGGAGAAGATCGTTTTGCCGCCAGAAAAAAGATCCTGGTGGAACTGAAAGAGAAAGGATTTTTAGTAAAGGAAGAAGAATACCAGAGCCGTGTAGGCTATAGCCAGCGCAGCGGCGCCGTAGTAGAACCGAGGATCTCTACCCAATGGTTCGTTAAGATGAAGGAGCTCGCCGGGCCGGCATTAAAAGCCGTGGTAGAGGGCGATATCCGTATTCATCCGGGTGATAAATTCCTGGCCACCTACAAATACTGGATGGAGAATGTGAAAGACTGGTGCATCAGCCGCCAGCTTTGGTGGGGACAGCAGATACCCGCCTGGTACGATGAGACAGGGAATTGCTATGTTGCCGAAACAGCAGCGGAAGCCATGGAAGCTGCGGGCCTGCAACCCACGGACCCGGGACTGGTGCGCGATGCAGATGTGCTGGACACCTGGTTCTCTTCCTGGTTGTGGCCCATGGAAGTATTTAACGGTATCACAGACCCGAAAAACGCGGAGCTCGCCTATTATTATCCCGGCAGTGTACTGGTAACCGGGCAGGATATTATTTTCTTCTGGGTAGCGCGTATGGTGATGGCCGGTATGGAATATGAAAAACAGATCCCCTTCCGCGATGTTTATTTTACCGGCATGGTGCGTGATAAACAGGGCCGGAAAATGAGTAAGAGCCTGGGCAATTCGCCCGACCTGCTGAACCTGATTGATAATTATGGCGCAGATGCCGTGCGCTTTGGCATCATGATCTCCTCTCCCGCCGGTAACGATCTCTTATTTGATGAAGCCTCCCTGGAACAGGGAAAATTCTTCAATAATAAATTATGGAATGCCCTGAAACTGGTGAAGATCTGGGAAGGAAGACAGGTGGTTGGCCAGCAACCGCTGGCGGACACCTTTGCCGTGCAATGGTTTGAGAACCGGCTCAGGGAAGCCAGGCTAGAAGTGGAGATACTGATCCGTGATTTTAAATTGAGTGAGGCGTTGAAAACCATTTATTCACTTATCTGGGATGATTTCTGCAGCTGGTACCTGGAATGGGTGAAACCGGGTTTTGAACAACCAATGGATGTATCTGTTCAGGGAAAAACGGTGCTTTTCTTTACTGAACTGATGCAGTTGCTCCATCCTTTTATGCCTTTTATTACGGAAGAGATTTATCATTTACTGGAATTGCGAACTGGGGATCTCTGCATAAAACAATTTGAAGCCGTTTCCTTACCGGATCAATCCGTTTTAAACACGGGCCTGCTGCTGAAAACCTCCATTACCGCCATCCGCGATGCCCGCAACAAAGCCCAGCTGAAGCCAAAACAGGAAATTGTTTTGCATATACAGCCAGCTGAAAAAAGCCTTTATGCGCCGATAGCGTGGCTCCTGACCAAACAGGTAAATGCAACAACTCTTCATTATACAACAGAAGCCATACCACAAAGCATTCCGGTAGTAGCCGGCAAGGATAAATTTTACCTGGTATCTGACCAGCCAGTGGCCGTAGGCAACCAGAAAGAAGACCTGCTGAAAGAGCAGGAACATTTAAAGGGATTTCTGGCAGCGGTAGAAAAGAAATTGGCCAATGAGCGCTTTGTGCTGAATGCCAAAGCAGAAGTGATTGCGCTTGAAAAAAAGAAAAAATCGGATGCGGAAGCCAAGCTGAAAGTGATTGAGGAAAGCCTGGCAGCACTTTGAGGTTTGAGCTGTAAGGCTTGAGCTCTAAGGTTGATTTGCCCATAATAGGCGCAGACCTTACAGCTTAAACCTTATGCCTTACGGCTTACAGCTTATCGTTGAAAGAGATTGATCGGCAGTATAAATTCAAATCGTTCCGACGTGCCTGGGTTGCCGAAGTAATCAACATCCAGCAGGTGACTGTATCGGAATCCGAAATTAAGCGGCAATTCATTCCACCATTTTGTGTCGAAGAAAAGTTCTGCGCCCACCGACCGGAACGCCAGGTTAAGCCGGGCCCCATTGCTAAAAAAAACTTCACCCCCTTTTGTATAATCATAAAAAGCATTGGCACGCAACCGTTGAAAATAAACAATATTGCCGATGCCTGCATCAGGATATGCCAGCGGCAGGTGGTAATTGACACCCCATTTATACAGCTTACGCAGGTTGGCCGATTCATATCCTCTTGAAAAGGGAAAACTATTTGAATAACGGTACTCATTAACCGAATCGCGAACCTGTAAAGCCAGGTTAATAACCAGGTTATGACTCAGGGCAAAACCAGGGAAATAAAAAGTACCTGACAGCAGCAGCTGACGGGCAGTTACCGACTGTATCGCATGCCGGTAATTCATATAAATGGATTGCGCAAAGCGGGGATATATCTGCTGCCGGGCCTGTGGCAACTGGTGCGTAAAAGAAAGATAAGAATTGATATAACTCAGGTGGTTGATACGAAAACTGTCTTTATAAACCCCCTGGTAAGAAATGGTCTTGAACACATAATCGGCGCCGGCCGTCAGGTTCACCAGGCTTCTTCCCTTACTCAGGTTAAGCGGCACACTCAGGCCGGCGTTGGCCTGCCCTTCGTTCCAGTACAGCAGCCGGTTATCGCGCGTAAAAAAATCACGCCGGTCAAAAATATAATTACCGCCCAGGTTAATATAAGGAAACAAACCTCCATACGTAATATCTGCACCCACCTGTTTATATTGTTCATTGCGGTTATAAGAAAAAAACAATTCCGACTGCATCGTATTCAGCACATTGTTACCCACCAGCGAAACATTGTAATCGGGGTCGCTGATATAGGGTAGCAGGCTGTGAAAATTAAACAGCTGATAGGTCTGCGGGTATTTTTTTGCCGCCAGCCGGCTGCCGGGCACGGTGGCCAGCAGGCCGGCGCCCTTGTCTTTTGTAAAATCGATCCCAAAATTATCAGCGGGTTCCAGCCAGTCTGCTGCCGCCGATGGGCGCCACGCAGTTTCAGTCTTACCTGCTTCCTGCAGCCGGTAGCCATCGGCTGTAAAACTGGTAAACATTATTTTACCTGCCCGCAATGCCGGCTGGTAAAGGCCGATGCCTTTTGCCGGTATTTCCAGCCGGAATAATTTTTTATCTCCCATTACAAAGGCAAAAAGCCTGTCGTAGCCTTTTTCCGCGGCCGTAAAATAAATGGTATCCTGCTGTGCCACCGGGTTGCCCAGTACATGAAAGCCCGTTTCCAGCAGGTAGTCTACTGTACCGTCGGTCGTATTCACGGTGGCCAGCGCCATCTGCCCGGAGGTCTTTCTAGCGGCAACCAATACCTGCTTATCACCCATGAACCTGGGATAGGTATAAAAAAGATTATCAGGGTTGGGCAAGGCTTTCAGCAAGGCACCCGTTTCGGCATCCAGCAAATGCAGTACACTTTGTTTACCTGGCTGTACGTCTACAGCTACAATTGTTTTGCCGTCTTCACTGATATCGGGCGAAAAATATTTTGTACGGTGTGTAAGGGTTGTCTGCGCACCGCTGGCTACATCCAGCAGCTGCAGTTCATTGTAATCGTTCCAGCCAAAACGAATGGCGGGCCGGTAAGAAGCATATACGATCTTGCCATGCCGGTAAGAAAACTGGTTGTCTATAGAAACGTCTTTCAGCCGGATGGTTCTTTCCGTTTCCCTGTCTTTTTCAATGAAAGCGGATATCTTCTTATAGCTTGTTTTTACATAAATAAGATGGCCGTTTTCAGTATACGCGGGAAACTCCTGGTCGGCAACAAAATGCCGGTGCTTTTCAATAGCTGCCTGCGGGGCGGCGGGCAGGCTTTTAAAATAGGTGATGGCGTCTTTTGTAAAATCGCTAAAACTTTTGCCGCTGTATTCTTTCACCGCACGCTGAAACGGGTAAAAAATCCCTTTGAAAGAGGCTGCGTCATGGGTTACCTTTCGCCAGAATTCTTCGCCGTATTTTTCTCTTCCGTAGGCAACCAGCATATAGCCAA
This sequence comes from uncultured Flavihumibacter sp., assembly GCA_964245425.1. GTDB lineage: Bacteria > Bacteroidota > Bacteroidia > Chitinophagales > Chitinophagaceae > JACMLD01. The sequence goes on along the minus strand of CAXTMV010000290.1, from coordinate 206 downwards.
GGCGGTAATGGTCGGGAGTAAAATCGCGCAACGATCCGTTGCGCAGTTTCATATAACTATAGTCTTTGCCGGCCAGCCAGAGCGACCGGTAGTCGTCAAAGAAAAAAGGCAATCTCCCCCTGCCCTGCTCGCTTACCAGTGTTTCCTGGAAAACGGCATCGCCTTCCCAGAACCAGTTGGGCACCGCCAGGCTGTTGGCAAAGGCC
>CAXTMV010000289.1:0-6594 GCA_964245425.1 uncultured Flavihumibacter sp. | reverse complement strand
CAGAAAATAATTTCCAGCTTCTTTTCATATGCTTTTACATTCAGCAGATCAATGGCTTCTTCTATCAACTCATTGAGCTGGAAGGTGGTGTAGTCAATAAACAGTTTGCCGGCTTCAATTTTTGAAAAATCAAGGATATCATTAATAATACTGAGCAGGCTGCGGGCCGATTTTTGAACGTTTTGCAAATACCCGCGCTGGGCCTTTTGCAAATCGGTGGTCAGTACCAGGTCGGTAAACCCGATAATACCATTCATAGGCGTCCTCAGTTCATGGCTCATATTGGCCATGAATTCACTTTTGGCGCGACTGGCTTTTTCAGCTATTTCTTTTGCCTGCAGGATTTCCTGCTGTAGCTCACGTTGTTCTATAGCCGCAGCCAGGGTGGCTGCAAACGAATGAAGGATGGTAAATTCGGTGGCGGTCCATTGTCTTTCAGACTTGCATTCCTTAATAGCAATATGCCCCCATAAAATATTTTTTACAAAAATAGGAATCAGTACAACTGATTTTACGTTTTGCTGGTCGTACCATTTTTTTAAGGCTTCATCATTGAGCCCGCTTACCAGGGATGCATAAATATCGTTTTGCTGGAGCGTCTTGATCACGGGCGAACCAGCCCGGAAAAGAAAGGAAGAAATGTTAGGGTTACTTTGCCGCAGTTCGGCGTCTGAGGTATCCCAATGAATGATCTGCTGCATTCCAATCTGGCCGTTTTCGCGATCGATGACCGGCAGTTTCTTGTATACGCTGATAATGTCTACCTGCATTTTTACACCCAGCAGGTACACGCCTTCGCTGATGGCTTCTTCCAGGTTTTTATTACCGATAAGCTGGTGGGTGGCTTCTGAAACGGCCTGCAAGAGCTGATCTTTTTTTCGCAGGTTGCCTTCCACTTCTTTTAGTTCGGTGATGTTATGCGAGAAACCCAGCAATCCCCACACTTTTCCTTTTTCATCGTACAACGGCACTTTGGTGGTACTGAAATACTGCAGTACGCCATTGAACACATTGAGCTCTTCCGGCACATATTTAACCTGGCCGCTTTTTATTACTTCGTTGTCATCTGCCCAGAAACCCCGCACGCCGTTGGGCGCATCGCCTTTTACCACGGCCTCAGAAAAGCCCAGGTCAATATCATTTTTACCTACCATCTGCAGCGGCGACAGTTGCAGCGAATCTGCGTAGGCCTTGTTGACCATTAAGAACCGGTGGCTTACATCTTTAATAAATATCCAGTCTGGTGTGGCATCAATTACGGTTCGCAACAGCTGCTCCGATTGCTTTACCTCTGCCAGCAGATGTTCTTTCTGCGCCTCTGCTTTTTTGATGCCGGTTATATTATGCGCGAAACCCAGTACGCCCCATATATTATCCATATCATCCTTCAACGGTGCTTTAACAATGCTGAAGTAATGAAGCTCACCGTTCATGTAGGCCGTTTCTTCTGCAATGGTTTTCATACTGCCGGTGCGGAGCACATCATCGTCATCCTGCCAGAAACCCCGAATACCTTTTTGGCTATTGCCTTTTACCTGTTCTTCCGTAAAGCCCAGTTCAATATCGTTCTTACCAATAATATCTTCAGGGGTCAGGTGCAACAGGCTTGCGTAAGCCTTGTTTACCATCAGGTGGCGGTAGTTGGTATCTTTTATAAAGATCAGATCCGGTGTAGCATCAATGACAGAACGAAGCAACGCTTCGGAATTTTTTATCTCGGCCAGCAACCTGTTTTTCTGCGACTCTGTTTTCTTACGTTCGGTAATATTGCGCGAAGTACAGATGACTTTTGTTATAACATCATTTTCCTTTACCGGTTTAATAATGCTTTCCAGCCAGATATGGCGTCCGTCTTTGTGCAGCATCCGGCAACGCAGTAGTAATAAAGGCGCGTCTGGCATCACGGGCATATCCTGCATCAGGGTGAACCTGCCATGGTCGTCGGGGTGTACAAATTCCATGATACTTTTACCCGTTACTTCTTCTGCAGTATAACCCAGCACGGTTTGTACGGAAGGCGAAATATATTCTATAATGGCTTTTACTGAATGAACGCTGATGATATCTTCCGAATGTTCTGCCAGCAGCCGGTATTGCTGTTCACTTTTCTGCAACGCCTGCTCCGCTTCCTTATGGATGGTGATGTCTTGCGCAATACCAAAGCGGTATTGATCATTCATCGATTTTCCTTTTGTAAAAAGGTAGCGTATGGCACCCTGCCTGGTTACAATGCGGTAAGAAAGCGCAGACTCATACGATGCATCATGGGCGCGGGCGATCGATTTGGCGGCTTCTGCCATTACCAAAGGCAGATCATCCGGGTATATAAACGATTTTATATAATCATCCATGGAGATGATGTCCGGATCTGTTTCCGTAAGGCCCAGCAATGCCTTCATTTCTGCACTCATTATAAACTCACGGGTTTCGGTACTGTATTTCCAGGATCCCATACGCGCATAGTTCATGGCGTAAGAAAGCGTTTGGATGGCTTCTTCCTTGCTTTGCTGCGATTGTATTTTTTCTGTTACGTCGAGCCCGGTTCCCTGTATCTCCGTTAGGGATCCGTCATCATTGAACAAGGCTATGAATTCCCATTCCGTCCATAAATATGTTTTTGTTCTTTTAACAGGTTTTCGAATCAGTATCCGGAAAATTTTGCCGGGTTGCTGCCAGCAATGTTCCGCTACTTCCCGGCAACGCTGTATATCTTTGGGGAAAATGGCGTTGTAATACGGCGTATGCATCAGCTGATCCGCCTCGTATCCGAAAGTTTTCAGGAATTCGGGGTTGACAAAGGAAAAATTGCCTTCCCGGTTCAGCCGGATAACATAATTAGTCTGGGAATTAAGGATGGAAGACAGGTATTGTTTTTCCTGTTGCAGTTCTACCTTGGCCAGCTGAAGGCGGTTCAGGTTATTTTTATTGCTCCGGAGAAAAGGCTCTATTGCCAGTAAGGCCAGGCAGGCCAGCGCAATCAGTAAAGAAATAAATTTGCCGGCATTTATTTTCTCGTGGGCGTTTTCTTTTCCGATGATCAGGGGAATGCAGGCATGCGAAACGCTTTCCAGTGCTGTAAACAACCTGTTTTGCCGATCGCGCTCCAGGTTTTGCCAGGCCGCACTGTTTTTCAGCAATTGCGAACGGGATGCAGTTGCTATTTCCCTGCCCACCGCTTTAAAGTTATTTTGATTGGAATCGAGCTGGCTGCTCAGTAACGCTGTGCCTGTTTCATGATAAAAAATATCCGTGTGCAGGGCCGCCTGTAAAAGAATTTGTTGTTTTTCAAAAAGCCACAGGTGCTCCTGCAAGCTCAGTTGCCGGATAGCTGTTTCAGGCGCTGCCAGGGAGGTATCCAATAAAAGTAATAACGAATGGTTGGAAATGCGTTGCGCTGTAAGGCGCTGGCTGTCGGCCAGGGTAACGACTGCTGCGAGCTGCCTGTTTTCTTTTGATGATCCTGACAACAGGTACCAGGCAAAAAAATTATACAGAAAAGCCACCGCAATAACGATTACGGTGAAACGCATTATTTTTCTAACATTCACAGGGCTCATGGGTATGGACAAATAATACCATATAACAGTAAAATGCTATGCATTATTGGCTACTAAGTAATTATTCAGATCGTATTAAGGGTTACACTTAGCGCTTGGGCATTAGAAGTAATCCTACACAACTGTTTCTTACCGATCAGATGAATTTGTAGCATAAACGCAAAAGCCCTGCTGATATTTTCAGCAGGGCCTTTATTGCTTGCATTTAAAGCTATTATTTAATAATTGATGACCTGCTCTTCTATCGCGGCCGGCAATGCACGGAATTCGTATTGCTGGTTGCGCAGCTGGGGTTCAAAGCCGGCTTCACTGATGGCCTGTTGGATGCCTTTGTACGTGAACCGGTGTGGGGCGCCGGCGGCACTTACCACATTTTCTTCGATCATGATCGATCCAAAATCATTGGCGCCTGCATGCAGGCAAATCTGTGCTACCTGTTTACCCACGGTTAACCAGGATGCCTGTATGTTTTTTACATTGGGCAGCATGATACGGCTCATGGCAATCATGCGTATGTATTCTTCACCGGTAACCAGGTTATGAACGCCGCGGATGCGGGCCAGCAGGGTATCTACGTCCTGGAAAGTCCAGGGTATAAAAGCAATAAAGCCTTTTGCGTCCGCCGGTTTTTTGGCCTGTACTTCGCGGATCTTTGCCAGGTGTTCAAAGCGTTCGCGGATGGTTTCCACATGTCCGAACATCATGGTGGCAGACGTGGTCAGGTTTAGCTGGTGTGCTTCCTGCATGATGGTCAGCCATTCTTCCGTGCCGCATTTACCCTTGCTGATAAGCCGGCGCACGCGGTCTACCAGTATTTCGGCGCCTGGCCCGGGAAGCGAATCCAATCCGGCAGCTTTCAGCGCCATCAGCACTTCCCGGTGGGTCGATTTTTCCAATTTGGTAATATGGGCTACTTCGGGTGGCCCCAGCGCATGCAGTTTGAGCGAAGGGTATAATTGTTTGAGCTGTCTAAAGGTATCCACATAATATTGCAGGCCAAGGCCGGGGTGGTGCCCGCCCTGCAACAGCAGTTGTTCGCCGCCATAGCGAAAGGTTTCGTCTATTTTTCGTTTATAGGTGTCGATATCGGTTATATAGGCTTCCGAATGGCCGGGGATGCGGTAAAAATTGCAAAACTTGCAATTTGCAACGCATACATTGGTCGTATTTACATTTCGATCGATGATCCAGGTTACCTTCTGGTGCGGCACCTGCTTCTTCCGCAATTCATTGGCAATGTTCATAAGCTCGGTAAGCGGTGCGTTCTCAAAAAGGTACACGGCTTCGTCGACGCTCAAAAACTCAAAATCAAGTGCTTTCTGGTACAAGGCTTCCATGAATGGTTATAAGTTTTAAGTAGCACGTTTAAAGTTAGGGCAAGTTCAAGGTTCAACGTTCGTTTGCACAGGTAGGGGCTATATGCTAGTATATGCCCATGTTTATTAGACTGTATTACAAAAATAGAACTAATAAGTTTAGGTAATAATTTCTACCTGTGCCTGTCTGAAAAAAAGATTCAGCCAAACTATTTATTATCTTATTATTTCTCTGCCGCTTGTGTAGCAAACGAATGTAAAACTTAGAACCTAAGACTTTACACTTTCCTATCGTTCAAGTTTAAAACCAGGATCAATTGCCGGGCGGCCGTTATTTTCAGACAGTTTCCAGCCGGTGCGGTACATCCAGTCGGCCATTTTTTTCAGCTTCTTTATGTCGATGATCGCGGGCTCATCCATCGGCGTATGGTACAGCGGGTGTAAAAGGGTAGAATAGAATATGGCCGGGTAACCAGCCCGCGCGTAAGACAGGTGATCGCTCCTGAAATACCAGTTCTCAATATGCGAGGGTTTATCCCATAAGGTATCCAGTTTAAAGGCAGGTCCTTCCCTGTTTGCTGCCAGGGCAATGGCTACCAGGTCGGCAGAGTTGCGGTGTGGCACTTGTACACCCAGCAGGGCGGCGCTATCGGGATTGTTGCGGCCAATCATGTCTCCGTTCAGCACCGCCACGATGGAAGTTTTCGGCACGGTGGGGTGACTGGCATACCATTTTGAACCCAGCAGGCCTCTTTCTTCTGCCCCGTGAAAGACAAACAATACCGAGCGCTTACCCGGCGCATGAATAAAAGCCCTGGCAATGGCCAGCAGCGCAACACTTACGGAAGCGTTGTCATCGGCACCATTATAAATGGAATCAGTGCCATAAGGCTGGCGTACACCGTCGTGGTCGTTGTGGCCGCTGTACAGTACATATTCATTTTTAAGTGTGGCGTCTGTGCCCGCAACTTTTGCAATGATATTTACAGAAGGATATTCAAACCGCTCCACACTGATCGCTGCGGTTAACTGGGGATTGTTTTTAACCAGGTCTGCATCTTTTTGATGCAGCCAGAATACGGGTATTTTGGCCGTTGCATAGGCGTTGACGCCACCCTCTATATCGTATTGCCCCCGGGTAAGCGAAGGCAATACCTGGTCCCAGCTTTTTTCGCCCATTTCATCGGCAATAAAAACAATGGCGGCCGCGCCGCGGGCCAGCAAATCGGCGCCATACTTACGCATGACATAAGAAGGATAGCGTCTTTCGGGCAATGATACATGCAGGTTGATGCCGCTGGCGGAAACCTGTATTGCTACCGCTTTACCTTTTATATCCAGCTTATCCAGTGCTTCTTTGGATGCCTCCCCGGCGTAAACAAGCGGCACGGACAAATTTGCCGGCGCTGTTTGTGCCACCAGTACATCCTGCCACAGCGCCAGCGCATGCCCGGCAATGGCAACGGTACTGCCGGCGCTTACCCGGTTGCGCCACATCGAGAAGTATTGAAAATATGTGCCATCATCACCGGCAGGTTGCAGGCCGGTGCTTTTTAATATATCGGCCCACCATACAGCGGCTTTCAGTTCATCAAGGGTGCCGGCTTCCCGCCCCCTGAAATGATCGCCCGCCAATGCGTAAAGGTCTTTTTTCAGATCGGCTTCTTTAATAGAAGCCAGTGCCGGCGGAGCGGTAACCGGCTGGCCCTGCACAATACCAG
>CAXTMV010000288.1:0-6790 GCA_964245425.1 uncultured Flavihumibacter sp. | reverse complement strand
GGTTCAGCAACGCCCGTAAAATAAAATATTTGTTGCTAAATCGAAGATTCAGCAACGCCCGTAAAATAAAATATTTGTTGCTAAACCGAGGCATCTCAAAGGCCGCTGGTGTGGATTTTGTCGAAAACCAGGTGCCTGTATTTGATGATCGCTGAACACCTTTGTTGCAGCTGCCTATTTTTGAAAAAAATTATTTTTAACCCTGACAATAGTGATTACTAAATCAATAAGTCAGCCATGATAACAATAAAATCAGTATCCGTATTTCTCCTTCCATCTTTGCCGGAGAAATTTCCTGAGTTCTTCTTCCCGGGCATTTTGGCCCGGCGCATAAAAAACGGTGCCGCTTATTTTTTCGGGCAGGTATTCCTGTTCGGAAAAATTATTTTCATAACTGTGCGAATACTGGTAGCCCTTGCCATAGTCCATATTCTTCATTAAACGGGTGGGCGCATTGCGGATATGCAGTGGCACAGGTAAATCGCCGTATTGCTTAACGGCCGCCATCGCGGCGCCGATGGCCGCTACCGCCGCATTGCTTTTGGGAGAAGCTGCCAGGTACGTGACGCATTGCGATAAAATGATCTGTGCTTCGGGATAGCCTATCTTGTTAACGGCATCGAAGGTTGCGTTGGCCATTACCAATGCAGTAGGGTTGGCATTGCCAATGTCTTCGCTGGCCAGTATCACCATTCTGCGGGCAATAAATTTCACGTCTTCGCCGCCGTCAATCATCCTGGCCAGCCAGTATACGGCGGCATTGGGATCACTGCCGCGCACCGACTTAATAAAGGCGGATATAATATCATAATGCTGTTCTCCTTTTTTGTCGTAGAGTGCAATCCGCTTCTGTGCAATGTCCATAACAGCCTGGTCTGTTATTATAGCTTTATCACCGAGGGCGTCGGTTACCAATTCCAGCAGGTTCAGCAGCTTGCGGGCGTCGCCACCGGAGATATTTATTAAAGCACTGGTCTCCTGCAATGTAATATACCTGCTACTCAGCTGCGGATCGGTTGTAAGGGCATGTTGCAAAAGGCCGGTCAGCTCTTTTTCATCCAGCGGTTTCAGCACATATACCTGGCAGCGGCTCAGCAAGGCCGAATTCACTTCAAAAGACGGGTTTTCAGTGGTGGCGCCGATCAGTGTGATAATACCTTTTTCAACGGCACCCAGCAGGGCATCCTGTTGGCCTTTATTAAAACGGTGTATCTCGTCGATAAAAAGAATACAGGATTCTTTTGTCCGCGCCTGTTCTATTACTTCCCTTACTTCTTTTACCCCGCTGCTGATGGCACTCAGGGTATAAAAGGGAACACCCAGGGTATGGGCGATGATATTGGCGATGGTTGTTTTGCCAACGCCGGGCGGCCCCCATAGGATCATGGAAGGCAGTTTGCCATTTTCTATGGCCGTGCGAAGGATACTGCCTTTGCCGGTCAAATGCTGCTGACCGGCCAGTTCATCTAATGTGGTAGGGCGCAGGCGTTCTGCGAGTGGAGAAGTCATTACCAAAGTAACAAAAAAAGCCGTGGAGAGTTTCGGGCTGGGCGAATAAAGAGAAAAGAGCGTGCAGCACGCAGGCTTGCCGGAAATGGCAGGGACGGGGTTTACCCTGCCCTGGTCTATCGCGCAGGGCCGTAGAGAAACGGAGCTAGCAAACTCCTTTTCTCTTGTGCGCTGTGCTACCCACGTACGGACCGAAGGGCCTTATACCAGTCGCCCCTGGCCGGGAATTTTTCCACAAAATGTGTCCGTTAACATTTAATCAAATTTTAATCTCTATATTACAATAAATAAAAACTGTTTTATGGGAAACACAATGCAACGCCGGCAGTTCATAACCCGCCTGGCGCAGAAAGGCAAACAACCCATTACCCCCACCGTAGAAAAAAATTTTATACCTCCCACCAGCCAGTACAGGTTAACCGGTGTACAGTCGGGCATTAGCCCCTACGCAGGCACCTGGACGGAAAAAGAAATGATCCACTTATTAAGAAGGGTCATGTTTGGTGCTGCCAAAAAAGATGTAGACAAGATTAAAGGCATGACTGTAAGTGCCGCCGTGGATTTTCTGATTGATAATCCTGAAATGCCCACCACCATCCCGGTGAATAATTATACGGCGGGCATGGATTCCGGTAACGTGCCTTTCGGTAGTTCCTGGATGGATGCCGGTTTACCCGACCCGGTTGACAGCAACGGCACCACGCTTAAAAGTACCCTGAACAATAACCGGGCATTTAATTCTTTTAAGCCTTGGTGGATGGGGCAGATGATTAACCAGCAAACACATATCCTGGAAAAAATCACCCTGTTCTGGGCTAACCATTTTGGCACCAGCACGGCCATTACTTATGCAAAAGCCATCTACCAGCACTATAAAATATTAAGAACTTATGGGCTTACTAATTTTAAGGATCTGCTGAAACAAGTGACCATTGACCCGCATATGTTGTATTTTCTGAGCGGCAACGGCAGTTATAAAACAGCCCCCAATGAAAATTATGGCCGTGAATTGCAGGAATTATTTACCGTAGGCAAGGGGCCCGATTCTCATTATACGGAAGCCGATGTAAAAGCCGCTGCCGCCGTACTGGCCGGCTGGCAGGTAAACCCAACCGGCAATATACCTGCCGACGGTACCTTCATCAGCGTTTTCAGTTCTGCGCGGCACGACAATACGACCAAGAAAGTATTTTCCGGTTTTTACGGAGCGGTAGGTACTGCAGGCATTGGACCCAAATCGGACGGTACCGAAATAGATGATATGCTGGCCATGATCCTCGGCACAACAGAATGCGCCAAATTCCTTGTCCGGAAACTCTACACCTGGTTTGTATACTATGATCTGAATGCAGATGTGGAAGCAAATGTCATTACGCCGTTGGCGGATCTTTTCAGGTCCAGCGGCTATAGTATTCCTACTGTATTAAAGGCATTGTTTAAAAGCGAGCATTTCTTTGATACCGCCAATTTCGGTTGCATTATTAAAAGCCCGGTAGATATGTATGTAACCATGGTGCGCGAATTCAACCTTACCCTTGCAGCATCGCCGGTAGACATCATGTACGCACACTGGAAAAGCTTTTCAGATAAATGCAGCACGGAAGCCCAGAACATCGGCGACCCGCCCAACGTGGCAGGATGGCCAGCTTATTACGTGGTAGAAACTAATTTCTATGAAACCTGGATGTCTAATTCTACTATCCAGGTAAAAGCAAAAAACCTGGCTGCGTTTTGTAATGCCGGCGTAACAGTCAGCGGTGTTAAATTAAAGATAGACCCGGTTGCTTTCAATAAACAATTTGTGGATGCAGGCGATCCCAATAAAACAGTTGCCAATTTTATTCTGTATCTGTTGCCGATGGATCTTAACCAGACACAGAAAGATTATATGAAGGGGCGACTGGTGCCGGCCGGTGAACCGGATTCTTACTGGACCTCTGCCTGGAATAATTACCTGGCAAACCCCACCAATGCAACTGCCCTCAGCGGCGTGCAGGGAAGGCTGAATGATCTTGTCAGTTATATCACCAGCCTGGCGGAGTATTTCCTGTATTAATTTATCGTTTAAAAAAGCAATCAACATGAAACGCAGACAATTTTTAAAGGCAGCTCCGGTTCTTTCACTGCCCTTACTGATAAAAGGATTTCCTGTAGAAGCCATGTCGCAAAGCCCGCTGCTGCAATTGCTGGGGCAACAAACCTTATTGAACGGTCGCGTGCTGGTGCTGGTTCAGCTCAATGGCGGCAACGACGGTCTAAATACGGTTATATCGCTCGACCAGTATTCGGCACTTACCAATGCAAGGGCGAATATTTTACTGCCACAGTCAAGTGTACTGACCCTTAACAACACGCCTGCTACCGGTTTACACCCGGTAATGACAGAGATGCAAAACCTGTTCAATACCGGTATGCTGAATATCGTGCAGGGAGTTAGTTATCCCAATCCGAACTTTTCTCATTTCAGGGCTACCGATATCTGGCTAACAGGCGCTGCTTCTGATCAGTACCTGACCACCGGCTGGTTGGGCAGAACGCTGGATGATCAGTTTCCCGGTTATCCCGATGGCTATCCAAGCAGTTCCATGCCGGATCCCCTGGCCATACAAATTGGGTCGCAGGCATCTACGATGACGCAGACCAGCCAGACCAATGCTGCTTTTACGGTTACCGATCCCAGTTCATTCTATAATTTTGTAAATGGGTCGACCGATCCGGTACCGGCTACACCTTATGGCAATGAACTTTCTTTTCTTCGACTAACGCAGCAGCAAACCAACCAATATGCCGGCGTTATCAAAGCCGCCAATACAGCCGGCGCCAACCTGGCTACCTACCCGGCCAGCAATTCATTGGCCAACCAGTTGAAAATTGTAGCCAGGCTGATAAAAGGCGGTTTAAAAACGCCGCTCTATATTGTTAATCATCCCAATAGTTTTGATACACATACCGGGCAAACGGATGCAACCGACCATACCATCGGTGTACATGCTACAGCACTCGGTATTTTGTCAAAAGCCATTGGTGCCTTTCAGCAGGACCTGGGTTTGCTGGGCATCAAGGATCGGGTAACGGGTATGACTTTTACCGAATTCGGAAGACGCATAAAATCAAATGCGAGCATTGGTACCGATCACGGAACGTCTATACCCATGTTCTTTTTCGGTTCCAAATTAAACCCGGCCGTTACCGGCATCAACCCGCTGCTGCCCGCCAACGCGAGCGTAAACGACCAGATACCGATGAACTATGATTTCAGGCAGGTATACTATACCGTACTCAAAGACTGGTTCCAGTTATCGGATACAGATATGGCCGGCATTGTTCCGTTATCGAGCTCGCTGCCCATATTTAACCAGCTGGCGCTGCCGGTAAATATTACTTCGTTTACAGGTAACTGGAAGAATGCAGAAGTAACGCTTCAGTGGTCGGTTGACCAGGAATCCAGCATCGACAGTTATGAGATCCAGCGGTCGAACGATGGTGTTGCTTTCACCAAAAAAGGGGTTGTAACTGCGTTGAATACGGGAGGCAAACATGATTATACCTATTACGACAGCAGCCTGCAGCAATCGTATTATTATTACCGGATTAAGATAGTAGAAAAATCGGGCGCCATCAGTTATTCAGCCGTATTACTGTTAAAAGATGCCCAGGTGGTGAAAGGGGTACGGGTAAAAATACTGCCGAACCCCATCGATGACTGGTTTACCACTTCTTTCCAGGATAAAGTAACCGGCAATATCACCGTGCGTATGCTTGATTTGGAAGGAAGAGAAGTATGGAAAGGTGAACAGGTAGCCAATGATGCTTACAACCTTACGTTTACCATCAATAAACATATTGCACCAGGCGTCTATGTGATACAGGTGCGTGATAAGGATTACGAAGCTTCTACCAGGGTATTGTTGCGGTAAACATTTTTACCACAGCATTAAAGTGTTCATCGGTTCGAAGTTCGTTGGTTCGTAGCCTGTAGATTATCTGCTGCAAAGATCCTCACTGGTGAACGATGAACTTCGAACTTAAAAAACGCTTTTACGCCGTGTGAAACTTCATTAATTCCGGGATAAAAATGCCTGTCAGCATAATACCAGTTGTTGGTGCAGGCGCTGTATGGTTTCTTCCAGGTCATTGCAAAGGCCTGTATGTGTTTTGGAGGTTTGAACCACGGTGCTGCGCGTGGCGGTGAGCCACCGGAACCGATCGGCTACGGGCAGTTTGCCAATGGGGCCGCTGTCTTTACTGCCAGCACAAATCTTTTCAAAAGCTTGCAGGTATTGGCCTACTTCGGGTATGTCCAGTTCGCAGGCAAAGGCTTTCAGGCGTTCACCATCGAGGCGAAAAAGCACCTGCAGGAATTTTTTTTGCGGGCAATACAGCACAACGCCTACGTTGAGAAATTCTTCGCGCTCCACTTTCGGAACCACCCGAAGCACGGCATACTCAAATAAATATTTCTCTTGCATGTTGTGCTTCTTTTAAGAAAATGGCTGAATTGGCGCAACGCAATTCCAGGAAACGTGCATAGGCCTTGCGGTGTTCGGCGGCAGACTGAAAAGGCGAATCTATTAACAGCCATTCATCCGGTACCAGCGAAACAATGGCCTGTATGCGCTCTGTCGTAGTACAGAACGAAAGGCGGCGTCTGTAGCAGCCAGTGCGGCAGCCCTTGGCAACAGTACATGATCTTTAACATGTGTAAAAGGTTTTAAGGCCTGCTCTTCCCAATGTTGCCATGAATGGTGAAAATACAAAGAAGCCCCATGATCGATCAGCCATAGTTCTTTATGCCACAAAAGCATATTGGTATTGCGGTAGGTGCGGTCTACATTCATCAGCAGGCAATCCAGCCAAACCACCTGCGAAGCCAGCAGGGGATCAACTGTGCTTACGGTGGGGTCGAAGGTGATGGAGCCCGACAGGTAATGCAGCCCGATATTAAGGCCCACACTTGCTTTCAGCAGATCCTGTATCTCCTCGTCTGGTTCAGTGCGGCCAAAAGCGGTATCCAGCTGGGCAAATACCAGCTCTGGTACCTGTAGCCCCAGCGCACGCGCTATTTCGCCGCCCAATAATTCGGCTATCAGCGATTTGGCCCCCTGCCCGGCGCCCCTGAATTTTATTACGTATAAAAATCCGTCATCTGCCTCTGCGATGGCGGGCATAGAACCGCCTTCACGCAAAGGTGTTACATAACTGGTAACATGCACCGTGCGGATGCCGGGTAAAATATTTTTCAACAGTTTTTATCAGGCAGGTAAAATAAGCCCGCGGCCAT
>CAXTMV010000287.1:6016-6808 GCA_964245425.1 uncultured Flavihumibacter sp. | reverse complement strand
ATATATTATCTTATTGCTGCGTAAATGTTTCATCAAAGATGCGGTCATTTCCGGCACCGGCAAGTGCATTATTGTAATGCGTGGTGATACGGAAAGAAGCTTTAACACCTGTAGAAGGCGGGGTTAGGCTTACAACTTTGGTGGAAAAATTAGAATAAAGGTTGGCAAAATCATAATTTACCTTTATCGTCTTTTTAGTTGGGTCATAGGTAATGAGGTAATCATAACCGGTGCCGACATTCCCAAAAAGCAACTTGAAAGTTACGCCATCTACTGGTGAAGCTGTGCGTGGGCTGTACAACGACATATCCGTTGTAGCAACATATCCGGCTGGAACGGGCAGGTTATCGTCCCAGGCCTGGGTACCGTTATAATTATAACGCGTGCCGGTTACCGTATAAACGCCTGCAAAAGGGTTTTTAATAAGACCTACCAGCGCAGAATTGGATCCGGCAGATACGGTACTAACCGTAGAGCTCTGGATCTTGACCCCAAAGGCGCTGGAACCTGCTGCAACCTTGGTCAGGTCAATGTTGAATTTTACGTATTTGATGTATTCACCAGGGGCAAAAGTCACCGTGATCTTACCACCAGACAATGGATTGCTTGCATCAAAAGAGTAAACAGATGGGTCAGCTGCAAAAAACGCAGTACCATTTGCTGAGTTGTATGAATCGATAATAGTATTATCGACTGTCAGTGTTACGGTTTCAGACTGTTGTAAAATGCTGGCATTCGACAGCTCGCGGTTGATCTGGATGGTGCCTGTCTGTGTGCCGGTCAGGTTAACGA
>CAXTMV010000287.1:4529-6006 GCA_964245425.1 uncultured Flavihumibacter sp. | reverse complement strand
GGCCATCATAAACAATGCCGCCACAAGTTGTAGAGAAATATTTTTCATGCGTTTTAATTTAATAAATTAAATGTTTGAAGCGATTGTTTACTTATTATTTGTCCCACCATACACGGTTATCATGCGTATCGTTGCCACCATAAGGAAATGCTGCAATAGCTGTCTTGTATGCATCTCCGTTTACCTGTGGTTCAGTAGTAGGGTAAGCAAATCTCCTCGGAATGGTCTTGGTAAGGTTCACCGCATCGGGCGCTGGTGTAAGCATGGGTACGCCGGTCCTTCTCCATTCATCCCAGGCAAACTGTGTGCAGCCATAAAGGGCCAGCCACATTTGGAGGTCTATTTGTTGCAGGTTAACAGTAGAAGCAGCTCCCAGGCTTGACAGATATGCGTTGATATCACCCGTTGCGCCCCATTCTGCCCATGAATCACTGATGCCTTTTGTGAACAGGGTCAGCGCGTTTTCACCTGACAGATACGAAGGATTTATCGCGGCTTCTGCACGCAGCAGATCTACATAAGCGGCCGGAAAAATGACGATGGGTGCAGTCTGTGTTTTGAAAGATGCATCAAAAGCCAGGCTATAATCAGGGTTGGCAGTCAGGAAAGCCAGTGAGTGACCAGTATTATTACCATAAGGAACACCTTTTACTTTACCGTTTACTGCCTGGCCGTATTTAGGCAAACGCGGGTCTGAATATTTGTTCAGGGTATCTGCCACCGTTTTTGAAATAGCGAAAAAAGAAGCGGTAGACAATGCAGAGTAAGGATTGGGGTAGGTAGTTACCGGTGTCAGCGTAAAATTATCTGCGTTGCTGGCAATGTAGCCACCTGGGTCATTCAAAGCAGCCAGGAATTGTGTTTTGCCGGTAGCAGGATCTACTTTAGACAAACGCATTGCCAATGACATACGCAATGAATTGGCGAATTTCTTCCATTTCGTAAGATCGCCACCATAGATAATATCACCTTTAATAACAGGGGTAGGTGTTGTAAAGCTGCTTACTGCGCTGGTCAGTTCCTTGAAGAGGTCTGTATAAACGGCCTGCTGTTTATCGTAAGGAGCAGTCAGGTCACCATTCAGCGCTTTTGAATAAGGAATATCGCCATAACGATCGGTCAGGATGGAGAACTCGTAGGCTTTCAATATCCGCGCAATCTGGATCTGGTTTACCGCATTACCATCGCCGGTAACCGTGGTAGGCGATGTGGTGCAGATATTGATAATGTTCTGCAGATCTTCCAACGGCCCAATATAGAACGCATCCCAGGAGGCGGCTGTTTGTAAGTACAAAGAGTTACCGGGGTATTGCAGCTCACTATAATACTGAACATAAAAACCCTGGTTGGTAGATTGCGGTACACCACCTAAACCCGATAGTACGTTGGTAAGTAATGCCGAAGTGATAGGTGTAGTAGCACCGTTGGGGCTCACATTGGTATCGCCAAATTTTTTCGGGTTGCAACTTCCCAGCGC
>CAXTMV010000287.1:0-4519 GCA_964245425.1 uncultured Flavihumibacter sp. | reverse complement strand
CGCCATTGCGCCCAGCACAATCGCTACTGAAGTTTTACTCGCTATATATTTTCTCAATTTCATGTTATAATTAATTAGAAGTAATAAAAAACTATATCCTTGTCACATTAAAATCCGAGTTTCAAAGAAACACCAATAGAACGTGTTGGAGGCAACTGACCGGATTCTCCGTAAACGCCTACCAGTTCTGAAGGATCTATGTTTTTATTGGCTGTGTAGAACAGGAATGCATTGTGGCAAACTGCACTGATGGTGATGTTCTGGAAAGTGTTCGCCATTTTACCGATTTTGTTAATGGGAATCCTGTACCCGAAACTGATCTCCCTCATTTTTACATAGCTCAGGTCAAAAATGCTGTTCTCGTTAATGTAGTGGCTGTAAAACTGGTGATAATAAGTACCAGCATCTACATAGGTATCAATTTTGCTGTGCGCGGTAGTGGCATCAACACCTACCACGTGAACGCCACCGCCATCGGCTACGTTGTTACGGATGGGAATACCCTTATCGTTCAGCGATGCTGTTACATCGTACAGGCCGGATACCTTGCCCCAGAAATCTGACAGGGAATAATATTTACCACCCTTAACAAAATCGATGGCAAAAGACAGGTTGAAATCCTTGTAAGTAAAAGAGTTCACCATACCACCAGTATAATCAGGAACAGTAGAACCAAATGATACGTTGCTGGTAGTAGGCACATACTGGCCATCTGTAGTGAGCACCGGCGCACCATTGTATTTCTGGATACCGATACCGATCAGCTGGCTATAGTTATTGCTGTAACCACCGGTATTGTCTTTATCAAACTGCCAGGTTCCCGGCGCATAAGCTGGGTTGCCTGAAGTATTGGTATAGGAGGCGGAACTGGAGGCTGCACCATTCGTATACAACTGGTGCACACCGGGCGCCAGGGAAATAATCTTTACACGGCTGTGCGCTACGTTGATAGACACATCCCAGCTGAAAGACTTGGTTTGAATAGCCCTTGCATCCAGGCTCAATTCAATACCGTTCTTATCAATTTCACCCGCATTGATCAACTTGCTTGAGTAACCGCTGGCGCCTGTAATAGGAGCGGCAATGATTGCGTTAATTGACTTTTGCGTATAATAGGTTCCGCTTAATGAAATGCGATTTTTCAGGAAACGCAAATCCAGACCACCCTCATATGAAGAAGAAAGGGTTGGCTTGATATTGGGATCAATTAACTGGTCGGGCGTAGTGGTTAATGCACTGGTGCCAAATAATGAAGCGTTCAGTGTATAAACCTGGTTCAGTTTATAGGCAGCCAAGTCGGTACCCACCTGTGCGTAGCTTCCGCGCAGTTTTGCAAAACTAATAAAGGGTACGCTGGGAGAAATATACTTGGTCAGCAATACACTGGCGCCGATAGACGGATATTTATAAGAATTGTTATTGGTAGGCAGTGTTGAACTGAACTCTTCCCTTAAAGAACCATCTACAATAACTACATCTTTCCAGTTAACACTGGCCCTTCCGTAAAAAGAACGGCGTTCGCTTTTAAAGCGGTTATTGCTGTAATCGATTGGGTTAACACTATTGCTCAGGGCAAACAGGTTGGGGATGGTTAAACCACCTTTTGTGGAATTGTAAATGGATTTGCTGTTAGCCTGGTAATCGTTGGCGCCAAGGTTTACATCTACCATAAAATCGCTAAACTTCTGGTTGTAAGAAGCCAGGAATTCGTAGTTGTCTTCTCCGGAAAATGAATAAGTAGTTCTGTAGGTTGACTTGATGGGACGGCCCACACCGGTTGCACTGAGTGCAAGGCTTGAGCTGGCATCGTTAGACTGTTCCAGTACAAAAGGCACTTTTCCTTCATTGTCACTGCTAACATTATTCCTTCTGAGGAAGCCGGCTACTTTAAAGTGGTTATTGATCTTATAAGTCAGGTTCACATCACCGGCCACCCTATTGCGGTTGGTGGTATTGCTGATATTGTCAAAATAAGCATAATAATCGAACCAGTAATTGGGCCGGAGGAAAGAACTTGCATTTGAACTGGGCAGGCCATTGATGCCATTACCATCGTTCAGGTTCCAGGAAGGCAGCACACCATCAGGCGTTCTGTAGTTCCTGAATTGTTTCAGGATATTCATATCGAGGTCTCTGTGAAACCACTGGCTGAAACCACCGGAAGAGTTATTACCATAGGTATCATCGAATTCACCATGAATCACTTCGTTGGTATAATTAAAATTGATACCGGCAGTTAAATGGCTGTTGATATCATAAGAAAGGCTCGATTGCACATAGTTCTTTCTTCTGTCGGTGCTGGGCAGCAAACCTTTCTGTGTAATGTTCGTGTAAGACAACCTGAAATTGTATCCGTCGCCTGATTTAGAAACAGCGGCGTTGTTAATAATCTGGCCGGCACCGTTGCCATTCCAGAATTCGCGGATATTATTGGGTTGGGGTGTTAACTTGGCTGTTTTGCCGGTGTATTGTGTACCGGTATACCAGGCATACCAGGGAATGTATTCCTGGCCTACCATACGGGGGCCCCAGGAAGCATCATCGTTGTATAAATGATAGAATTTGCCATCCAGTGGTTTCCATTCTGCAGGCATGCTGCTTGGATCGTAAGTAAATTTCTGCATTTCTGTACCGGCGGTATTGGCACCCAGCCAGGAACCACCGGAATAATCATTTTGGTAGCGGGGCAGCAAACCTACTTTATCCACTTCATAGGTTGAGTTGATTTCAACACCCAGGCCCGCGCGTTTTCTGCCTTTTTTAGAGGTAACCATAATTACACCACCTTCCGCGCGCTGACCATACAGAGCGGCGGCAGTGGGTCCTTTTAATACCTGCAGATCGTCGATATCATCAGGATTTATATCTACGGGGTCAATGGGCGTTCCGTCCAATACCCAAAGGGGACTAATATCACCCAGGGTGGTGGCGCCTCTTAACCGGATAGAACCTGCCTGGCCCAGCTTGGCACCAGATTGTGAACGTACCTGAACACCGGCAATCTTTCCTGCCAGGCCCTGGTTTACGTCGGTAATTCTTGTAGTAGTCAGTTTGTCTCCCTTAATACCCTGAACGGCATAAGAAAGGTTATCTGCTTTTCGCTTGATGTTCAAAGCGGTTGTTACCACCACTTCAGAAAGAGAAGCATCTGTTCTGGTCAGTGTCAGGTTAACACGATCCGCTCTTACAGGGGCTTCTTTTTCAGCAAATCCAACAGAGGCAAAGGTCAGAATGGTACCGTTGGCAACTTTAATGGAATAGTTTCCATTGTCGTCTGCCGTAGTACCCTGTTTGCCATTTTTTACTTTGATTGTTGCAAAAGGAATGGGATCTCCTTTCTCGTCCGTTACCTTGCCGGTAACCGTTCTTGTCTGGGCAATCGCCAGTACGCTGCAAAGCAGTAATGCAGCGCATAAGGATGCAATTTTTCTCATGTTTGAACTCAATTTTAGTTTTTAGTGACACGGCTTTCAGGGAAAGCCTTCTTAATTAACAGCTGAAAAAAGTTCGTTGATACAATCAGTTTGGTATTAAGGCAGCGTTATCGAAATAACTAGTCGGTTTACTTACCCGAAGAGATGCTGCATAACCCTTCATAAATATGTTGTGAAAAGGACATACTCTTTTCTTAAACTAAAGCAAAAAAATAATGATGGTTGGTGCTGTATTTAGGATAAACGGATTAGCTGGGTAATTGCAAAGAGCGGCAAGATAATTTTTTTAACAATCCGTTAAGTTAAAATGTGTAAAAAAATATTTTTTTAACAAATTTTAATATGCTGCCTTACTAAAGTCATCTTGTAGCATTTAAATGCTGCATTGGCCTTTTTTTTTCGAAGAAAAATTCGATTGCGCTTGGAATATTGAAAATTTATTGATTTTTTGAACGTAAAGCCATTTGTTTATTAATATTATTTGCCTTTTAGCAGTATTTAGTTAAGGCTCAAATATGGCTTTTTTAGCCTGGCAATCAGGAATATTGACAGCAGGCAAGTTCCCTGCCATGGCGGAGGCTTTTCGCAACGTGATATCTAATCGGGGGTTTTTTTTGAAAGCACAGGGGGCAGTTAAAGCAAGCACGACTTATTGACTCACCACCGTCGAAATCAGTTGGTCGTACAAAACACCATGAGTTTCAGCAGGTCCGGTTCGGAATTAAAATTGATGTGGTGGCTGGCAACAAATTCTTTTATGGCTGCATCCTTGTGCGGAAATACCCGGTTGAATTGCCTTTCCGAGCCGGCTTTGTAAAGTTGTCTTGATTTGATTATCCAGAAGAATTTTTGAATTTCAACGGAGTAGTCGCCCTTATAAGGCCGCAGCAGGTAGATGCCTGACATGGTATTGCTGGCGGCTCCCGCATCCCGGTGATCGGTTCCGTTTTTATCGGCCACGGCCACCGATGGTTTTAGTTTACCGGTGTAGCTCACCAGCAGGGCAGCGCCGGGTGCATGGCTAACCACTTCATACATATGATCATCTGCCGCGGAGATGAAACGTTTATCATCTATAAATACAG
>CAXTMV010000286.1:0-6812 GCA_964245425.1 uncultured Flavihumibacter sp. | reverse complement strand
GGGGCTTCTCCGCAAATTTTTTGTGGATAAAGCTTTAGGAGGTTACTTCAGCTTTGAATACAATTGATCAATTCGCTTTTCTTGGGCCAGTTCTTTAGATTAGTTCATTTTTGTTGAGTAATTTTTTCACTGTAGCCAGCATGTCTGGAATGTTGAACGGTTTTTCGATAAAAGCATCTGCCCCAACTATTCCGGCTGCCAGCTTTGCCTGCGGTGAAGCAGATTGTATTATTACGGGGATATGCGCGGTTCTAGCCTCAGATTTGAGAAACTTACAAATGGATAAACCATCAGGTCCCGGCAACTGGTTATCAAGAATAAATAAATCCGGAACCTGGTAATCACCCGTCAGTATCCCCCTGCCATTCGCATACAATTCAATGTCGAAGCCAGCCGTTTCAAATACCATTATTAGAAAATCTGCAATCGCTTCGTCATCCTCCACTATCAGAATTTTTTTCCTGTCTCCCATTTTGCTGGTCATTTAGCGGTAATACGAGGCAAAATTTTGCACCTTGCCGGTTGGGGCTTTCCACGGTAATGGTTCCTCCATGCAGCTTCGCCGTTTCCATGGATATAAAAAGACCAAGACCAAGTGAGTTTGAATGCGCATGATTGTCTGCGCGGAAAAACCTGTCAAATACTTTTTCTATATGCTCTCCTGATAACCCTGGCCCGGAGTCTTTGACGCAGATTTTGATATTACCCCCTATTTCGCCACAACTGATGATAATTCTTTCATCGTCAGGTGCATATTTAATGGCATTGTCAATCAAGTTGGTTAGTATCTGTTCAATCCGGTCTTTGTCGCCGTTGTACAAGGGAAGCTCCGTAAGTTCAAGTTGAAGCTTGTGCTTGCGGGATGTATATTGCATGATATCCACCACCGTTTTGATTGATTCCTGAAGATTGAAAACACTTTTGTGGAGCACAAGTTTACCAGCCGTAACCCTTGTTGTATCGAGTAATTCTTTGATAAGTTTTATCAGGCGGTCAATCTGTTCGTTCAGCTTACTGGCAATTTTCTGGGCCTGTTCCCCGGCATTCTTTTGCAGAAGACCTTCAAGTATTTCTGCATAGCCTTTGATGCTGGTTACTGGCGTTTTGAGTTCATGGCTGGCGATGCCTATGAATTCATCTTTTTGCTCTTCCGCTAGTTTTTGGCTGCTGATATCAACTGCTATATGAAGAATTGATTTGGGGGCGCCCGTCCGGTCATGTATCAGGGTGGCATTGTTATGCAGCCATATGACGCGCTTGTCTTTCCTGATACAACGCTGCTCTGTTTCATATGCCTTTCCGTCAGCAATCAGCTGCTTCAGTAGATGCTCAGCGTTATAACCGTCTTCCAGCGAGACCAATGCGCTAGACCGGGAATGCAAAAGCTCCTGCTGCTCATACCCGAGGATCTCGCAAAAACGCTTATTGACCATGATAATATCCCCGTTCAAATCGGTTTGCAAAACCCCGGCATGTGCCTGATTAAACATCGCCCTGAGGTGCTCTTCCGAATTCCGCAAGCTCTCTTCAGCGGCTTTGCGCGCCGTAATATCAATAAAAGTAATTATCAGTCCATTTATATGATCCTCCGGCGTCCGATAAGGCAGGATGCGCATAATAAAAGTATCACCCGCAATGGTATCCACCTCGTGGTCCACCGGTTGCAAATCGGATAATACTTTTTCAAGAAATACATCAATCTCAGTTTCCAGCAGGTGATTGGTAATATCCGACAGGGGACGGCCATAATCGGCAGGTTTCAGGTTGAAAATTTTACACGCAGCAGGTGTAAATAAGTTAACGCTAAAGCTCCGATCCAGAAAAATGGTGCCGATATTAGTCGCACTGATAAGGTTTTTAAAATCATTATTGGCCTGCGAAAGCTCTTCAATTTTTATTTTGAGCTCCTGGTTAACGGTAGATAATTCTTCGTTTACTGACTGTAGTTCTTCCCTACTGGTTTCCAGCTCTTCGCCGGCCGAACGCAGTTCTTCATTGATAGCCTGCAATTCCTCGTTGGATGCCTTGAATTCTTCGGTCTGTACCTCGTGTTGTTCGGTAAGATTTCTGAACTTTAACCGTGTCTGTACCAGTTCTTCCTCCAAGTGTACCGCTATAGGTTCGCTGACCGGGCTATATGCAACAGCGTCTTCCTGCTTAGACAAGCTAGCATCGGGGGATTGAAAAACAACAAGTAAAAATCCGCGTGCTGTATCGATGTTGCCTGTAACTGGCCGGATAATAATGTCAACCGGTTCCTTACCGGCTTCGCCGGTGAAGCTAAGATTGCTGATATGAGTAGTGGTACGGGACTGGGCGGCATTGTATAATCCGCCGCGCAATTCAAGCCTGAGTTCAGGCCGGATAACAGTCAGTAGGTTAAAAGAAGGCTCACCGGTTAACTGCAAAAAACGACCGGCATTTTTTGAGATATGTATTATATCATACTCCGCGTTAACCACTATAGAGGGTGGGGCATACAATTCCAGTATTTGCTGGTGCAAACCGGCAACGGATAGCTTGTCTCGCCCATTATAATCACCAACACTATGCATTGCTGTGGGGGTTTCAACGTTGCGAATCACCACCGGCGGCTCCGGTGCCGGAAGGATCAGCCTTGATACAACAGCACGACTTTGAAACACACAATATTCGCGGTTTATCGTGGCGTATATATTGGTATTGCCATCAATTGTCTCTGAAGAACCGAGGAATAAATAGCCACCGGGGTTGAGTGCAAAATGAAAGGTATTAATAACACGGTCCTGCGCGGACCGGTTAAGATAAATTAGCAGATTACGGCAACTGGCCAGGTCAAGCCGGGAAAAAGGAGGATCCTTAAGAATGTTATGCATGGCAAACAAAATAGTTTCCCGCAATTCCCGCCTTATGCGGAAGCCCTCGCCGTCTCTGGTAAAAAATTTTCTGAGCCGTTCTGGTGAAACGTCCGCCACATCAGCATTTGTATAAAACCCTTCCCTGGCTGTATTGAGCGCATGGTTGTCTATATCGGAACCAAAAATTTGAATAACAGGGGGGTCAGACATATTGCTGAGCCGTTCTGCGCAGAGCATGGCCATAGAATAAGCTTCTTCTCCGGTAGCGCAGGCGGCCACCCATATCCGAATAACATCTTTAGACGTTTTGCCAGCAAATATTTTCGGAATAATATCGCGCTCCAGCGCCTCAAACGCAGACTTGTCGCGGAAAAAATTGGTAACAGATATAAGGAGGTCTTTGAGCAGGTACACCGATTCGTCTTTCTCCTGCTGGATAATCATTGCATACGCAGTCAGGTCTTTTATTTCACGCACATTCATTCTTCTTTCGATACGCCGTAAAATCGTAGCACGTTTGTAATTGGAAAAGTCATGACCTGTTTTGCCCCGCAACTGGGTAAAAATTTCCCGAAGTGCTTTTTCATGCTCTTCTTCCGGCGAGGGTTCATCGTTTCCAACTGCTATATGTGTTTGGCTGCGTTGCTCGCTGTACCGAATAATCTGTCCAGGCATTTGCCCGGCTTTCAATACAAAATTCACCATGCCCTGCGCAATGGAGTTGCGCGGCATATCTTCGTACTCCGCTTCATCCGGATCTTGTACAAGTACAATTCCGCCACGTTCTTTTACCCTTTTCATGCCCATCGATCCATCTGAACCTGTTCCGGAAAGCACCACGGCCACCGCTCTGCCTTCATTAGAGTCAGCCAGCGTACGAAAAAAAATATCAATCGGTGCACGCCTTTCTTCATAACTTTCTCTTGCTGACAATTGCAGGTAACCATCTATCATGGCAAGGGAACGATTAGGGGGTATCACATAGACATGGTTGGGCTGCACAGGCAACTTTTCGTCTGTTATCTGGATGACTGGTATAACGCAAACCGACTGCAGAATGTGCGACAACTTGCTTTCAAACTCGGGTGACAAATGCAGTATGACCACATAAGCGACACCACTATCTGCCGGAACATTGCTTAGAAACTCCTTCAACGCCTTTATACCTCCGGCGGAGGCACCAATGCCGGTAATCAGGAATTTCTCACGGCCGAACTTCTCAGTAATTTTTGGCGAATTATTGCTGCTGTTATTTTCCACGAAATAAGTATTAACCTTCAAGGTACAAGGTAGTTATTATGAGAAGAATAACGGAAGTATTATATTATGGGTTCAAATTCAGGGCCGGAAGAACAAGGTAGCAATTATGAACAATGTTCGGGCGAATGCAGGCGTCTGGAAATTTATTCAGGAAAATAATTATCCGGTATTTCCGGTATTTCTTTTGTTTGAAAAGGTTTTCTACAAATTAATCGGTCCCTGCTGCCAGGCAAAATCTTTGATAAGTGTTATTTGCAGAAATGATGACAATTGGTATACCCTGGTATTGTTGATCAGCTTTGAGCTGCTTGCAATAATCGCAGCCATCCGCTTTATATAAAGTTTTGTCTAAAACAATCAGGTCCGGCGCAATTTGGTCAACTGGTTTGAAAATATTTTTTACTTCCTGTTTTAAAGTAACGTCGTAAATGTCGGACAGTAAAATATTAAACACATCAAGAATGGCAGTATTGTCGTCGATTACCAATATATGCTTTACCCTCGCTATATGCGCCGATTAGATAATTAAGCCACTTATTAATCAACACAGTAAATACGCCACGTTGTTTTTGCGAGTTTGTTCAATTACTGGAAAAGTTGCGTATAATTTACCAAAGGCGTTAGAGATAATTAAATAAACCGGCATAATGCATATTATACTAAATTTTAGGCATTTTCATTACTTCTTATTCATTATACCGACACTCTAATTGTATCAATTGTTCTACATTTGAGCACAACAGCGGATAAGCCATCAATATGACCACACCCGAACGACTGCAGGATTTAAGTTTTCGCGTTGTCGAAATGGAGGTGATGTTCAAAGAACTTCAAAGAATTATACTGGAGGAAAAAGAATTAGATGTAAGATTGAAACTTAGCAGACGCGCTATAGAAATCATGGATGACATTAGTGCTATGATAAACAAATTGCATATAATGATAAGTGCTGAAACTGGCAACTGAATATCGATAAATGGCAGTTGGTCTGCATAAATCTGATAATTTGATTGGATGAGTCAGAAAGACTAAACATTACCTGGATTATTAGCCACTGACCGCCTGTTTTGCTGGCGAAGATTGATGTGTTCAGGCATGTTAATGGTTAATAATTGCAAGTAAGTTTTTAATGTTCTTACGGCCTGTTGAGGTTCCCCATTTAAAACGAGTGAAGTAATAGTTTGTCCTCCATCAACTCAGTCATAAATACAGCAGAGTTTGCAACTTATATGAATGAAATGGAAGCCTGGGCGGTGCCATACTGATTAGATAAGCCGGCATAGTTTTTAATACGTCTGCGCGAAAAGTATAATCAAAAGGGGGTCAGGAGATAGCAAACGATGTGCTTTCTCAACGGCCCTGGTAATAGCGGGTTGATTTGTTGGAATCAACCGCAATACAAACCTTTCCATTGGTAATTGCGGGCGCATGCAAAACACCTGTGGTTTGATCATTTTTTTCACTGATTCAAAATGATAATCTTTGACTACGCCTACCACTGTCATTTTTTTGGTCATTGGTTCCGGGGATGTTCAAATAGTTTATTTGCTGGCCTATAGCATCTTTCCGACCGGCGCGCTGCCGAAAAGTTTCACTGATCAAAACAGACCTGATAGCGTCCGCCCCGGGTTTTTGGGAGAAAAATCGTCCCCGCAGTAAAGTTGTCTGCAATACCAATCTGTCATTCATTGTGGAGCGCAAACAATCTATTACCGCACACTCACTGTATCATAAAAGGACAACCTATTCGTTCAGCAAATGATAAAGATCTGATTATCAAAAGGCTTCAAAAATGGCCCTATCTTGGGTAGGATAAAAGCATATCCAACTGCAAATGGTAAAACAACAACTGCTTTTCGCCCTGCGTCGCCTCCGCAAGCATAAGCTGAACACCACTATCAACATCTTTGGCCTTACCCTGGGCGTTCTTTGCTGCCTGGTGATCTACCTGTACGTTAGCTTTGAATTCAGCTATGACCGCTTCCATGCCGATAGCGATAAGATCTACCGCGTAGTGGTTTCAATGACCAATATGAATGGAAATCAGCACGACGGCGCAGGCGTACCCACGCCCCTGGCTGCCGACCTGCGACGCGAAACCACCAGCTTCAGCACCATTGCAGGCATCTATGCGCAGGATACCAGGGTAACGGTACCCGATACAGGTAAGCCTGCCCGTGTTTTTGCCGGCGTACTGGATGGCGAGCGGCAGCACATCGCCTTTATCGATCCCGAATACTTTGAACTATTCCACTATCAATGGCTGACGGGCAATCCCGCAACGGCCCTGAAATCGCCGTTCTCCGTTGTGCTCACCGAATCACAGGCACAGCGTTATTTTCAGCAGGGTAGTCCATCCGACTGGATGGGACGCTCCCTCATCTATTTCGATTCGCTGACCTTATCCGTTGCCGGCATCGTCAAAGACTGGCAGCAGAACAGCGACTTGGGCTTTACCGATCTTATTTCATACAATACCATCGAACACAGCTTTATCCAGAAAGATATGAACGGATGGAACATGTTCGAGGGGGCTATGAATACTTACGTCAGACTTTCACCCGGTACCAGCCTGGAGCAGGCAAAAAAGCAGTTGCCCGCCTTTTTCAACCGGCATGAAAAAAACCTCGATGATACCAAGGGCGCACTCGGGCTGCAATCGCTTTCGGACATCCATTTCAACAGCACCTATAATGACAACTATGGTCGCCGTGC
>CAXTMV010000285.1:2768-6832 GCA_964245425.1 uncultured Flavihumibacter sp. | reverse complement strand
TACCTACGCTCATATGATCATAGGTAAACTGCGTATTGATCTTTTTTTCTGATTGCAATGCGGAAATATCGCCTTCAATCATTTTGATGCGCTGGGCATAAGTAGTAACAGAAAGAGTGGCCATGCTTAGTACAACTGCGCATGCTTTAATTAATTTCATAAGTTGATTTTTAGTTTAATTAGGGGATAAAAATAATTAAAAAAAAGTCTCTTCCAAGTTTAGCGGCGAAAAAGCGGCTGAGCGCCTGGCTATTATAAAAGGTATGCCGGGCAAGCAGGACAAAAAATCGATGGTTAACCAATGTATTTTACCCTGCTTGGACAATGCTTTCTTTAATAGGTGTTAAAAACCCTTAACAGGGAATAAATATTATTTTTCCTACAAAATACTTTATGCAACAATTACGCGTTTACCATTACGAAAAATTAAACCACCATGAAAACAATCCTCCTTATTGTAACCCTAGCCACCTTATTTACTTCCTGCAGTCGCGCGCTTAGCCCTTATGAGGCTGCTAATCATCACTATAGCCATTGCAGGGATATCAGATAATCATAACCGTTCAGTAATAAAATGACCCGGCAGACCCCTCTGCCGGGTTTGTTCTTTTTTTAACATTCCATCTTGCTCGCAAAATGGCAAGAAACGGGTTGATGGCCATCCCAAAAAAATACAGTTTTACAAAAAATTGTACTATGCGAAATTTCACCATCATCCCGCTTTCGGCCGAAACAGCAGATACGGTCCGGAAAAATAAGAAAGACGCTTTTGGTAACGAAACAATTGAACAGGTCGCCACCGGGGCCGGTCCGTGCAGGCAGTCCCTTCAGCCCTTTCTGCCGGGCAGGGATAAACGAATCCTGCTGGCCTATTCTCCTTTTGATCAGCCCGGCCTGTTTGCCGAAACAGGTCCTGTATTTATTTCTGCTGAACCCACAGTCTCGTACCAGGATATACACCGATTTCCCGCTGCCATCAAGGCAGACAAAACTAATTTTCCTTTATCATTGATAGGATACAATACCGCGAATTTCATGGTGTATAGCCAGCTGGTAGGTGAAGCCGATGTTGAAGACCTGATTGAAGCTGTTTTTGCCGCCCAGTCCTCCATCCATTACCTGCATGCGCGCAATGCAGCCGCTGGCTGTTTTATCTGCAAAATTGAGCGTCGACATCATTAACCCGGTTATATGGTTGCAGCAACGCGGTATCCGCAACAGGGTACGACCAGGGTATTGCCCAGCTGCAACCTATTCTTGCAGGGAAAATTATTACGCCTGAAATTGCTTTTCTGTTATTAGCTTTATGGCCCGTAAATAATAATATTACCTGCCATGACCATACAGTTTGGATATGACAAAAAGCAGGTGCTGCAGGCTTTGCGGTACCACTTTCTTTCTAAACCGGAAATAAAGATCCTGGTGATACTGGTAAATGTATTTGCAATTGTGACCGCTATTTTATTCGCTTTTAAAAAAATACAGGGGCTATCCTTTCTTATTTTCTCTTTTTTATGGTTTTCGCTGATGCTGGTGATCTGGCGGATCTTACCGGCCAGTATCTATAAAAGAGAAGCCACTTTCCAGGATCAATTTTCCATCCGCTTTGAAGAAGAAGGGGTGGAATTGTCGAACCAGCAGTTTGCCAAAGCATGGCCATGGACGGCTTTCAGCAGCTTTATTGAAAGCCCGCATTTTTTTCACCTTTATTTTGATGCGCGCTCTTTTTTCCTGGTGCCCAAGGATGCTTTTAAAGACATCAGCCAGCTACAGGCCGTGCGGCAGCTGATCAGGGAAAAAATCAATGGGTAGCCCCCGGGCTGCTGACCAATCTTAAGAAATCGCTAATCCCTGCCGCACACGGTTTTATTCTGCCTAAATCACCTATCTTGCAGCCCTTCTGGCTTTATTAATTCCGGCAGGCAATATCAGGTGTATATTTTTCGTATTAATCATTAAATCCTGGCCAGGTGGCCTGTACAAAATAAGTTCATCCCAGCAGGTAAAACCCTCTTTAAAATGCCTAAAGTAACCTTCAATAATAAGAACAAAGTGTTTTTCAATGCACTTAAGTCTAATGTGGACCAATATTTCAGCACCAACCATATTAAGCAGACCGGTAACTGGAAATTATACAGCAAAACATTGTTGCTGGTACCCGCGGCCATTGCCCTGTATATAATATTGCTGGCAGTTCACCTGCCAGCGGCACTGGCATTAACGCTCTGCGCGTTGCTTGGTTTTATACTGGCCAGCATCGGTTTTAACGTAATGCACGATGCCTGCCATGGCAGTTACTCCAGCAAAAAATGGCTGAATGACCTGATGGGGCTGAGTTTAAATGCATTGGGCGGTAATTCCTTTATCTGGAAATTCAAGCACAATATTGTGCACCATACCTATACCAATGTAGACGGCGTGGACGATGATATTGCCAAAAGCCCGCTGATGCGCCATTGCAGCTCCCAGAAATGGGTGCCGGCCCACCGGTTTCAGCATATTTATGTTGTACTCGTGTATGCCATTTCTTCGATTGCCTGGGTAGGCATTATGGACTTCAATAAATATTTTCAGCAGAAAGTATTTACTACTCCTTTGCAAAAAATGAGCACCAAGGAGCATGTCATTTTCTGGGGCAGCAAGGTATTGTATGCGGTGTTTTATGTAGCGCTGCCTGTATCTTTTGTGGGATGGGGTGCCTGGGCGCTCGGCTTTGTATGCATGCATGTGGCCATGGGCTTAACGCTGGCCCTTGTTTTTCAGCTGGCACATGTGGTTGAACATGTAGAATTTGAGGCCGCCGCCGGTATGGAACATAAATTAATAGAAAATGAATGGGCCATTCACCAGATAAAGACCACGGCCAATTTCGCCCCCAGGAATAAATTTATCAACTGGTATGTAGGCGGATTAAATTACCAGGTAGAGCACCACCTGTTTCCCCGCATCAGCCATGTACATTACCCGGCCATCAGTGGCATTGTGCAGAAAACATGTGAAGAGTTTGATCTGCCTTATAATACTTTCTCCACTTTTACCGGTTCATTGGCTTCGCATTTCAGAATGATGTATCAACTGGGACGCAAGCCCGCAGCAATGCAGGCAGCTTAAAAAAATAAATTGATAATAAAAAAAGGCCTGTCCGGGCCTTTTTTTATTGACCCTCCGGAAGGCAGGTCCTATCGCGGTTTGTACTTGGCTGTTTCAAAAATTTTCTTTGCTTCTGTCTGCATCAGTTGGGGTAAATCAAGACCGCTTTTATCCGCAAAAGTCTTTACTATCTGCCAGCCAATCCACTGGCCAATATTACCTGGTGAGGCATCGGGCATGCCATCTGTCTTAGGTGCTTCTCCTATAAAATTCTGTATCGTAGAAGGGTCAGTGGTATAGATATCATTGTTCTGTATAATGTAATTCCATATCAATGCTTCATTGTTTTTGCACCAGTTCAGCTGCGCCTGTGTAAACCCAGTCTTCAGGCTGTCTGCTGCCGATGGCAGAAATTGATCTGCCATATACCACTGTTTGCCTTTTTCAATGATCTGTTCAACCAGCGATTGCCCTTTTGGCTTTTCGGGGTAAATATCCAGCGCAATGTTCTGGATACAGTTTACGGCTATGTATTCCGGTTCAAAGCGCCGGCTGATATACTGGGGAAATTTATCGATTGCTTCGGGCGTGTTATAGGCACTGAAATTTTTGCCCAGGTACATTTGCAGGCCGATGGCCAATGCATCTTTGGTGAGCGCTACCGAGGGGTCGCCAATCAGGCCCGAATAAGCAATGGGCCGGGGAAGTTTGTAATCGGGATAATAATATTTGATAAACTGAAAGCCCTTTTGCAACTGTTCTTCTACGTTGGCCAGGCTGCCGAATTTCTTCTGTACAGAGTCGTACAAAGGTCTGCTGTGATCTATGTAGGTGCTGAGCAACACCGGCAAATCATGCAAGGTATCGCTGCTGCCGCCGATCACAATGTTCTGGATAAAATCAGTGAAAAAGTAAGGGTATTTTTTTTGTACGGCCTCCAGGCTGCTGATGATATGGCTGGTATCTGCGGCAAA
>CAXTMV010000285.1:0-2758 GCA_964245425.1 uncultured Flavihumibacter sp. | reverse complement strand
CAAAAAAATCCTTATCGAACCGCCCAATGCCAGCCTCTACTTTAATGCCCGATACGTCCGGCGTATGCCGGCCTTTACAACTGCCGAGACAAAGCAGGATTCCAAAAAAAACAAGCCATCTGTTCATGGGGGTAGAACGAAAGGATATGAATAATGTTGTAAATGTACCAAACCCCGGGGATTTCTGATTGGGCAATTTTGTGATTTGCTTTTGCGTGGCAAACGCCATCACAAAACCACCAAATCCCCAAATCACACCATCTCTTTCGTAAATTTGCTCTATGAAGATAGCCATGGCCCAGCAGAATTACCATATTGGCAATTTTGAGAGCAACCTGCAAAAAATAACCGGCGCTATAGAAGCGGCAAAAAAAGAAGGTGCCGATCTTATCCTGTTCACGGAATTATGTGTTTGCGGCTATCCGCCGCGTGATTTTGTGGAGTTCAACGATTTCATGAATAAATGTTACGCCGCCATCGATATCATAAAAGAACAGGCCGATACCATTGCCGTAGTGGTGGGTTGCCCCCAGCGCAACCCTGCCCCGCAGGGTAAGGACCTGTTTAATACCGCCTGGTTCTTATATGAAAAAGAGATCAAGGCCACCGTGCAGAAAACCTGCTTACCTACCTATGATGTGTTTGATGAATACCGCTATTTTGAGCCCGCCTACCACTGGAATGTCATCCCCTTTAAGGGGAAAAAAATAGCCCTTACCATTTGTGAAGACATCTGGAACCTGGGTGATAACCCGCTCTATCGCATTTGCCCGATGGATGAACTGATGGGCCAGCAACCCGACCTGATGCTCAATATTTCTGCCTCTCCGTTCGACTACGATCACGACGATGACCGGAAGGAGGTTATCCGCGTAAATGTTCTAAAGTATGGGATCCCCATGTTTTACTGCAATACCGTGGGTTCTCAAACAGAAATTGTGTTCGACGGTGGTAGCCTGGTGATGGATGCAACGGGTACTATTATCAAAGAACTAAAATATTTTGAAGAAGATTTTGCGGTGGTAACAGTACCCAAAACCGGTAAGAACATCGGTCTGCAGCAGGATGCCCTCAACCAGGCGCTGGTACAGCAATCCGTTACCAGCACATTGGACAAAGATATGCGCGTGTCGAAGATCAATGACCCTTCCAGCATTATCAGTTACCTAACGGCACCCAAAAATATTGCAGAGATCCATGCGGCTTTGCTATTGGGCATTAGGGATTATTTTGGTAAAATGGGCTTTACAAAAGCAATTGTTGGCAGCAGCGGCGGCATAGACAGCGCGGTAGTGCTGGCCCTGGCCTGCGAAGCTTTGGGCGCCCAACAGGTAAGGGCGGTGCTGATGCCTTCGCAATATTCTACCGACCATTCTGTGAACGATGCAGTACAATTAAGCAAAAACCTGGGTAATCCTTATGATATCGTGCCCATTAAAAACATTTATAGTGCTTTCACCGAAGAATTAAAACCCCTTTTTAAAGATCTGCCCTTTGGCCTGGCGGAAGAAAATATACAAAGTCGCAGCAGGGGCAACCTGCTAATGGCCATCGCCAATAAATTCGGCTATATATTATTGAATACTTCTAATAAAAGCGAATTGTCTACCGGCTATGGTACCCTGTATGGAGACATGGCAGGCGGCCTGAGTGTATTGGGCGATGTATATAAACTTCAGGTATATGCGCTGGCACAGTTCATAAACCGGCACCGGGAGATCATACCGGCCAATATTATCAGTAAGCCTCCTTCGGCGGAGCTGCGGCCGGGGCAGAAAGACAGTGACAGCCTGCCCGACTATGAATTACTGGATAAGGTACTGTACCAGTATATTGAACGTCGGCAGGGGCCGGCTGAAATGATTGCCATGGGCATGGAGGAAGCGCTGGTTAAAAGGATCCTGAAATTGGTTAATACCAATGAATACAAACGAAACCAGTTCTGCCCCATCATCAGGGTCAGCTGTAAGGCTTTTGGTGTGGGCAGAAGAATGCCGATAGTGGGCAAGTACCTCTCTTAGGAGTTATAAATTATAAGGGTAGGTTTTAAGTTCGTTTAAGGAACCAAAAACTTTGAACGTAAGAGATAAAACTTTAAAAATAGAGCCACCCGCTAAGAATAGCAGGCGGCTGTTGGTTGTTTATGAAATCAAAAGTTGAATCAATGTTTTAAAGTAACCAGGAAATGATAAGTGGTGGTCGTTCCCAGGTTATCATCGTAGGTAACTACCAGGTTGGTATCGTTCATTGAAAGAATAGTGGCATCGTTGCTGGTAAAGCTGAAGGTTCCGCTAAGTACCGTTTCACTGCTTTTAAATAACCAGGTAAACGGTTTTGTTTGCGGGTCGGTGCTGTTGCATTTGGTGGCTCCTTCATCCATCTGCCCGGAACCATCGGCGTTGAATGTGTATGCATTATCAAGCTGGCAGGCCGGAACATTGCTGGTAACATCTGTTTCAGCTACGCCGTTCTTGTCCTGGTCAATTCCAACGGATTGAACTTTCCATGATGCCTGTGTCAGTAATACGGTTTTGCTTTTCGGCGACGCACCGGTATCGGTCGTGCTCTTTTTGCAGGAGACTGCAGGGATGAACAAAAATATAATAGCAAGTATTTGTAATACTGCTGGTTTCATGGGTGGATTTTTAAATGCTCGTGTTCTTTCATTAAACTGCATAATACATGGTTTTATTGTATGGTACTGGGTGTTTTCGCTTAACAAAATTTTATATAAAGGGTTATATTGGCAGAAGAATTG
>CAXTMV010000284.1:0-6890 GCA_964245425.1 uncultured Flavihumibacter sp. | reverse complement strand
CCGATATGATAATGGTGATAATGCCCATCGCAATCATGCCGGTTGTTTTTTTGTTAACGCCCTTCCATTCTTTTAATAAGATACCCCACATATTGGCCGTAAGAATAATAAATGCCATATGCAGTATCCAGGAACTGGCGCCATTGCCCAGTTTGCTTTCTCCCATTCCATAAAAAAAGAATTGCAGAAACCAGGTAATACCCGCCAGGGCAGCAAAAAAATAATTGGCCGACAGCGGGGTCTTTGTATTGGTATAATCGCCAAAGGTTTTGTTGCGTGCATTTAAGATCATGCACCAGATAAAATTGGTGGTCAGTCCGCCCCATAACACCACTACATAAGTAACATTGTTCTGGAACAGGAACGCGCCCTGCCCAGGATGCGCATTTTTCCAAAGCCTGTTGGCCGTTTCGGCCATGGGCTTTCCGGCTTCCAGGCCAAAATTAAAGCAGGCGCTCAATACACCTGATACAACGGAAACAAGCAAGCCAAGCCCGAACTTATATTCGGTAGCTATTTTTGTACCGTGCGGATCGGTAGCGGTGGTTGCAGACAATTGTCTTTCCTTCATAGTGCCGGCCCTGCCACAAAAAACAATACCCAGCACACAAAGCGCCAGGCCGGCCAGTACGGTGAGGCCCCAGGCAGAACCCGTGAGCATGCTAAAAGTATCCTTTCCTTTTTTTGGATAAAAATCATAATAAATAGAAGGTATCAACGCACCAAAAACCATACAAAGACCTAATATAATACTGCTGCCCAATGAAACGCCCAGGTAACGCACGCCCAGGCCATACGTGAGTCCGCCGATGCCCCATAACAGTCCGAAAAAATAGGCCAGCCCGATAGCGCTGCTACTGGTTTGTCTGATAATATCTGCAAAACCCGGAATAGTGAGCCAGGCGGCCAGCGGGGGAACAATCAACCAGGAAAAAAGCCCACCTACAATCCAATAACTTTCCCAGGCCCATCCTTTTACTTTTTTGTAGGGAATATAAAAACTACCGGAGGCAAAGCCGCCGATAAAATGAAAAATAACGCCTAAGATGACACCCATGTTTACTATTTTTTCAATATGGCCAGCAAAATGATGCGTAAATGTAGTAGATAGCGGCATTTAACCCATCATGTACCATCATGCTTTTTCTATTTATTTTTACCTGCATTTCCAGGAATGTTTTACCGGCGCGATAGGGGTCACCGGCCGGGAACGATTGCATGAGAAATATTTTCCGGAACACTTACATTTACAACCTCAATATAAAACACCCTGCCTGGCAACCATATATGAAAAAAGATTCCATCCTGCAACACCTGTTTATTGATTATTACTCTGCTACGCCCAAATACCTGCAACTGGCCAATGCCATTATAAGTGCCATTGCCGCCGGCAAAATTCATAAAGATGAAATATTACCCTCGATCAATGAGCTGAGTTTTGAATTTGAAATTTCCAGGGATACTGCGGAAAAGGGCTACAAACATTTAAAAAAGATAGGTGTGCTGGGCTCTGTGCCGGGCAAGGGCTATTTCGTGAAGACCACCGAACTGAACCCGCAGATAAAAATATTCCTGTTGTTTAATAAACTGAGTCCGCATAAAAAAATCATTTACGATGCGTTTGTAGCGGCACTGGGTGAAACGGCCTCCGTTGATTTCTATATTTACAACAATGATTTTGCTATTTTTAAAAAATTACTGCTGAATAAAAAAGACGACTATTCTCATTATGTCATCATCCCCCATTTTATGGAGGGCGGTGAAAATGCGCATGAGATCATCAACATCCTGCCGAAAGAGAAGTTGATTCTCTTAGACATACTGGTACCCGGCGTAGCGGGCGAATATGGCGCCATCTACGAAAATTTTGAAAAAGACATCTATGATGCGCTGGAGCAGGCGCTGGAACAGCTAAGCAAGTACCATACGCTGAAGATCATTTTTCCTGCTTATACCTATCACCCCAACGAGATATTAAAAGGGTTTTACCGGTTCTGTCACCAATATGCTTTTAACAGCAAAGTGGTGCACGATATTGCAGCTGAACCGGTGAAGGAGGGAGAAGCCTATATCAACCTGATGGAAAACGACCTGGTGCTGTTGATTGAAAAGATACTGGCTACCAGCCTGCAGGTAGGCAAGGAAGTGGGCGTTATCTCTTACAATGAAACGCCCATGAAAAAGATCATCCTGAACGGCATCACCACTATTTCCACCGACTTCCAGATGATGGGTGAAAAGGCCGCAGAACTGGTACGCACCAATGCAAAAGAACATATTGCCATTCCTTTCAAGCTAACCTTACGTTCGTCGCTGTAGTTTTCAGTTCGACCGTTCGTCATTCGAATGTTGGTGGTTTTTGCAGCAACGGCTGCGCAAACAAACCATGAATTGTTGAACTGAAAGAAATGAAAACAGCGTTATTTCGGCAAAAAATCTTCGCGGTGCGGACTAAACACATCTACCAGCATGCCTGCTTCTATACAAACAATACCATGCGCCTGGTCCGTTGGCACAAAATAACCGTCGCCAGCTTTAATTCTTTTGGTAACATGGTTAATGGTCATATCAAATGCGCCGCTTTCTATATAGGTTACCTGGCTATGGGGATGGCTGTGCAAAGTTCCCACGGCCCCTTTCTCAAATTTTATTTTCAGCATCATTACTTTATCGTCGTACCCGAATAACTGGCGTTGCACACCATTGCCTAGATCTTCCCAGGGCAATTCCTGGTTAAACAGAAAGGAGGCACTCTGCATGGCAGTAAGATTAATTAATTGAATGTATTACTATACAATGTTAGCATTTTTTACCCTTTTGCGGGCAGTTAACCCTGGTTGGCCGTATGTAAAAATTTTCGTTCCGCCCCTTTTGCAGCAGGGTTTCCTTTTTTACCGGCTTAATCCGCCGTTCACCGGTAAAATAAATATCGATGGCATAAAACTGTTTCCCGCAAAGAACAAATCAGATAACTTAGCCTGTATATTTAATATTTGAGTTCCAACTTCATACCAAACACTATGCAATATTCATCCAGCGAGACCGTACTGGCGGTAGAAGGTTTACATGTCAGTTATGGCTCTTTTAAGGCCGTGCAAAATGTCTCCTTCCACGTAAAGGCAGGCGAAATTTTTGGTTTACTGGGGCCCAACGGCGCGGGTAAAACCAGTACTTTAAGCGCCATAGAAGGGTTGCTGCGGCCGCAGTCGGGCAATATAACGGTGGCCGGCTACCGTGCAAAAGAGCAGCCCTTGCTGGCGCGGGCCAACCTGGGTGTACAATTACAGTCCACCAATTTTCAGCCTGAACTAACCGTATCTGAAATACTGCAATTATATGCCGGCCTGCACGGCGTAACGCTCACAAAAGAAAGGTTGCAGGATATATTAACCAATATAAAGCTGGAGGATGCGGCTAAAAAGCGTTTTGGCCAGTTATCGGGCGGACAGCAGCAACGGGTATCGCTGGTAATTGCCATGATACACAATCCTAAACTTGTGTTGCTGGATGAGCCCACCACCGGCCTTGACCCGCAATCGAGGCGCCAGTTATGGGAACGCATGGAGAGCCTGCGCAGCAATAACCATGCGTTGTTGCTGACCACCCATTCTATGGAGGAAGCGGAAGCCGTTTGTGATCGCATTGCCATCATCGACCATGGGCAGATCATTGCGATTGATACACCAGAAATTTTAATCGATAAACACCGGAACGACCCGGAAGTCATCAGCGTTTCACGCAAAGGAAAAATTACGCTGGAAGATGTATTTATCGGGCTCACCGGCCGCACCGTGCGATCTTAATCAGTTGATGGCCATCCGTCGTACACATGCGGCGCAATGACCTGCCGGCTAATGACTATCCACTGATGACTACCATTCCACGACTCACGAAAAAAAATAATTATATGTCAACAGCTACCATACCATCCAATGCCAGGGTTCTTTCGTCTTTACTAAGGGCCGATTTTACCACACAGTGGCGCAACAGGCGATCTGCCGTTCTTATTTTACTGATTCCCATTACCATCCTGCTTACCTGGAAAAGCTTTATTCCCATTAAGGGTGGGCCCTTCGTACTGGCCAATAGTATCACCATCGGTTTAAATGCCATTGGCCTCATGGGTTATTCAAATGCGATTGCCCGTGATCGTGATAAAAATATTTTTCAGCGCCTGCGGGTGGCACCGTTAACGGCCTGGTCTATCATGGCGAGCCGGCTGCTGGTGCAGTTGTTCATGATCGTATTACTGACCACCGTTGTATTTGTGGGCGGATATTACGAGGATCATATCAGCCTGAGCCCAACCGGTTACCTGTTGGGTTTTGTTATGGCATTTATTGGCGGTGCTTTGTACCTCGGCATCGGGCAGGCCATTGTGGGGTTTATTAAGAATGCTGAAACGGTAAATGCTACCAGCAGGCTTATCTATATTGCTTTTATAATGGTCGGTATGTTTGCGGAACTGGGCGCTTTGGGCGACAAGGTAAAAGAGGCTGTTAAATGGTCGCCGTACGGTACGGTTAAGCAAATATTGTCTTCGGGCATGGAGCCACATTTATGGAACCAGCATGCTGGCCTGAACGATACTACTGCGTTGCTGGTAACCATTGGCTATGCAATCGTGTTTTGTGCAATAGGCATAAAATGGTTTAGATGGAGTTCCAAATAGCAGGTCCGTATTTGAGCAAGGGCAATCGTTATAAGAATGAAAAAAAGAGTGCAGCACCTGTTAAAGCTGGTTCCGCTGGAAATACTGGTGATAGGAATTGTATTCCTGTGCTGCCTTTCGCTGTTTTCTTTTATTGTATATGCCGCGGTAAACAGGCCGGAAGATGCCTTTGATAAAAACACCATTCATTTTTTTGCGCTGCATGCGACCCCGCCGCTGGTAGCCGCCATGCAGCGCATTACTTTTTTTGGTTCTTCTACTTTTCTATTGCCCGCGTATCTCGTATTGGTAGCATGGTATGTCAGCAGAAAAAAATTTCAATATGCCATTGATATTGCCGTTATAGCCTTGAGCAGTACGGCCCTCATGTTTGCCCTGAAGCAGGTTTTTCACCGGCACCGGCCGGCATTACCCGTAATAACCGGCGTTTCCGGTTACAGCTTCCCCAGCGGGCATGCCCTTTCTTCCTTTATTTTTTTCAGCATCCTCGTTTACCTGGTCTATAAAACAACCTGGCCGGCAGCGGGCAAAATACTTTTTACGATTGTTTTATTATTA
Organism: uncultured Flavihumibacter sp.; assembly: GCA_964245425.1. Lineage (GTDB taxonomy): Bacteria > Bacteroidota > Bacteroidia > Chitinophagales > Chitinophagaceae > JACMLD01. The sequence continues at coordinate 1,660 of CAXTMV010000284.1, read as the reverse complement.
TACCCGCTGGCCGTTGGCCTTAGCAGGATTGTATTGAACGTTCACTATGCAACGGACGTCATTGGCGGGTTCTGCCTGGCGGTTGTGTGGGTAATCATTGCCTTCAGCCTGTTAAGGAAAATACGGAAAAGCAACCCGCCAGCCACTACAGGCAAGTTTGGTAAAAGCAATTGAATTATATTAGTACGGTAATATGGCATTGCTACAGAACTGGCTAACCCGGCAAATGCATTTGCCACAGTAATCACATTTGTCACCTTGATCTCATGAACCTATATAAAGCAACAGTATTCCTGTACGTCAGCATTTTTATACTGGCATCAGCATCGGCACAGACCAAATCTTCTTTTAAAATTGTTCCGCTGGGGGTAGAAGGCGGCAGCAGCGAGGGTAATCTTTCTGCTTACCTGCTGGCTGCCACAGGCAGCCGTACTTATATCTGCCTGGACGCGGGCACCCTGCACGATGGCATAGAGAAAGCAATCCGCTCGGGTGCACTGGCCGGCACCGAAGCAACGGTGCTGAAAAATGATATCAAGGGATATTTGATTTCCCATCCGCACCTGGATCATGTTGCGGGACTGATCATTAACTCGCCCGACGATTCTGCAAAAAATATTTATGCATTGTCTTTCTGCATCGATGTGCTGAAAGAAAAATATTTCAGCTGGAAAAGCTGGGCCAATTTTGCCGATGAAGGAGAAGCACCCTTGCTAAAAAAATACCATTACAAGGTTTTAACGCCCGGGCAGGAAGCAGCGGTTGAGCAGACCGATTTTTTTGTAACACCGTTTTACCTTAGTCATGCAAATCCATATAAAAGCACGGCCTTCCTGGTACGGCAATCGGATGCTTATTTATTGTACCTGGGCGATACGGGGGCTGATACCATGGAGCATGCCGACAATTTACATGCACTCTGGTTGCAGGTAGCGCCGCTGTTAAAAGAAAAAAAATTGAAAGCCATTTTTATTGAAACTTCCTTTACCAACGAACAGCCTGATAAACTTTTATTCGGGCACCTTACACCACGCCTGCTGTTACATGAAATGAATTCACTGGAAGCATTGGCAGGGCTGGGTACTATGAAAAACTTTCCGGTCGTAATTACGCACGAAAAACCCGGTGGCAACCGTGAAGCAATTATAAAAAAAGAATTACTGCAGCTCAATACAGCCAAATTCCGGCTTATTTTTCCTGCGCAGGGAAAAACACTTATTTTTTGACAGCCACACAAACGGCTGTTAGTAAAAAAGTACTTAGGCAACAGCTTTTCTAACAGTAATACATGGTTGCCTTTTCTACATTTTTTCTGTCAAAGAAAGTTTTTCTGCATTTTTTTGATGCTTTTTACCGCCCCGTCCGGGCGTTGGGCGTCATTTGAAGATTTTGTTAAAACCCTTTATGGTAAAGGGTTTACAGCGATTCCCTACTGGTTTAGCATACTAAAACAGGACTTATTTAGATTTGCGGGCTGCAATAGGCCGTTGTATGTTTGCGTTAGAAATGAAAACAAACACACCAGCTCTGGTGTACTGATTTAAAAGAGCCGTTGCCCCATTCTTTCTTTTGTCTGCCATTTACTCTACACGATTTTTCGCCTGCTGAAAAAGAACTTAGCTAAGTCTTAATCAAAGTTGGTTTATACATTATTTTATTA
>CAXTMV010000283.1:0-6918 GCA_964245425.1 uncultured Flavihumibacter sp. | reverse complement strand
AACAACGATTGTACCTCAGACGGCGACCATGTATGTGACACCCCACCCGATCAATCCACCGCAGGTATTTCCTGCACCAGTTCGGCCAATAGCTGCAGCACAGATATATTGTCGGGCTTTGCCACCGACCAGCATGATCTTACCCAGGATTATATGGACTATGGCAATTTCAATTGCATGAAAGTGTTTACGCAGGGCCAGGCCGATCGGATGAACTGGTTTATTCAGAACATACGTAACAGCCTACTGGCCTGTAAATCCTGTATGGCTCCCTGTCCCGCACCGGTGCTGTCCGGCTTTACCAATATGGCATCCCCTTTTATCGCCGGCAACCCATACACATTTATAAATACTTCGGTTAATGCTGCCAGTTATGAATGGTGGGTGAACGGCATACAGCAAAGCAGCATGGTCAATTTTACGTATGTCTTTCCCGCAGCTGGCAGCTATACCATAAAATTGATTGCTCGTTCTGGGAATGCCTTGTGCGATGATGCCGTGAAAACCGTTACCATCAATGCTGTTTGCGGGGTAATGGCCGGCTTTTCCAAATCTGCCGCCACCGCTGCCGCTGGCAACGCCATAAATTTTAGCAACACCAGTGCAGGCACCAGCAGCTACCAATGGCTGGTAAACGGCGTACTGCAAAGCACGGCACTGAATTTTTCCTATACCAGTACGGTTGCAGGCGATGATGCCATTACATTGCTGGCTACCCAAACCGCCACCGGCTGCCAGCAGTCCTATACAGATACTGTTCATTATACCTGTTCCGTTACAACCGATTTCACCGCTTCCACCACCGCTACCCTCGTTAATACAGCCGTTAATTTTACCAGTACCGGAACGGGTGAAACAACCTACCAGTGGCTGGTGAACGGCGTAGCGGCCGGTATGGCCAACACGCTTACTTACACTTTTACTACCGTTGGCGCCTACACGATACAGTTGGTAACCGGCAACGGCGTTTGCTCGGCAGCGAAGAGCACCGTGGTCTATGTAAACGATAAATGCGGGCGTGCGCAATACCAGTTCCAGAAATCTTATGCGGCCGGCACCAACAGCCGTGTACAGGCCATCAGGCAAACGGCCGACGGGGGAAGCATCCAGACCCAGGCATTTATCGACAATGGCAATACCACTTTTGACGCCGCTTTGCTGAAAACAGATGTCGCCGGCAATGTGCAGTGGATGAAAAAATACAGCAGCAACTCCGGATCGGCCTTTTATAAAACAAAGCCTACGGCAGACAAAGGTTATATTTCGATCGGTCACAATGGAACACCCGGTGTGGGAACAGGAAAAATCTACCTGGTAAAAACAGACCCTGCCGGCAATATTACCTGGTCAACGGAGCTGGCCATCCCGTTTGCATTGGCCTCCGGCACAGACATTCTCCAGGCTACAGACGGTAGCTATTATTTCACCGGGGGAGCCACTTATAGTCCAACGGCCATTACCAGGGACGATGATGTGGTGGCAGGTAAACTGGATGCTGTTGGCAATTTAATATGGCTGAACCATTATGATCAGCGGGGATCTGAAACGCCCACCGCCCTGGCAGAAGACAATAACCAATTAATTATCTGCGGCAATAGCACCGCTACAAATGGCGCTTCCGGGTTCCTGTTAAAACTGAATAAGACCGACGGCAGTATTGTATGGTCAAAAACCTACAAATCAGCAGATGAAAACTGGCTGGGCGTACTGATATCTGCAAAGGGATACCTTGTTGATGGCCGCCGCCGCCAGGATGCAGGCGGCATTTATACAGACCATGTTTTCCTGGGTACCGATTTCAATGGAAACATTAGCTATTCAAAATACATACAGCCTTTTGGTACCGTTAAAGAAACCGGCTGGGCAGGTTCTGTATTGAACAGCAAGGGAAACCTGTTCAGTTTTACAACTGGAATATTTGGCGGCATTTACTACGACTTTATTGTACAGGAACTGAATTTGAACACCGGCATTTTATGGACAAAAAAATACAACCGGCCTTTAACATGGATTACTTCGCTCGACAATGCAGGAAGCGGTATTTACCTGGGCGGTTTTTCCATTGAAACCACCGCCCCTCCCTTGCAGTCGGATATCATGCAGCTCGATTCTGCTGGCAATGCCGGCAATTGCGTTGCGCAGCCAACCGATATTCAATTACTGCCGGCGCAGTATAGCAGCAATGCCGGCAGCTTTGCAGCAAAAGCCATTCAGCCACAGGTTACCAGTATCACCGTTGCTACACCTGTTTCGGTAAACAGCAATACCTTTTGCCTGTATGTAAAATGTGATTCTGCTTTCCTGCCGGTTGATACCTGCAAACTTTGCGATACCATACAGCTGTCGGGCGCTGATACGGTTTGCTCATTAATAAATCCGGTAACTTACCAGCTGCAACGCAGCCCCGGCTGTACCGCTGTTCCAAATTGGTATTTATCGGATTCCGGCAAGGGAACCATCGCTGTTATAAATGATTCCACCATTACGGTTACTCCATCCGGCAACGGTCCCCTTACATTGTATGCCACACTGCATACAGGATGCAGAACCCTGCGCGACAGCCTGCACCTCTCCGTTCTCCATTCACGGGGCAGCATTCAGTTGGGGCCGGATATCATGCTATGCAGCTTCAGCACCTTACAATTGAACGCAGGAGCAGGTTTTGTCTCTTACCGCTGGAATGACGGGTCAGTTGATTCTATGCTGACGGCGTATAACCCAGGCCGTTATTTTGTAACCGCTACCGATTATTGCGGCAACCAGTTCAGTGACAGCATCTTGCTTTCGCAGGCGCCTGCCATTCCGTTTGATTTGGGCCCCGATTTACAGAAATGTACTGGCGATACTTTGTCCGCCACGGCGCCCGGCAATTTTATCAGCTATACCTGGAGCCCTGATTATAATATCAGCAGTAATCATGATGCAACGGTTCGCCTGTGGCCGGTGGCGGATACCACCTATACCGTGGTGGCGCTGGTGGCCAGTGGCTGCACGGTGGTAGACACTTTACGGGTGCTGGTTAAGCAAGCGCCGGCGATCCATATTGGCAAGGATACCAGCTTTTGCGCAGGCGATAGCCTGGTATTGACTGCCCCAAAAGGATTTACCGGTTATGCCTGGCAGGATGGATCTACCGGGCCCGGCTATACGGCCACACAGGCCGGACTATACTATCTGCAGGCAACAGCTGCCAACGGCTGCATTGCGCGTGACACGGTTACCGTCAAAAACATTTATCCCCTGCCGGCAGGTTTCCTTGATCCGGAAGCCAGTACCTGCCCCGGGAAACAGGTTGTTTTAAACGCCCTCGGCAACTGGCCGGCCTATCATTGGTTTGATAATAGCAACAGCTCATTCGTTACCGTTAGTATGCCCGGAAAATACTGGCTGCAGGTTACCAATAGCAATGGCTGTATGGCAACGGATACCCTGGTGGTGGCGGTGGCAGCGGGCTGCACAACCGGCATTCACTTTCCCAATGCCTTTACCCCCGATCACAATGGCAACAATGATACGTACAAGCCAGTTGTATATGGCCTGCCGCTGGCATTCAGGCTGGCTGTTTATAATCGCTTTGGCGAAAAAGTATTTGAAACCACCGATTATACAAAAGGCTGGGATGGTATGTATAAAGGTACCCGCCAACCCCCTGGCGGATTTGTATGGTATTGCGCCTACCAGTTTAACGGCTCCCCGGCGAAGACGGAAAAAGGTGCGCTGCTGCTGATCCGCTGATGCAGGTTGTTTTCTTATCTTGCAGTACACAATAGAATGGAAGAACCACCATGCCAGATTCTCATAACCACACGCATACAGAAACACATTTGCAAAGTTCTGCACTGCTCACCGACATCGTTATCGGCATGAGCGACGGCCTCACTGTACCCTTTGCACTGGCGGCAGGCCTGAGCGGCGCCGTGAGCAGTACCGGCCTGATCATTATTGCAGGCATTGCTGAAATTGCCGCCGGTTCCATTGCCATGGGCCTGGGCGGTTACCTGGCGGGAAAAACAGAAATGGATCATTACAACAGTGAATTAAAAAGGGAATACGAAGAAGTAGAAACGGTACCGCAAAAAGAAAAGGAGGAAGTAAAAATCTTCTTTCAAAATCTTGGGCTCAGCGAAGCCGTACAGCAACAGGCGGTTGACGAAATGACAAAAGACAAGGAGACCTGGGTGAACTTCATGATGAAGTATGAACTGGGGCTTGATAAACCCGATGAAAAGCGCGCGCGCAAAAGCGCTTTCAACATTGGTGCCGCTTATGTTGTAGGAGGTATTATTCCATTAAGTCCTTATTTTTTTGTGCAACAGGGCGTCACCGGTTTAAAAATATCCGCGGTGATAACACTTTGCTGCCTGTTTATCTTTGGCTTTTTTAAAAGCAGGATCACCGGCGTGCAGCCCTGGTGGGGCGCCATTCGGGTGATGCTGATTGGCGCGGCCGCGGCGGCTTGTGCATACGGCATCGCCCGACTGATCCAGGGATGAAACATATGAAAATGTGGTGAATGTGATACAGGTGGAAATGAAATCCTTACGCCTACATTTCTATCGGATGTTAAGACGTTGTATTGAGTAAAAGGTGAGCCGCCCAAAAGGGCGACCCACCTTTCTTTTTTGGGTGGCTCAGACGGCGCCTTTAGAAACCTAGTCTCCCAACCATCACTGTTTTCCTGCAGCCTTATATTTTTTAATCAGTGGTGGCGAATGACTGACTATTGCATTGTCATTTTTGAACCGTAAACAAATTGGTAGCCAAACCGGTAAACCCGCAATTCTCTACTACAAACAATTTACCTGCGAGGGGTTGATCTTTTAATTGCGCCGGGCTAAGGTCTTTAACGGCAGTAGTGATATACAAATCCTGTAACAGGGGTCCGCCAAAGCAGCAGCAGCTAACATGCGATACCGGCAACATTATCTCCAGCAATTTTTTACCCGTATGCGGATCCCACCTCACCACCTTACTACCACCCCAGCAGGCGGTCCAAAGCATGTCTTCCGTGTCGATGGTCATCCCATCCGGCGCACCTTCGCCTGCGGGCACCGTTACTACCGTTTGGGGGTTGCTGATATTGCCACTGATGGCATCGTATCGATAAGCTACTATCTGCTGCGTGGGAGAATCAATATAATACATAATGCTGCGGTTGGCGTTCCATGCCAGGCCGTTCGAGATGGTTACATGCTCCATCTTCTTTATAACGGACATGCCTGGTTGCAGGCAATAGACACTGCCGGCTCCTTTTATTTCATCAAAAGAAAGGGTACCCGCCCAGAATCGACCGTCGGGGGCGCACTTTCCATCGTTGAACCGGTTGTTTGGCAGACCCGCTTCCGGATCCTGTATGATCCGTACCTGCCCGGTTGCCCGGTCAATAAAACCAAATCCGTTTTGCAAAGCGGCAATAAAATGGCCATTGTCACAAAGGCCGATGGCGCCCACCATCTGGCCAGTTGTGATAACCGTATGTTCTTCTGATTGCGGGGAATACTGGTGAATTTCTCCCCGAACAATATCCACCCAGCAAATCAGTTGCTGCGCATCATCCCATAAGGGGCTTTCTCCTAAAAAACAACTGTGTGCAAGTACGGGCACCGGATGCAAATCACTCAAAATACTAGATTTAAAAGATAAAGGCGAGTCAGAACGGTGACGGACTTACGCAAGTCCACCCGCCATCTACAACAACACTTTGACCGGTAATATGTTTTGCCTTATCAGACACCAGGAATAACGCAGCTGCAGCAATATCAGCTACTGCAGCAGGCTTGCCCATTGGCGTCAGCGAAGACCATGTCTTTTGATAGTCTTTGTCTTCCAGGGTTCTTTCAGTAAGTGTGGCGCCGGGAGCAATGGCATTTACATTGATATTATACTGCGATAATTCTATGACCAGGTTTTTGGCCAGCATTTCCAGTGCTGCTTTCGTCATGCCATAAGCCGCCAGCTGTTTATGCGCCTGGTGACCTGTAACGGAAGACATGAACAACAGCGCGCCCCCACCGCCCTGTGTTTTCATTTGCCGTGCCGCCGCCTGGGCAAGAAAAAAACTACCGCCCAGGTTTACTTCCATCACTTTATAAAAAGCTTCCGGCGTGTAGGTAAAAAAATCGCCGAACAGGGTGATACCGGCATTGGCAATTACAATATCGAGTGACCCGAATTGCGTTACCGCGGCGGTTACCATATCATTGATACAATCCAACTGCCCGGCATTGCCGGCTACCGCCATACAATTGGCCGTATTGCCCGAAAGCCTGGCAGCGGCCGCGAAGGCCATTTCTTCATCCACATCATTTAATACCACGCGGGCACCTTCGGCCCGTAACTGCCGGCATATCTCAAAACCGATTCCCTGCCCCGCACCGGTTACAATCGCGGTTTTATTTTGAAAAGACATTTTCTTTTATTTTAACCTTACCATACATTAGTGCGAGTCTTTTGTTACTTCACTGCCTGAGCCGCCCCGCAGGAAATCAAGGTCAGCCCCCAGGTTGGCCTGTTCAACATGCTGCTGGTACAGGTGCACATACCCTCTCTCCTGGAATTGTACCGTTGGCTGTTTTCTTTTTTTACGGGCGTTTATCTCTTCATCAGACAGCGCTACCTGCAATACCCGGTTGGGAACATCCAGCGTTATCAGGTCGCCGTCTTCAATAATATTCAGGGTTCCACCGGCGGCCGCTTCGGGCGAAATATGCAGTACCACGGTTCCAAAGGCAGTACCGCTCATTCTTCCATCCGAAATACGCACCATATCGGTAATGCCTTTGTTAAGCAATTTGGCCGGCAGCGACATATTGCCTACCTCCGGCATACCGGGATAACCCTTTGGCCCTACATTTTTTAGCACCAGTACACTGTTTTCGTCCACGTCCAGGTTAGGGTCATCGATCTTGTGTTTATAAT
>CAXTMV010000282.1:0-6925 GCA_964245425.1 uncultured Flavihumibacter sp. | reverse complement strand
ATGTAAGCATACATCACATTATTAATATCTGTTGCAAACTCCATCCACGCACCTTTGAACGGAATTACCCTTGCAGAGTAAATCCTTGTTCCGTTGGGGTGAATGGACTGACCAAAGAATACACCGGGCGAACGGTGCAGCTGGCTAACCACCACACGCTCTGCACCATTGATAACAAAAGTACCGCGTGGGGTCATGTAAGGGATATTGCCCAGGAATACATCCTGAACAATGGTTTGGAAGTCTACGTGTTCCTCATCATTACAAGTTAAACGCAGTGTCGCTTTTAAAGGCACCGCATAAGTCAATCCTCTTTCGTTACACTCTTCAATGGTGTAACGTGGAGGAACTGAAAATACTCTTTAAAAGATTGAATCTGAACTTCCAGTAAGTCAGGCGCTTCTGCTAAGTTTTTAATCTTACCAAAGTTGATCCTGCTTTGCAATTTTGTTGAAGACATATTATTTAAAACCGGTTTTAAATTGTTCAAATATTATGATTCGCCTATAGACAAAAAAATACCGGAGAATCTGTTATGATTCTCAGTATATTAATTATGAATTACTTATAGAAATGGCCATTGATTTAGATACCCGGGCTAACCAATTTGTACAAATGGATTGCAAATGTACGGAAAACATTATTACAAAAGCAGCGCCTTTCAATTATCTTTTGCCCAGCCCGGCACCTGAAATATTAAAAAAATGTTAAAAAATAAAGGCAATTGGTTGAAGTTATTCCGTCTTACTGAATATAACGTCCAGGCGGATTAAAAGTTCAACAGCCACTTCCTGGCCCGGTGTCCTCCCGGGCCAGCCTAACAAAACCGACTGGCCAGTGGGGCATGGGGCCAAGGAGCCGCCGGGGGTGTGCCTGTAAATGAAAAAGCTGCCCCCTTTAACGGAGGCAGCTTTTTTGCAAAATAGGTAAGGACAATTACTGAATTTCAACATCAGCACCTGCTTCTGTCAATTTGGTTTTCAGTTCTTCTGCTTCCGCCTTTGTTACGCCTTCTTTGATTGCTTTGGGCGCACCGTCAACCAGTTCTTTGGCTTCTTTCAGACCCAGACCGGTTAAATCCTTTACAATTTTAACGACGTTCAGTTTAGAAGCACCACCGCTTTTCAGGATCACGTTGAAAGCTGTTTTTTCTTCTACGGCTGCTGCTGCGCCATCGCCGCCTGCAGAGGCCACTACAGTTGCTGCAGCGGGCTCAATGCCATATTCTGATTTCAGAAAATCGGCCAGTTCCTGTACTTCTTTTACAGTAAGACCTACTAATTGTTCCGCTAATGTTTTTACGTCTGCCATGGTAATGTAATTTTTTCCGCCTTCATAGCCCTTATGGCTCCGGAGGATGGTTTAAAAAAATTGTTAGTATTAATGTGATAAATGTGACAATGTGATTTTTTATTCGGCTGCGGGTGCTGCTGCTTCCACGCCTGCGGCCTGCTTTTCGTGGTGGTGCAGTAATGCAGCCAGTACACGTTTCGCTGGCGATTGCAGCAATCCGATTACTTCGCCTATCAGTTCATTCTTGGTCTTAATCTTGGTAAGGGTTACCAGGCTGCTGTCGCCGGTATATACATCACCGTTGATAAAAGCGGCTTTCAGTTCAGGTTTTGCGCCATTGCTTTTCTTGCGGAAAGAGCTGATGATCAGCGCGGGCTCTTTAGGGTTGTCTGAAAACAACAGGGCCGTTACTTTATGCAGCGATTCGTATACGCCGCTGTATTTCTGGCCATCCAGTGATTCGAGTGCTTTTTTGATAAGGGTGTTCTTGGCCACCTTCATCTCTACATTCTTATCAAAGCAAGCGCGGCGCAAAGTACCTACCTGTTCTACAGACAGGGCTTCGGTATCGGCAATATAGAAATTAGAGTACTGGGAAAACTTCCCTTTCAGTACTTCTATTACTTCGTTTTTTTGTTCTTTAGTCATAACATTATTTTTATTCCGGTAAAACCGGAAAAGGAAAAGATGGGTAAATTATTGTATAAATGTTTTGGTATCTACTGCAATACCGGGGCTCATACTGCTGGCCAGGCTTACGCCGCGCAGGTAAGTGCCTTTTGCAGAAGATGGTTTCAGCCTGATGATCGCATTGATCAGTTCCTGGCTGTTGGCAGCTATTTTTTCCGCGCCAAAACTTACCCTTCCGATAGAGGCATGGATAATACCAGCTTTATCTACCTTAAAGGCTATTTTACCGCCCTTTACCTCGTTTACCGCTTCGGCTACATTGTTGGTAACCGTACCGGTTTTAGGATTGGGCATCAGGTTACGGGGACCCAGCACCTTACCCAGCCGGCCTATTTTTGGCATTACCGAGGGGGTGGCTACAATAACATCCACATCTACCCAGCCACCTTCAATTTTAGTAATAAATTCATCCAGCCCTACAAAATCGGCGCCGGCTGCTCTTGCTTCCGCTTCTTTTTCGGGGGTGCACAACACCAGTACTTTCTTGGTTTTGCCGGTTCCGTGGGGCAATGTAACCGTGCCGCGTACGGCCTGGTCGGCCTTTTTAGGGTCTACACCCAGCCGGATGTGCAGGTCTACAGACGCATCAAATTTGGTGATGTTAACATCCTTCACCAGTGAAGAAGCTTCTTTTAATGTATATGCTTTGCTGGAATCTATTTTTGCGTTTGCAACTTTCCTTTTTTTAGTGATAGCCATAGCTTCAAAAATTTTAGTGTTAATTAATTTTCCCAGGGGGCTTTACCGTCAACAGTTAAACCCATGCTACGGGCAGTACCGGCTACCATGCGCATAGCGCTTTCTACGGTGAAGCAGTTTAAATCAGCCATTTTATCTTTGGCGATGGCTTCAACACTTGACCAGGTAACCTTTCCTACTTTGTTGCGGTTTGGCTCTTTGGAACCACTTTGAATTTTTGCAGCTTCCATCAGCTGAACGGCTGCGGGCGGTGTTTTGATAATGAATTCAAAACTTTTGTCGGAGTAAACGGTAATCAATACCGGGAGTACTTTTCCCATCCTGTCCTGGGTTCTTGCATTGAATTGTTTGCAAAACTCCATAATATTTACACCCTTTGAACCAAGGGCCGGACCAATGGGCGGTGCAGGATTGGCTTGTCCGCCTTTGCACTGCAGCTTTACAAAACCTGAAATTTCTTTTGCCATGTTTTTACAATTTTGGTGTTAACGTGGCGCCAAAGGGCGTCACTCCCAAATCCAATTTCCAGAAAGAACTATTTTTGGGACAGCAAAAGTAGGCAAATATTTTTAGCCTGCAATATTTTTAGCTGCTAAAATTATGCACTTACAGAAAGGCTGGGCAGGGTCTCCACCGCCAGGGCTTCCCCGTTCATATGCCTGTCCAGCTGGTCCATAATGATGGAATCGCTGCTCAGGTCAAACTTACGGGCAAATAGCTTGGGGGAGCTGAGTAATTTATGTAAGTGATTGTATGTTATAATATTAGGATGCGATGCGCCCTTGTCGCGGTCTAGAAAAAGCAGGTTATCATTGACCACGTTCTTTTTAAACGCAGAGTTCAGCACCAGGGTCTGGAATAAAAACTCATCGGAGCCCCAGGTAAACTGCATGAAACGCCTGAAACGGGCATTCTGTTCCATCAGGTCGATGATGTATTGGAGGCAATTGCTGGTAAGGGCCCAGAACATGGAAGAACCATAGTATTCCATAGCCAGGGGCGATTTGCGCTCGGGCAGGAACTTGTTCATCGCCCACTGAAAATAGTAGCGGCCCGGGAAATTATAATTGGTCAGGTGGTATTCGCGGATGCGGGGGTAGGCTTCATCGGCCCATTTATCGAAATGCTCAAATTCCATAAATTCCCGGCCCTGGCCGGCAACAAAAAAATCGTGGATGGCAGCCGCCGGTTTGATGGGGTAATCCTGGCCGCTCATCAGGTGCACATAGTCATAATGCTTACCGGTGCTGAATATTTCTTTTACAGAGCGAAGGGTTGCCTCTACGGTATTATATCCAGCCCAGATTACGTTTACCCGATCTTTGATAAGGAACACATTGGGCATTCTTGCGAGAAACAGATGGGAGCTGATGTCAATCTTTTTATCTACATGAATATAAAAATCGAAATCAGGATGCTGCATCCGGCGGATCATCCTTTCGGTTTGCAGCGGATTTGTGTATGTTATGACCAAATGTGCAACTCTCATAGCTGTAATCGATAATAGGTTAAGGGCGTATGGCAAGCTAGGAAGAGAGATTTCAGCAGGAGCGCATTCCAGAGGATTGAATGCAACAAAAGTAGTCAATACCGGGCTTTTTTCAAAATAGTAATGGCCTTGGCAGGCCCCAAAAAAGGTTTGTGAGCCGGCGGGGCAAAAAAAAGCCCGCACTGTAGCGTGCGGGCGGGGGTATTAAGATCCCATTAATTTATTTTTTCCACTTGCATATAGTTCAGTTCAACGGGGGTAGACCGGCCGAATATTTTCACCGTTACTTTCAGTTTTTTCTTTTCATCATTCACTTCTTCAATGATACCGTTGAAATCGTTGAACGGCCCTTCGATTATCTTGATGGTTTCACCTACGATAAAGGGTTCGCTCATGCTTACGCCGCCGGCCTCGGCCATTTCATCCATTTTGCCCAGCATTTTGTTCACTTCGGCCTTGCGCAGGGCAATCGGGTTTTCTTTGCCCAGGAAATGAATAACGCTGTTGGTATTTTTAATGGTGTCGCGCAGATCATCGCTGAGTTTGCCTTCTGAAATCTCGATCATCACATAACCGGGGTAGTAGTTCCGCTCACGCATTACTTTTTTGCCATTCTGTACTTTATACACTTTTTCAACCGGCAAAAAAACCTGTTTTACGATATCCGTCCAGCCACCGCGCGAAATCTCTTTATCGAGGTATTCTTTCACTTAACGTTCTTTTCCGCTTACTACGCGCAGCACAAACCACTTGGTTTCCTGTTGTTGTGTTGTAGTCTGATTTTCCATGATTACCCTTATTTAAATAATGAGTAAACAAGCGTTAAAACACCCTTGGAAGCGGCGTCCATAACACCCACCACCACGGAAATAATCAGGGTAGCCACCAGTACAATAAGGGTCGATTGCTGCAACTGGCTCCAGGTGGGCCAGGTAACTTTCTCTATCAGTTCCTTGTACGACTCGCTGAAATAGGCTGTAACCTTGTTCATTTTAGTAAATGTGATTAGTGTGATAAATGTGCTAATGTGCTAATGTGCTGACGAGGCGTGCTAAAGGAAAGAATGTTGCAAATGCAGGTATCGCATTTATCATATTCTTCCTATTCGTACATTTTTCTTCATCACATCATCCACATTTCTTCCGCACGGGCACTAGGATTCGAACCCAGATCAAAGGTTTTGGAGACCCGTATGCTACCGTTGCACCATGCCCGTAAGAAAGCTAAAAGCTATTAGCGGTGAGGCCAATAGCTTCTAGCATTATTTTATAAAGATAGCTTTTTTTATTATTTAGCAAAACCCAAAAAGCTAAGCCAATTAACAGCTAAAAGCTAACTGCTTACTTAATAATTTCGGTCACCTGGCCTGCACCCACCGTACGTCCGCCTTCCCGAATCGCAAATTTGAGACCTTTTTCCATTGCAATGGGCTGAATCAGCGTTACGGTCAGTGATGTGTTATCACCGGGCATCACCATTTCTGTTCCTTCCGGCAGGGTAACCTCACCGGTTACGTCTGTTGTACGGAAATAGAACTGGGGACGGTATTTCTGGAAAAATGGGGTATGACGGCCACCTTCTTCTTTGCTCAGTACATATACCTCACCTTTGAAATCGGTGTGCGGGGTAATAGATCCTGGTTTGCACAGTACCATACCGCGGCGAACCTGGGTTTTTTCAATACCACGCAGCAACAGACCGGCATTGTCACCAGCTTCACCTTCGTCCAGCAACTTGCGGAACATTTCCACACCGGTTACGGTAGAGGTCAATGGCTTTTCCATCAGACCTACAATTTCAATTCCTTCACCAACTTTAATACGGCCTCTTTCAATACGACCGGTGGCAACTGTACCACGGCCTGTGATAGAGAACACGTCTTCCACGCTCATCAGGAACGGTAAATCTACCGGGCGCGGAGGCAGGGGAATATAAGCATCTACTGCATCCATCAGTTCGTCAATCGCACCTACCCATTTGGCATCGCCAGCCAGGGCACCGGTTGCAGAACCTTTTATGATAGGGGTATTATCTCCATCGAAACCGTTCTTGGTCAGCAGCTCACGGATTTCCATTTCCACCAGTTCAATCAGTTCCGGATCGTCTACCAGGTCAACTTTATTCATAAACACAACCATACGCGGAACACCTACCTGGCGTGCCAAAAGGATATGCTCCCTTGTCTGGGGCATGGGTCCGTCTGTAGCGGCAACCACCAGGATAGCGCCGTCCATCTGGGCTGCACCGGTGATCATGTTTTTAACATAATCCGCGTGACCCGGACAGTCTACGTGTGCGTAGTGACGGTTGGCCGTCTGGTACTCAACGTGTGCTGTGTTGATGGTGATACCCCTTTCTTTTTCTTCAGGAGCGCCATCAATTTCATCGTACTTTTTAGCAACGTTACCCATACCTTTTTTGGAAAGGATCTCGGTAATAGCTGCAGTTAATGTTGTTTTGCCATGGTCGACGTGGCCAATGGTGCCAACGTTAACGTGGGGTTTGTCCCTTTTAAAAGTCTCTTTTGACATCGTTATCGGTTTTTAAGTTGTGTTTTTACAATATTTGATTCCGTATTAAGCATGCTGATTCTGGGATCAGTGATGTTGGGATTTCCTTGCCGCCCTGCCTCCGATGCTTGCTACCCGGTTCCGGTTCGCAAATCTAACAATATCAAAATCACAAAACCAGCAATTTTCTGAGCCGTTGATGAGAATTGAACTCACGACCTCTTCCTTACCAAGGAAGTGCTCT
>CAXTMV010000281.1:0-6947 GCA_964245425.1 uncultured Flavihumibacter sp. | reverse complement strand
CAAGGGAGTTGTTTGTAAAAGTTCCTGCAGACTGGTATGTGATCATTACAGATATCAGGGGTTCTACCCCCGCGGTTCAGAGAGGATTGCACCAGGACATTAACCTGGTAGCCACCGGCAGCATCGTCTCCTTACTAAACCTCGCCTTTAATGAGAACATTTCAGTACCCTTTTTTTTTGGTGGAGATGGAGCAACTTTTATCGTACCACCACGCATCCTGAATAAGGTCTTACCGGCTTTATTATTATTTCAGGAACGTACAAATAAAGACTTTGGGCTCGATTTGCGGGTTGGCCAGCTGGCGGTTAGCGAAATTTATGAAAAGGGACATGCGCTCAGCATTTCAAAATTCTGTTTTTCTGAGCGGTTCCCGATACCCGTTATTGGCGGTATGGGCCTGCAATATGCAGAATCTGTTATCAAAGCAAATGAATACCGGCTGTCCGGGCATCTTATCCAGGAAGAAGAATTGAATTTACTGGGTATGCAATGCCGGTGGGACAGGATACCGCCGCCCGATAATAAGGATGAAGTAGTGACCCTGCTGGTGGTAACCAGGGATGCGGAACTGCAAAACATTATTTTTAGCCGTGTATTAAAAGTGATCGATGATATCTACGGCGCAGCCGATAAAAGACATCCTGTTTCTATCGCCAAGCTTAAGCTAAAAACCACCTTTAACCGGCTTGGCAAGGAAATGCGTGTCAGAATAGGCCGCATACGATCGCTGGAGATTATTTATCTGTGGTTACTTACATTGTTGGGTCCGCTTTATTTTAAGACCCGCAAAGGAAAGAAATACCTGAACGACCTGGTGACCATGTCTGATACGCTGGTACTGGATGGAAGAATAAACACGGTGATATCCGGAACAGGGCGGCAAAGAGTGGCATTGATTGCCGCGCTCGATGCGCTGGAGCAGGAGGGTAGGATATATTATGGCCTGCATGTCAGCAATGCAGTTATTATGTCTTGTTATGTGCGCGATATGAAAGACGGTCATATTCATTTTGTGGATGGCGCAGAGGGTGGGTATACCTATGCAGCTCGTATGCTGAAGGCAAAGATCCAGGCCACTGTCTAGGAAATAATCAATCAAAAAAATAAAACAATCATTATGGGATTTGATCAATACCACGAACCAGCAGGAGAATTAAGCGAACCAGTACGCACGTTTGCCCGCATGATAAGTTCGCTTTGCGAAGAAGCAGAAGCCATTGGCTGGTATGAGCAGCGGATGTCGCTCGAAAAAGACAAATCGGCAAAAGCCATCATGCAAAATGCACAAAAGGAGGAATTCAAACATTTTTGTATGGATCTCGAATTCCTGCTGCGGAAAAAGAAAGACTGGCATACCATTGCGAAAGGCGTGCTATTTGTACCTGGCGAGATAACAAAGAATGGGGAAAAAGCAGAAAAAAAAGCAGATTGATGATTATTGACCCGCCTGTTAGCAGCCTTTAAAAACCGTTATTTATTTGAACTGAAATGCTCCCGCTATTTTACTGGCGGGATCATATTCTCTTTATGCCATCACATAAGTGTCAGCACCAGGCATGTCATCTGGAGCGTTTATAGGGTATTGTAGTCCAGAACGCCTTTGTCTTATTCTATCACTAATTTCTCTGTTGTTATGCGGCCATCGTTCGTTGTAATTCTGATAAAGTAATAACCCCTGGCCCATCCTTCTGTAGAAATATCTTTGGTTGCGCCGTTGAATGCAACCTGTTTATACAGTATACCCGCGTTATTATAAATACTGATTTGTTTTGTTCCGGGCCGGTTTATACTGATAGTAAACAATCCGTTTCGAACAGGATTGGGATACAATTTAACAGCCTGTTCGACTGTGCCGACTGCCGCAATAATGCGAACAGAAGACAGAAATGATTTAGCGGATCGGTCAACCGCATTGATGCGGTAATACAATTTTTCAACCCGGGCTTCCGGATCTGTAAATTCATATATTGTTTGGCCGGTTATAGCTGACATTTTTGCCACAGATTTGAAATTATACCCGTTGTCTGACCGCTGAATGTCAAAGAAAGCTGTTTCATCAGTATTGCCTGTTTGCCAGCTCAGCCTAACATCTTCCGCATTCCTTTGCGCATTGAAATATTCAAAATGTACCGGCAACAGGCTTTCAGTGGCAGATTGCACCAGCTGGCTGGAGAACTTTTTATAGTTGTCTTGCGACAAGTCTTTTGCTGCAATGCCGTCACCATAATATACATTGTCACCATTGTCGCAAATGATCTGGATGGTACCCGGGGAAACCTGTCCGTTTTCATTTACGGCAAGGGCTGCTTCAGCATTGAGCCCGGTCAGGTCAAAACTGGTTAATGGCAGCGGTGCATCTGTCGCAATACCAGACCAGCGAAAAATGGCCGGGCGCGATGTTCCGTCATAGCTTCCAGCAATAATGCTGTAATTGTTGTTTGATAAACGAATGATGTCCCGGATGCCACGTCCGCCCAGGTCTAGCTCAATGGGTGCGCCAATTACGGCGTTGCCGGCGGGCGATCCGTTGTTGAACCAGTTTTCGAAATCCTGGATGGGGGCTATCAATGCTTTTGTGCGGTTACCGGTCGGCACCAGCGGTGCGCGGAAGCCAAGGTACAAAGTGGTATTATCAGGACCGAATGCCATTCCTTCCAGGTTAAACCCGTCAATGGTTTTAGGATCTTTTCCATCGGCCGCGCTGGCTGTAAGGTTGTAACCATTGGTATTGCCCCAGTTAATCAGTTGCTGGCGGAGGCCGGCAAAATAACCCGCATTGCTAAAAGAAGTGGAGGCGCCCGTTCCGCTGGTATTGATGGCGATAATTCGGTCACGGTTGGGCTTATTGTTGAAGCTGCTGCTGTTGCTCATAGAACCCAGCCAGTAGCTTTTACCTGCTGTAACAGGGCTGGGTGATGCGGCTTCAATGTCAAGCTCTTTCCAGTTGCCGGGGCTGCCATCCGTGAGGCCTAATATATTATCATGGTTGTTATTATTATTGAAATCAAATATTTGCAATGGCAGGCCCGATGCATTTCGCGTGTATACATACAGGAAATTATTCTCATCATTGCCAACCACCATATAATTATCGTCCAGGGCAATTGCTGCTGATGCATCGGCAAAACCCGTTGGCCAGTTAGCAGCTGAAGAAGGTGCGGTGGAAGCCGCATAATGAATCACCAGGCTGCGGCTATCGGTTCCTTTGTTTAAGGTTACTGATATATCCGAATAGCCGGTACCGGTGGGGTTAATTTTTATGATGGCCGTTCCATCTGCTTTACCAATAGTAATATTGGCTACCGGCACCACGGCCGGATTGCTGCTGGCAGCGGCGATGCTATAATCGTTCTGAAGTATATCGGCATTGCTTTCCTTAACTAAAACACTGATGCCGGTTGTGGCAGCCGGATCGGCCGGATCGTTAACAGTACCTGAAACATCAGGTGGGTTAAGGGCCGGTGCATTGGCGGGGCTGAATGTAAAAGACAAATTATTATTTCCGGTACCTGTAACGGCAACGGCAACAGGCGAAAAAAGGCCACCACCTGCAATGGAAAGGCTGCCGGACAATGCGCCCGCGGAATGCGGAGAAAAACGAACCAGCAGGTTATCGACAACAGATCCATTACCGCTATAAGTAAGGCCAACGGTATTTCCCCAATTAACGCCATCAAATAATTCAAAGTCTGCACTGGAAGAGGTGACGGTTAATGTGCCGGCCGGAGGGGTCAGGTGAGCGGCCGTAAATGATATTGACTGGGTAGCCGAAGAAGATCCTGACATGACGGTTCCAAAATCAACGGAAGCAGGTGTTGGAACAACAGACGGAGAAGCAACTGCCACTGGTGCCATTGCAATTCCTTTCAGTGTTGTGCCTGCTGCAGCGCTAAACAATGTGCTGTTAGCTGTTGTAACAGACATGGCCGTGTTATAACCGGCATCATCCATTATTTTAAGTACGTTATTGGCAGCGGTGGCGCCTGTGCCGGTTGTTACATATAATGCTGCGCCCGTACCGGATTTTGCAGCAGCCATTCCGAATCCACCGAAGTTGGTTGTATAGGTTCCATTTGCTACCCAGGTACCTGCTACCAGCGAGTATTTTAAAATGCTGCCACTGGTGGCGCTTGCGGCGGTAAGCATGTACAGCATATCCAAAGCAGCGCCATTGCTGCCGGATGAAAGCAGGTAAAAGTCCTGGTAAGAACTGGTTCCATTGGGTAGGCCGGGCAGGCCGGTGAGGGTGCCTCCCGAAGCGGCAGAAAGAGTGCTGACCGGCGCACTGGAGGCACTGGCCTGAAAAATATAGATAGCTCCGCCAAAAGCCCTGATGCTTCTGAAGTTGCCGGCCGGATTCGCAGCGGTGGTGCCATTGCTGTAAACACCCCCCTGGTCCGCAATAAACCAGTCTGTATTATTTAAGCTGGTGGCACAACGGGTTTGATTACCATTGGTACCGCTGTAGGTGGTTGCCAGTGAAAAAATGCCCGTTGCATTCAATGTGCCTACAGCTCTTGCCAGTATGGTATTGGCATTGGAACCGGTGGCAGTGCTGTTGTGCCCGGTAAAACAAAGCAGGCTGCCGTCGTTAGAATTGGCGAGGTATCCGGTGCTGGATGCACTACCGGAGGTTCTGAGTGCATCGGTTCCGGAACTGCTGTTAATGGTAAAAGTGTTAACAGGAATAGCCTGGTTGGCGGTAACGGGGTTTATTTCGATAATGCTGAAGCCTGTATTATTGGCAGCGGCATTGTCTGCCCGGAAGACAGCCAGGTTACCGGCTGTAAATTGGGCGTTCAGGTCAGATACAAAAAATACGGATAATAACGACAGGCCGGCAAATAATCTCATCGCAGCGATAGTTTGACCAAAGGTTTATCGCCTGTATTACGAAAATATTATGGCAATGTTACCGTTGTGTTAAGTGCCGGCAGACGGGTGAACGCTGTTTTTACTGCATGCTGGCAAATGCTGCCGGATCCGATAGGCGTTGGCGTTAGATAGTAATACGGAATTAACACATTATTGATACAGCAAATGCAGCGTTTTATTTCTTTTGTCAAAAATAAGTCTTTGGAAAGTGTTATTTATCGGCCTGGCCGTCCACCAAAAATTCATTATTCAATGTCAGTATCGTATAAGGGCGACAGCTGCCACCAACCAGGAAGCTGACAGATTACAGTCAGATCTTAAAAACCTGGAGCAACTGGCGGCGGAATATGCCGTCCTGGTTAAACAGCTCCCCGTACTGGTTGGTGAATACAAGTTTTTACAACGCAGGATCCGGGTAAACGCCAGGAAAATGAACAGCAGGCCAAAATAATTCAGGGTAATACCTTAACAAATTTTTTATGGGTGCAGGTAAAACCTGACTTTTCATAAAATAAATGAGTGCCCGCTCTTTTGTTTTGTGCGGTTACTTCAAACGAAACACATTGGTCGTTTATCAACTCCTTTTCAACTGCTTTTAAAAGCTGCAGGCCGATGCCAAGGCTACGACAATGATCGGCGATAAATAATTCCTGTATTTCCGCCACCTTACCGCAATGGTGCAATAAAAACTGTGTATGACAGCTTACAAAGCCCATTTTTTCTGCATTTGCTGACTCGGCCACCAGGTAATGATGTCTTTTATCAGCGGTATTCTGCTCATAGATGAATTCAAAAGTGCGGAGATCAAAATGGGTTTCCTCCAGCTGGCAGATAAAAAGATAGATGGGATTGAAATCTTTCGGTCCGGCTGGTCTTATAGTGTATTGCATATGTAAGCAGATGATTATTGCAATATTATTTAATGAGGAGCAAAAGCCATGCTTCATTCAGCCGGATAATTTGCATTCGCATAACAATGCCCTGTAAAGTTGCATAAATAGCAAACGCCTATGAGCGTCTAATTAAAACTTTGTCAATGGCAATAATAGTTTGACAGCCGTCTTCGTCAAAGGCTTGTTTCGGATGCAATACAAGAAAGAAGTTGGTAAGTAGTACCAGGAATATATAAAAGAGGTTAGCGAAGAACCGGATGCGTTATTAGCTAAAGGGCAAAGCGCTTGTGGCTGGATTACTGAAATACCGGCATGGAAATGCCGGTATTAACGAATAACTGCTTGCGAAATGGATCCTAAACAATCTTTATTTTGCTACGCCGATGGTGGTAGCGGCAGGCACTTCAATTAGTTTTCCTGATTTTACATCATAGATATAGCCATACACAGGAATGTCGGCAGGTACCAGCGGATGATCTTTAATGCGTTGTACGTCTTCCACCACGCTGCCGGCCAAATCGGCGAAGGGCAGGAAAGCGATGAAATCGGCGGCGAAAGACCCCCCTTTTTCTTCTACGTTGCGCCAGCCATTTGCGTCAACGGTAGCAGTGGCCAGGCTTTTCGATAATAATTTACGGATGATATCGTCTGTAAACAGTTCCATGCCGCAATCGGTATGGTGAATAACAAACCACTCTTTTGTTCCGAGCAACTTGTGCGAAATGATAAGCGACCGGATGGCGTCATCGCTGGCCCTGCCACCGGCGTTGCGGATAACATGCGCATCTCCTTCTGCCAGGCCCGCATATTTAGCCGGATCCAGCCGGGCATCCATACAGGTGAGTATGGCAAAACGCCTGGCGGGCGGCAGCCCAAGTTCCGATTTTTTGCCGAAAAACTTTGTATAGGTGTCATTTGCCTTCAACACCTCGGCGTGAACGGTGCTGTTTTCCTTTTGTAATAATGCAGTTGCTGACATAATCAATGTTTTGATGAATAAAAGACAAAAAGAGAGAATGATAGAACATACCGGAGCTAAACTACGGTAGTTTTATTAGTCTACCAAAATAATAGACTGTTAAATTAATGCAGGATTGTATAAGGTCGATTCATGGAATAACTCCAGGCGCCTATTATTTAAGAAATGGCCGGCGAAGACGAGCGGCGTGCCGAGAAAG
>CAXTMV010000280.1:0-6952 GCA_964245425.1 uncultured Flavihumibacter sp. | reverse complement strand
GAATAAACAGCCTTCGGCTTTTTTTGGTATCTTTTAATAATAAAGGAATCAATAACACTGCTATGAATAAAAGAGCTTTTTTAAAAGGCCTGGCTTTGGCCGGCCTTGCAACACCTTTGTCTGGCAATGCGATGACCGAATGGGTTAACCGGTTTAACCGGTTTTCCGCTACTGAACTGGCTGGTAATGAAGATTTCTGGACGGGTATCCGGCAGGGATACAATTTAAAGCCAGACTATATAAATCTTGAAAATGGATATTATAATTTCTTGCCGGCTTCCGTTCTGGAAAACTTTATTGGTCATGTCCGCGAAGTGAATTACCAGGGTTCTTATTATATGCGCACCGTGCAGTTCGACAATAAAAAAGAAATTGCAACAAAGCTGGCTGCCCTGGCGGGTTGCAGCCCGGAAGAACTGATCATTACCCGCAATACAACCGAATCGCTCGATATGATCATTGGCGGTTTTCACTGGCAGGCAGGAGACGAGGCCATAATGGCCGAACAGGACTATGGATCGATGCTGTTGATGTTCAGGCAGGTGGCCGCCAGGTACGGGGTGGTAAATAAAATATTATCCGTTCCAAATCACCCGTCTTCAGACGAAGAGCTGGTAAATTTATATGCTGCCGCCATTACGCCCAGAACAAAGCTCTTAATGGTTTCGCACATGATCAATATTACCGGTCAGATTCTGCCGGTACAAAAGATTTGCGATATGGCACACAGTAAAGGCGTGCAGGTAATGGTAGATGGTGCCCATGCATTTGCTCATTTTCAATACAGTATTTCCGAATTGCATTGTGACTACTACGGCGCCAGCCTGCATAAATGGCTGGGTACGCCCCTGGGCGCAGGCATATTGTATGTAAAAAAAGGCCATGCTGGTCATATCTGGCCCCTGCTGGCAGAAAGTGGAAAGGATGAAAACGATATTGGCCGATTAAACCATACCGGCACACACCCGGTGCACACCGATCTGGCCATTGTAAATGCCCTGGATTATTTTATGAAAATCGGAGCTGATAAAAAAGAAGCCCGGCTGCGCTATTTACAAAAATACTGGACCGATAAGCTGCGAGACAAACCCAACGTGGTCATCAATACGCCGGTTGATCCTGCCAGGTGCTGTGGCATTGCCAATGTGGGTATCAAAGACATGAAACCAGCCCTGCTTGCCGAGACCCTGCTCAAAAAATATAATATCTATACTGTTGCCATCGATGCTGCCAATGTGCAGGGATGCCGCATCACACCCAACCTGTATACAATGCCTGCCGAGCTGGATCTGCTGGTGAAGGCATTGAACCAACTGGCCGGATAGATTGTCGGGACCGGCCATTATCTGTACCTATTCATCAACGATAATATTGCGTATCACATACATGACGCCTTTCTCATTATTGCGCCAGGGTTTTCTTTATACTCATTCCTGCTCTTTTTATAAAAGACGTCAACAGTATGTGATCAAAAACGGTAGCGTTTAAGGCTACCGTTCCTGTCTTATACCAGCAATAAGATGCAGTTATTTCTTCAGCGGCTTTTGCAGCACCATCACATCGTTCAGTACAAATGTGCTACCGCCGTTTGTTTCAATATTATACACTTTCTGAATGCCCCCGGCCTGTTCTGTTTTGCTCCATACCAGGTAGCGGCTATAACTGCCTGCAAGTTTATCCATGCAAAGTATTTCATCGCCTTCCTTTACTTCACCCATTTTCTTTTCTCCCACGGTGGTTACCACCGGGTGGTTGGGCGTGGCAGACAAGGTTCTGGCCGATAGTTTTATTTCCATTCCCGCTTTGCTGCTTTTTTCGCGGGCTTCCAGCAACAGCAGGTTGGTAATGGCATAATTTTTCTCTTCGTGTGCAACCAGCGCCGTTACCACGGTGGGGGTAGCCTTTTTTGTCAGTGGGTCAACCGTAACGATGCGATCGCCGGTTTTTACTTCGCGCAGCAATTTATGGCTACCATCAAACATAGACACTTCCACATCGCCGGGAAAGCAGATATCCATTCCATAAGTGCCTGCCTCGCGGGATATGTCCCTGCCCTGGTTAGCGGCTTTATACAATTGAAAACCCAGTTCCCTCGAGAGCACGTAAGAAAGCTTTAGTACGAAATTGGGTTCGGTTTTATCGATGGCGTGGATATCTTCAAAATATTTTTCCCAAACCTTGGCGCCGGCCCTGAAATTAGGCAGGCAGGCTTCATAAAGGGTTCCTTTTTCATTGGTATAAAAAATAAGCGTACCCAATTCCTGTTTGTCTTCTCTTAGCAGCAACCGGTAAATATCCACGCGTTTTTTTTGCCCGTCATCTCCCGTTATAAAATAGGGTTTACGGCCCTCATAACGGTCCAGCACATAGGTATTTTCAAATTTAACATAGGTGTCGTTGTCAAGGTCTTTTACTTTAAAGGTTTTTGCTTTTTCGTATTCTTCCATGCTAAAAACATGCATTTTTGAAGAATCCTGTGCGTGCAGACCAACATGAACGGCCACGAAAAACAAGCCTGTAAGAAATCTTTTCATATTTGTTTTATCCATTTATCTTTCAAAATCTGTTACGCGTCCATCATGCCTGCCTTGTTCTATTGACATTCGAAGCCCTACGCCCTATACCTTACAGCTTTCCTTAAGAAATTTCCTTGAACGCTGTTGCAAAAGCCTCCATCTCATCCATTCTTCCAATACTGATGCGGCACCATTCCTTGTTATTAAATTTCCAGGAACGGACACCTACTCCGCGTTTGCCCATTTCCTCCACAAACTTAAGGCTGTCCATCTTCAGCGGAAACAACACAAAATTGGTAAATGAGGGCACATACTCATATCCTTCTTTTTTCAGGGTATCGTACAGAAACTTCTTTGATGCAATTGTTTTCTGCAGGGCATCCTTCATAAATTCCTGGTCCTGGTAACTGGCCATGGCCGCGTGCAGTGAGGTGGTGGAAAGAGAGTTAGGCCCCTCTGTATACAAAGACAATTTTTTAATCAGGTCGGGCTGTGCAAATACATAACCAACGCGCAGTCCGGCAAAACCATACAGTTTGGAGAAGGTTCGGGCAACAATAATATTTTTCCCTTCTTTTATTTTTCCGATCATCGTTGTTCCTTTGGGATCGTCGAGGTAATCGATATAGGCTTCATCAATAAATACGGTTACACGGGTAGACACACGGTCAATAAAAGATTTCAGCTTTTCTGTTTCCAGCACCGTAGCCGTAGGGTTATTCGGGTTGCAGATATAAACCATGCTGGTATTGCCGTCGATGGCTTTTTCCATTGCATCCAGGTCAAGCTTGTATTCAGCGGTCAGCGGCACTTTCTTCCACGTGGTTTTCAGCAGTGTTGCCTTGTGCGGAAGGTCTTCATAGGTAGGATCTCCCGTTACAATATTGCTGCCGGGTTGCTGGCTGAAATGGATGGCAGCTGCCATTAGCAAAGGGGAGGATCCTGCCGCCATCATCAGGTTCTCCGGTTTCAGGCCTTCAAAGTCTGCGATTTTTGTTGACAGATCCCGCGCATACATAAACGGGTATTGGTAACTCTGCGCCAGGGCCGCCGAAATGGCTTCTTTGGCTTTTGATGAAGGGCCAAAAGGATTTTCATTGGCAAATAACCGGGCCTTTAATTCTACCGGTGCGCCCAATACCGCAGCGGCATCGGATACAAATCCACTTGCATAACAGGTATTAACCGGCGCGGCAGCCAGTTTATTCAGCCAACCCGAAGCAACAGATAAGCCACCGGCCATTAAAACGCCTGTTTTCAGCAATTGACGGCGATCCATTTTGTTTGACATAAAATATAGCTTTGGTTAAAAATAATTTTCAATGGAACACTGCTTGTTATGATTGAGCTGATAAAAACTCATTTCTGTTACTGGCTGTTAAAAACTAGCAATCATATTTATCATAACAATCTTACTACGCTGTGTTCTAATCCGCGTTCTATTGTTGCATCACTCTTTTATGTACATCCGACACCACTGTTCTTGCTGATTCAAAAGCCCCTGCCATCCAGGCATTCAGGTAAGTCATGTGCTCCCCGGCAAAATAAACCTGCTTGTCCGGCTGCAACAGTGCCTTATAGTAGGTTTGCCTTTCTTCATTAGAGTACAATGCCCATCCGCCCAGGCTGTACTGGGTTTTATGCCAGCTCACCGAAAAAGACGTTTCAAATTCTTTTGCATACTGCGGGTGTATCAGGCTGCCTTTTTGCAAGGCCAGCTGTTCCCGGTCTTTGGGTAACAGCTCTCCGGTCTTTTTTGCCTTTTCGTTGAAATTATAATAACCTACCAGTATTCCTTTTGCCGACTGGTAGTCGTAAGAAGGATAAAACACTTGTGTCAGTTCATTATTGGTATGGGTGATGCCGCCATATACCTGTTCATCTTCTTCCCAGAAACGACGTTTGAACTGAAGCCCGATTTTGCCGGTGGCGATATAAGCAATATAGTCAATCGCCCTGCTGGTATCGGAAGAAAAATTATGATCGATATTACTCAGCACCGGCAGCGGTATCGTGCAGATGCAGAGATCGCCCTGCAGCTGTTGTTCGCCCTCCTTGTTTTTGTACAGGATGCTGACCCCACTGGCCGTATTTTTTACCGCGGTTACTTCTGAATGGAATTTTATTTGCTGGCCAACCTCTTTTTCAAAAGCTTTGGCAATCATATCCATGCCACCAATTGCCTGGAACATGGTCATCTGTAATTCATACGTGTATTCCGCTACATTGTAAAAATCAGGGTCCATCAGCCCGGAACCCATGATATCAGAAAGCGCATGAGCATTTGCGATAGTACCTGGCTTTTCGCCGGCGCCTGGCGACACTGCATACCCGCGCCGCGCCGAGGCCCGGTATGTTTTGTCGATGTCAAGGCCACCTTCTGCGCGCAGGTATTCAATTATTTTTTCTGTGTCTTCTTTGGTCATGGCCAGGTCCAGTTGCTTATGGTCGATGGCCTTGGCCAGCATTTCCGTCATATACCCCCTTAGATCATTGTGTATTTCGCGGCTGCGTATTTTTTTATTGGAGAGTGGTCCTTTTCCTTCGCTGAAATAATAGGCAGATTCATTTACATTGTTATATACCTGTATGGGTACTTTCAGTTCCCTGCAGTAATGCAGGGTCAGCTGGTGGTGATGCGGTATGCGCGAAGGGCCGGCATTATAATAGAGTCCATCATCGAAGGTGGCGGTCTGTGTGATATTGCCTGTTTCTGTATTGGTTGAATTTTTACGGATGCTCCAGCAACGTCCGCCGGCACGGTTCCTGGCTTCCAGTATGGTGCATTGGTAACCCAGTTTACCCAATTCGTAAGCGGCTGCCATCCCTGCCAGGCCGGCTCCCAGTATGATCACATGTTTTCCTGCGCCATTGCCCTCCAGCGGCAGCGGATTGACCGGTGCACGGCGCAGCATGCCCAGGGCCAGCATGGCCGGGTAAGTGCCGCCAGCCAGCATACCGGATTGCGACAAAAATTGTCTGCGTGAAATTTGTTTCAAATGCTTTGTAGATTGGAGTGCTATAGGCGAGCTATTTAAAGTTAGCCATTTTAAGGCAATTTTGGCCTGCAGGCAGAAATTATTCCCGCCGATCGGATGTTGCAGTTCCAGGTGTCCTTAAAAAATGAACGGCATTTATTTTTACCACCCAAAACCGCTTCATGAAAAACTACCGCCTTATTTTTATATGCTTCTATATATTGGCGGAAACCAGTGCCCAGCAATTAACCCGGCAACACGATGTCCTTGCCGTTTGCTGATCTTACGCAGCCGGCACCAGGGTTATGCCAGCAAATACAACGACTATTTTACCAGGAAAAAGGGGAACTATTTTGTAGAAAACCTGTTAGGTATTAACCCAACCTGGGATTTTGAATTAAAATAATATTGATCGTCTTAAAAAAAATCATGGACTTACAACTAAAAGATAAAACCGCATTTATAAGTGGATCCACCGCAGGAATCGGCTTTGCCATCGCAAAAAGATTTTTAGAAGAGGGTGCCGCCGTTGTGGTTAATGGAAGAACACAGGCGGGTGTAGATGCTGCAGTGCGTGAATTGCAATCGCTTAACAGGGGTACTGTTTCCGGCATTGCTGCCGATTTTTCAAAAGTGGATGATGTAAACCGCCTGCTGGCACAATTGCCTGAAGTTGATATCCTCATTAATAATGCAGGCATATTTGAGCCCAAAGCCTTTGAACAGATACCGGATGAGGACTGGTTTCGCTTTTTTGAAGTGAATGTAATGAGCGGCATACGCTTAAGCAGGCATTGTTTTCCGAAGATGCTGCAAAAAAACTCGGGCAGGATCATTTTTATATCCAGTGAATCAGCCGTTTTTATACCGGAAGAAATGATCCATTATGGCATGACCAAAACGGCGCAGCTGGCCGTTTGCCGCGGGCTGGCAGAGCTGACCAAAGGAACGGGTGTTACGGTCAATTCGGTGCTGCCTGGGCCAACCAAATCGAAAGGGGTGGGTGGTTTCCTGGAAGACCTGTCAAAATCGCAAAATAAATCTGCGGAAGCGGTTGAGCAGGATTTTTTTAATCATATGCGCCCCACTTCTTTACTCCGGCGTTTTGCGTCGGTGGAAGAAATTGCCAATACCGTTGTCTATTTTTCCAGCCCGCTGGCATCAGCTACCAATGGTGCCTCCATCCGCGCAGAAGGTGGGTTAATAAGATCTATTTTATAAGAAATCAAAGTTGGATCGCCCAAAAAAGGCGGCCAGCTTTTACTGTTGAATTATACTTTTAACTCATTCCAACCATTTCTGTAAATTCTTTTTACAAAGGCATTGGCCGGTTCAAAATTGGTGATCTTCATATTGGGGCCATCCCATAATAATTTTTTACGGCCGGGATACGTAAATCCACTCTTGCCATCGCTTTCGCGGTAATTATAACTGCGCACGGCCAGGTTGCCCATCAAT
>CAXTMV010000279.1:639-6982 GCA_964245425.1 uncultured Flavihumibacter sp. | reverse complement strand
GACCGGTATTTCAATGAAAACAAGCTGTATCCCCAATTATCAGATCTCATCTTTCATTATAATAACCTGGTGGCATTCCGTGAAAATAAAAAATTTCTGCAGGAGCATTTTCCCAAAAGGCTCAATGGCATACAGCTTGAAAAACTACAACTGCTTTACCAGCAAATAGTAGAAGACGACGATATGATGAAAGAACTGGAAACCATCATTAATTATTCCGCCACAAAAATGAAATCTGCCATATCGAGCGGCGCTGAATTATACGAGTTTATTGAAGACAAACTGACCATCTTCCCGATTGGTATTATCCCACTAGATATAAACGAGGGTTATTTCTTCCTGAATGAAGGAAACGCCCGCAATACAAAGGTATACCAGTACCGGCTGAGCATTTTTGAAAAGCACGATGAAAAATATCGTTCCATCCGAACCGAATTTATTGCAGACTGGGAACGCAATATGGTGAACACGTATGAAAATATCAAATCAGAACTGATAAGGAGTAAAAGGGATTTGCCCAACCCTGCTGTTTATTCAATAGAAACGGAACTGAAATACCCGGTAGAAGAATCTTTATTGCCCATCGCCAAAAGAAGCCTGGTGAGGTATATTTCGGGGAAGGCAGCTTAAATAGCCGTAAGTCATTAGTCGTTCGTCTATAATGCTTCTGCTATATTACCCGCTATCATCTGCGGTCTTAGCCTGCAGTTCTTTTGCTGCGTTAACTACTATGACTTGTTACCAGCTGCGGTTTTTTAAATGTCGGAGCGAAAGGGCTATAGACGACCGGTTAATGACTTACGACGCGGCCAGACCCGTATTGTTTGCAAGGCTACCGCAGCAATAATAAATAACAAGCCGAAATAAAAAGACGGACCCAGCAGGGTATTTTCATGGTAAATGACAAATGCCAGCACGATTCCATACACAGGCTCCAGGTTATAAGTGAGGTTAACTGTAAAAGCAGATATTTTCTTCAGCGCATTGGCAGATAGCTGGAAGGCCCATACTGAACAGGCCCATGACAAAAACAACAGCCAGCACCAATCGGAAAAACCGGGCAGGAAATGATCGGCCGGAAATTGCCGCAGGTAAAAAGGCAGTAAAGCTGATAAGCAAATAAACCCGCCGGTCAGTTCATAAGACATCAGTGTTTCGGCATTCATCCGCTGCATCAGCTGGCGGTTACATACCGGGAATACCGCACCCAGCAAGGCCGATACCACACCGGCGATGATACCGGTTTTGTAATGCGCATTGAAATGGAAGATGATCAAAATGCCCGCGATTACAAAAAGCCCCAGCAGCAGTTCGGCCATTTTGAACCGGCTTCCGGTAATCAGGGGTTCAACAAGGGCCGTAAAAAAGCCCACCGAAGAAAAGCATACCAGGGCAACCGATACATTTGAATATTTAATGGCCCCATAAAAGCTTACCCAATGCAAGGAAGCGACCAGGCCAATGCCCGCAATTTTCAAGATGTCTACAGCTGCTATTTTCCGGATGCGGCCGGCTGCCAGGAACAGTATCCACATGGTAACGGAACTGATCAGCAATCGCCACCAGACCAGCAAACCTTCGTTCAGGCTTATCAGCCGGCCCAGTATGCCGGTAAAGCCTGCCAGGAAAACCGCTGTATGTAATTGGATAAATGCTTTCTTCATAAAGAAAGCAAAGATGCGGAATTGATCAATGCCTTACTAACCATAGAAGGCATCTGTTTACGGTATCAAGAAGGCTTTTTAAATTTTTTGCGTGGCTGCAAACAACCATTGAAGTATTCGGGGTGCCGGGCTTGCGCGCCAACAGACCTCCATTACTGCTTTGTCTTAGCAAATACCTCATTGCCAACAGTAGGGAAACTGCTGCTTTTAGTTTTTTTTACCCGGTTGCGGTAATCTTTAAACCAGCTTTGCCAGCGGAGGTATAAAACACCGGCGATGCCTTCTTTTACAATGCCCTTATTCATTTTGGAAGTGCCGTAACTGCGGTCGCGGAAAATGATGGGCACTTCTTTTATGGTGAAACCCAGTTTCCAGGAAGCAAATTTCATTTCAATCTGGAAAGCGTATCCTATAAATTTTATTTCATTCAGGTTAATGGCTTCCAGCACATCTCTTTTATAGCACACAAAACCTGCAGTTGGGTCTTTTACCGGCAGCCGGGTGATCAGCTGTGTATAGAACGACCCGCCCTTTGACAAAACAATCCGGTTGCGTGGCCAGTTCACGTTGCCGCCTCCCTTTACATACCTGGAACCTACCGCTACATCTGCGCCCTGCCGGCAGGCTTCATAGAGTTTATCGAGGTCGTTGGGATTGTGCGAAAAATCCGCATCCATCTCAAAAATATATTGATAGCCCCTGGCCAGCGCCCACCTGAAACCATAGATATAAGCCGTGCCCAGGCCCTGCTTGCCTTTTCTCTCTTCAATAAAAAGCTGGCTTGAAAAACGGGGTTGCATCTCTTTTACAATCTCTGCGGTGCCATCGGGGGAATTATCATCTATCACCAGCACATGAAAATCCTGGTCAAGGGCAAAGATGGCCGTAACGATACTGGATATGTTTTCCTTCTCGTTATAGGTTGGTATAATGACAATTTTTTGCAAAGTCTGGCTTTATCGTTACTGGCTTTTTGTGGTTTCCCTGCGAAAATACATTTTTTCTTACTGTATTTGATACGGGAAGAACACTGTATTTACAATTATCCCTTTTTTAACAACGACCGGTTGAGGATTTCGGTAAGTTTTTGTTTGGTATGCAGTGGAAAATCGCCCCGCATCATCCAGTCATAGTATTGTGGCTCTGCCTTCAGCACTTCGGTTACGGGGCGGCCTTTGTGTTTTCCAAAATTAAATACCTCCACCCCTTTTTCCATGATAAACCGGCGCGCAAAATCTACCACAACCTCTTCGCCCGTGAATTTCAGGATGCTGTCTACTGTATTGCCGATTTGGGGATAGCGCTCCACCTGGGCCTGCAGTATCTCCATGGTGGCGGTGGCATCCACCTCGGCACTATGGGCTCCTTCCAGGTTTTTCTGGCAATAGAATTTATAGGCGGCCGACAGTGTTCGCTGTTCCATCATGTGAAAAACCTTCTGTACATCTACCAGTCTTCTTCCCTTCATGTCAAATTCCACTTCTACCCGCAGAAATTCTTCCATCAGCATCGGTATATCAAAACGGTTGCTGTTATACCCGCTTAAATCACAATTATCCAGGAATTGCTTGATATCGTGGGCGGCCTGTTTAAAATTGGGTGCATCTTTTACCATATCATTGGTGATGCCATGAATATCAATGGAAGCCTGGGGAATCGTCATTTCCGGGTTCAGCAGTTTTCTTTTAACTGACTTATTCCCATCCGGCAATATTTTAACCATGCCGATTTCCAGGATACGGTCCGTTCCCAGGTTGATACCTGTGGTTTCAAGGTCGATAAAAGCCAGCGGACGTGTTAATTTCAGCATTTTTACTTCTTTTGTCAGAAAATGGTTGTGTTAATCGTCTAGTTTTTTGTCATTTTCCGGGGTACCATCCGGCCCCGGCATCCCTGAAAAGCGGGTTCGTGCAAATGTAAAATATATATTTGTCAACCTAATTAATTGATCCTAAAAGTATTTAACAGAATGAACCGCTAAAAAGACGCTTTAATTCAGCCAAAGGGTTGCAGAAATAAAGAATTTGTTGTTTCTTTGAATTCTGCTCCGCTATCCTCCCGAAAATTTCGTCCGCATCCTTCAGAAAAGGCCAATCCAGGCAGTATCCGCGTTTAACCGCACTGTTTGTATTGTTTAACTTTAAATACCACAAAAAATGAAAGCTAAAGTATTGCTCCTCGTACTGCTTATCGCGGCCGGTTTTACCATGACCATGACTTCCTGCACCAGCTCTAAAAGCGGCTGTAAAGCTACGGAAGGATATGTTGGATACGGACACAGATAAAAAAATTGCTCTGTAATTGTCTTTTATTACTGCCTCAGAAAAAAAGACTTTTATACATAATTGAACCAAGGTTATCTTTAAATTGTTTTAAGGATAACCTTTTTTGTTTTTATGAACTGGATACCGCTCCATACAGATTTGCAATTGCAGCAGCTGATAGAACAATCGGCTGTAAAGCCACAGCTTATCTTTAAACATTCAACCACCTGCTCCATCAGCAGCATGGCCAAAAACAGGCTCGAGCGACAGATAGCGCCGCCAAACATCGACTTTTATTTTCTCGACTTACTGGCATACCGGCCGCTTTCCCGGGCCGTTTCAGAGCAGTTTAATGTCCAGCACCAGAGCCCCCAGGTGCTATTGATTAAGAACGGGCAATGTATATACGATGAGAGCCATACCGGCATTAGTATGGATGAGATTGAGGAGCAAAGTCAGTAGCACAAGACGTTAGTCATAAGGCGTGAGAACTTATTGCAGGCGCTGCAACTTTTGCATCAAGCCTGACGATTCACGACGCAGGTTGTTATTTCCTGTTCTTTTCCTTTGCCTCCGGTTCTGCCGGTTTTTGCTTATTGGCCTGGTCTATTGAATCCTTGATTCTTTTCTTTTCCTTGCGCTTAAAATAGCCGCGCAGTAGAAAGCTGTGCTGGGCGGCTTGCATGGTTTCGGTGGCATTGCTGGCTGTTTTTTGTACAGTGCCAACGGTCTGTTGCGCACTCGACAGTGTACCTTCCAGGTTTTTAACCAGTTTATCACTGTTCAGCAACCGTCCAAAAGAACCTTCGCCACTGTTTATCTTGGTCATAACACTGGCCAGGCTGCCGGTAAGGACTTCCGCATTGTCGGAGATCTTAGACAGGTTACCGACGATCCGGTCTACATCTACAGGGTTGGCAGCCTTCAGCATACCGCCATCTTTTACTACCGGTGAGCTATAGGTGCCC
Organism: uncultured Flavihumibacter sp.; assembly: GCA_964245425.1. Taxonomy (GTDB): domain Bacteria; phylum Bacteroidota; class Bacteroidia; order Chitinophagales; family Chitinophagaceae; genus JACMLD01. The sequence goes on along the minus strand of CAXTMV010000279.1, from coordinate 2,086 downwards.
GGCGAAATGATAACCAGCTTATCGCCCATCAACCCATCGCTGCCAATACTGGCTGTAACATCTGTTTTAATATAAGGGCGAATCTGTTTTTGCAGTATCATGCCCACCACCACCGTGGTATCGTTCAGGATGCCGATATTATCTACCGTACCCACATTGATACCTGCATACCGCACGTAATTACCCTCTTTTAACCCGGATATATTTTTAAAATGGGCAGCAACGGCAAAGGTACCGCCAAACATATTTTTTTGCTTCCCAATTACAAAAACAATTATAAGCAGCAGCAGCAGACTGCCCAGCACAAACGCGCCGGTACGGATTTTTTGGGCAACAGAAATATTCATAATTGTTTATTTAAAGAATGAACGTATAAAGGGGTCTTCTGAATTTTCCAGTTCGTCGATCTTTCCTTCAGCTATATATTCTCCCTGGCTCATAATCAGCACCCGGTCGGCGGTAATTCTTGCGCAGGGTATATCGTGCGTAATAATAATGGAAGAAGTCTTGTATTTCTTCTGCATCTCCAGGATCAGGTTACTGATTTCCTTAGACGTGATGGTATCCAGCCCGGTAGTGGGCTCATCATACAGCATAATTTCAGGGTGTACGATCAGTGTTCTGGCAAGGCCCATGCGTTTACGCATACCGCCCGACAACTCGGAAGGCATTTTATCAATGGCGTCTTCCAGTCCAACCGCTTCCAGCACTTCCATAGACCGCTTTTCTATCTCTTTTTTGTCTTTTATGTCTGCCACACGTTTTAGGGGAAAGGCCAGGTTTTCCCTGACCGTCATGGAATCGTAGAGCGCACTATTCTGGAACAGGAAACCAATCCGCTGCCGGAGGGCCTTTAACGCCGGCCGGTCCATGTCTGTTACTTCTTCGCCGAATACCTGTAAAGAACCTTCGTCCTGCTGCATTAAACCCGCAATGCATTTAATAGTAACAGATTTTCCTTCTCCCGATTTTCCCAAGATCACTACATTCTCCCCTTTGTTTACAACGAGGTTGATGTTCTTCAGCACTTCGACGCCGTTGAAACTTTTTTTCAATCCCTGGATGGTTATTACTGCTTCCATATTTATATTGACAACCTATGAATAAACAAGGGCATTGGTGATTTGTACTACAATAGCATCTATTACAATGATCCAGACCGACGCTGTTACCACCGCAGAATTGGCTGCCAGGCCTACGCTTTCTGTGCCCCTGTTAGAATTAAAACCTTTGTAACAACCGATAAAACCGATGGCAAAACCGAAAAGAATGGTTTTAATAAAAGACGGTACCAGGTCCGTAAATTCAAGCACTGCGGTAGACTTATAAAAATACAGCCAGGCCCCCATGCTATCGCCCAGGTTGGTAGCAGTGAACCCACCAAAAAGGGCAATGACATCTGCAAAAATGGTTAGCAATGGTATCATGATAACGCAGGCCAGTATCC
>CAXTMV010000279.1:0-629 GCA_964245425.1 uncultured Flavihumibacter sp. | reverse complement strand
CCTGGTAACAACCAGGTACTGAACCGGGTTGGCCCCGGAAACTTCCATGGCGTCTATTTGTTCCGTCACATTCATGCTGCCGAGCTCTGCGCCAATGCTGGACGATATTTTGCCGGCGCAGATCAGCGCCACAATAACAGGCCCGATCTCCCGGATAACCGAAACGGCTACCATGCCAGGTATAAAACTGACGGCCCCGAACTGTTTCATCGTAGGCTGCGACTGTAGGGTGAGGACAAAACCAAGTATAAAACCGGTCAGCGCAATAATACCAATGGATTTATACCCAATTACGTAAGACTGGTGGAAGAACTCTTCCCACTCGAATCCCTTCTTTAAAGAATTGCGCACAAACCTTTTAAAAAACAGCGCCTGATCTGCGATATTAATTAGTAGCGAACTGGGGGTGGGTTTTGCTGACATAATATGGCAACGGGTGTTAGCTGTTATTTTATTTTTGATGTATATAGTTAGGTATAACTAATAACCTGCCATGATTCTATTACCGCTTCTGCTATTGTTTAACAGGCAGATAATGTGTAAGGAATCTGCCAATTCATCTTCGTATTGCTGACCCGGGCAAAATTGTAGACTTTTTTCTACAAGATCCGCCTCGTCGATATTTATTA
>CAXTMV010000278.1:0-6988 GCA_964245425.1 uncultured Flavihumibacter sp. | reverse complement strand
GCATTTACACCTGCAGAAGTTCTTACAATAACGGAGGTCAGGGGCAGTCCGCCTATCAGGCCAGATACGATATTGCCCACCCCCTGCGCTTTCAGCTCTCGGTTGGTTGGCGTAACCCGCTGGTAGGGATCCAAATCATCGGCCGCTTCAATATTCAGCAGGGTTTCAAGGCTGGCAACAATGGCAAGTGTAATACCGGTTGTCCATACCTGGTAGTTACCCAGGTAACTGAAATCAGGAAAAGTAAAAAAAGAAACAAACTGGCTTACCGAAGCAGCCACCGGGATATTTACCAGGTGAAATTTGCCCAGCGCCAGCGCCGGGAAACTGCTTTTTAAGCATTCATTGATGCCGATGCCGGCCAGTACCACTACCAGCGGGGCAGGAATTAATTTAAAGGCTTTCACTTTTTTTACCAATACCTTATCCCATAAAATCTGCAGTCCGATAGAGAAAACACCGATGGCCGTTGCTACCGGTAATATATGACGCAAAGAGAAAATGAGTTCTGAAAAAGTATTTCGCCCGTCTTTCTGTGCAAATGCTTCATCGCCTAAAAAATCGGCCTCATAGCCAACAAAATGAGGTACCTGTTTAAGGATAAGTATCAACCCGATGGCCGCCAGCATGCCTTTGATAACGCTGGAGGGAATATAATCGCCCAGCACGCCTGCTTTAACATAACCCAGTATAATCTGTAAAACCCCACCAATAACAACTGCTACTAAAAACGCATCAAACACTTGTAATTTGCCGATGGCCACCGCTACAATGGCGGTAAGGCCCGCGGCCGGCCCGCTTACGCTTAATTGCGCACCACTGAGCAAGCCAATAACGATACCCCCCACAATTCCCCCGATGATACCTGAAAATAAACGCGCATTACTGCCCAGCGCAATGCCCAGGCACAGCGGCAGCGCCACCAGGAACACTACCACCGCCGCAGGAAAATCTGCCCTGAAGCTGCTGATATAATTTTTTGCTTTTTTCACCGTAAAATATTTTTAAAGAATATAGAATAGAAATAATGACCCCCGGCATACCGGTTGCAATGGCGGTGATTTTTGAATGCGCAAAAGAAGGTTCTACGGCAGGCGCCGGCAAAAAAATTCCAACATTACAGCATCAAACATCAGCCATCGCTGTTAGGCGAATAATAAAATGAAAGAGAAGGGAAAACAATCAGCACAATGGCTTTGGGGGCGGTGTAAGCAAATCGGGATGATGAATGGGGAAATGGATCGTATCGTGCATATTGCCAAAGGAAACAATGGCAACGGGGTGCAAGATCGGTTGAAAATGATCATGCAGGTATTCAGATAAATTCTGCAGGGTATTGGCATTTTTTTCTTCTTCCGGGTTGGGAACAGCCGGTGCCGTATCCTCTTCTTCACCGCTTGTTGCAGCCGCAGCAGTGATCTGCTTTTTTTCTTTTTTGATACCGTACACCCAAAAATTGGCCGTGGTTAAGAAAAGCAATGCAGCTATCATAACCATTGCGGAGCTGCCCCTTGCCAATATGGATAATTTAGGTAACATACCGCGCAAAACTAACGCAAAGGAATAAGGAATCAAACCAATTTATTTTTTTTTAACAAACGCCTACCTTTGTTTTATGAGGATGTACCTTCATGTTTTACAGGTAACTCATTCATTGCTATTATAATTTAATTTCCCGCCATGCCATCATATCCATACCAGATTCTTTCTTCCGATCAATATAAAGCAGACTATAAAAAAAGCGTTGAGGACCCGGAAAACTTCTGGGCCGGTGTGGCCGGTCATTTTTACTGGCGAAAAAAATGGGATAAAGTACTGAAATGGAATTTTACCGAACCGAAGATTGAATGGTTTGCAGGCGGCAAATTAAACATCACCGAGAACTGCATAGATCGGCACCTGGAAGAAATGGCCGATAAGCCCGCCATTATCTGGGAACCCAATAATCCGGAAGAAAGGGTCAGGATTGTAACGTATGCACGGCTGCATAAAAGGGTCTGCCAGTTTGCGCAGGTCTTACAAAACAATGGCGTAAAAAAAGGCGACCGGGTTTGCATTTATATGGGCATGGTGCCCGAACTGGCATACGCGGTACTGGGCTGCGCCAGGATGGGTGCCATCCACAGCGTTATTTTTGGCGGGTTTAGCGCGCAAAGCATCGCAGACCGGCTCGAAGATGCCAAAGCGGAATACATCGTTACCTGCGACGGTGCCTACCGCGGCGGTAAAGACATTCCCCTGAAAAGCGTGATAGACGACGCCCTGATAGGCAATAAAACCGTAAAACGTGTTATTGTATATACACGCACGCGCACACCGGTTAGCATGATAAAGGGGCGCGATGTATGGTGGGAAGATGAAATGGAATACGCGGAAACACAGGTGGAAAAAGATGGGATAGTGAGCTTCCCCGCGGCAGAAATGGATGCCGAAGATCCCCTCTTTATTTTATACACATCGGGCAGCACCGGTAAGCCCAAGGGTGTGGTGCATACCTGCGGCGGTTATATGGTGTGGACCAACTACACTTTTATAAATGTGTTCCAGTACCAGCGGGGGCAGGTGCATTTCTGTACCGCCGATATCGGTTGGATAACCGGGCATTCTTATATTGTCTACGGGCCGCTGAGCGCCGGTGCCACCTCACTGATGTTTGAAGGCATCCCCACCTGGCCCGATGCCGGCAGGTTCTGGGATATTGTTGACAAACACCAGGTTAATATCCTGTATACGGCACCTACCGCCATCAGGAGTTTAATGGGCTTTGGCCTGGAGCCGCTGCAGCATAAAAACCTTTCTTCACTGAAAGTACTGGGTACCGTGGGCGAACCCATCAACGAGGAAGCCTGGCATTGGTACGATGAGCAGATCGGTAAAAAGCAATGCCCCGTAGTAGATACCTGGTGGCAGACGGAAACAGGTGGTATCTTGATTTCCAATATGGCGGGCATCACAGCCGGTAAGCCATCCTGGGCCACGTTGCCGCTGCCTGGCATACAACCCCTGCTGGTAGATGAAAAAGGCCAGGAGATCACTGAAAAAGGAGAGGATGGCTTTTACAAAGGCAATCTTTGTATAAAAGCTCCCTGGCCTGGCATATTGCGCACTACCTATGGCGATCATGAACGTTGCCGCACCAATTATTTTGCTACCTACGAAAATTTATATTTTACCGGCGATGGCGCACTGAAAGATGAGGCCGGTAATTACCGCATCACGGGCCGGGTAGATGATGTGTTGAACGTAAGCGGGCACCGCATTGGCACTGCAGAAGTGGAAAATGCCATTAACATGCATGCCGGTGTAGTAGAAAGCGCAGTGGTAGGTTATCCGCATGATATTAAAGGGCAGGGCATCTATGCATTTGTTATTTACCAGGGCAGCCGTGGCGATGAAGCCGGTAACAGAAAACATATAACAGAAACGGTTAGCCGCATTATTGGACCTATTGCCAAACCGGATAAGATCCAGTTTGTAAGCGGGCTTCCAAAAACCAGGAGCGGCAAAATCATGCGCCGCATTCTGCGCAAAATTGCAGAAGGCCAGGTAGACAGCATCGGCGATACAAGCACCCTGCTGGACCCCGGCGTGGTGGATGACATTAAAAAAGGAAAATTGTAACCTGAATACAATTGAAATGGCTGCCGATGACCTTAAAAGAAAAGGTGTTTCGGGACCACTATTGTCCGGGTAAACTTTTAATAGATTGGCCTCAGGCCGGCCCTCAAATGGAATAAACGATGGCTGCTGATCATGCCCGTTGGTATGCTGGTTGAAATTGTCAGACATGAAAATCTTTTTTTGTCTTGCCGCCTTTGCCACCAATCTTACCCGGGTCTGTGATTCGGAAAGCCGTTCCTTTGAGCAGGTAGCTGTTATTTATTATTCAGAGGTTAAAGTGAATGAGGAACCGGTATACTTCTGACAAGGATACGCCGCATGGCTTTTAATCCATCCAGTTCCTGTTCGCTTAGTTGCCGCAGTTTTTGCTGCTGGCGAACATCCCGTAGCCAGTCTTTGTATACATAGGCAAATATGCCTGTTACTATCATCAGCGCCAGCAGTGAAACCGCATAGATCCAACCAAATAAAAAAGAGAGTAGCAGCAATGCCATCAGCCAGGAAAAATACATAAGCGAGTAGCAGGCCACAAATATCCAGCTATAAAAATCCTGCCGGTATACTTTTTTATTGACTACCTGGCGCGCTATGAATACCGGCAGCCCGTTCAATAAAAGACCCGTGATGTAAAATGGAAAGCCCAGGAAAAGCCTGGTTTTTTGTGCGGCCGAAAAAGAAACGGCTATACTGCGGTCCTGCAGGCCGGCAGTTGTCAGCACATCGAAATAATTATTTATGGTGCGGCTATTCTGATTAAAATCCTCCTGTGGCATACTATTCAGCGTTGAGCAAATGCCCTGTTCCCATTGCAGCTGTTGCGCCGATGGTATTTTCCATGAGGGAACCGGCTGCTTTTTTTCGGCCCGGCAAATGGCCAGGTATTGTTCGGCTGTCAGCAGCCTTTGTTTGTCGTGAATATGCAGTACCAGCCCGCAAACAGCCTGCTGTGCATCTTTACAGACATGCAATAATGCGGCGGGTGCATTCAGCCTGTATTCGTCTTTATATGCCGATAGCAACAGGGGCTTACCTGCATGCACTTGTACATCGGTTCTGCAGTTAACCGGGTGATCGTAGTTGATACCGATGGGCACAATGGGAATATCGAAAGAAAAGCCTGTTGCTGCCGCCGTATCAAAAGCCAGCCGGAAAACGCCCTTCCGGAAAGGCAATAACTGGTGTTCAATATGGCTGCTGCTCTCCGGGAAGAAAACAATAATGCCACCAGCCGCCAATATGCGCTGCCCGTCTGAAAAACTATGCTGGTTTACCCCCAGTGATTTTTTGCCACCCCGGTAAGTGTGTACGGGCATCATATGAAACCACCGCAACAAGGTTCTTACAGGGCCATTAACAAACACATCGCCCCTTGCAAAAAACCAGGCTTTTCGTTTTAGCAAAATACCCAGCAAGGCCGCATCCATCAACGAAGAATTGTGATTGGCAATCAGTACAGCCGGACCTTTTTCGGGTATGTTTTCAAGCCCCGTTACATGGATATGCCTGAAAAAAAAACGCAGGCCGGCGGTCATAAGGATTTTTGCAAAGGAATAAAGCATAAAAAATGTCCAGGCAATTCCTGAACATTTTAAAGATAATAAAGGTTAGGCAGGATGCATGATACCCGAGTTTATTACCTATTATAATTTGATTTAAAACAATTTAACGTTGAATGGTTACTGGCGTACCAACAGGTATTATGTTATACAATTCTTCAATTTCATCGTTTTTCAGCGAGATGCAGCCATTGGTCCAGTTCTGAAAATAGTCAACCGCCATGTCATCGCGCTGCCAGGTGCCATGGATGCCGATGCCGCCCCCGATTTTTGCGTTTTGCGGCACCAGCCCCTTGGCTTTGCGCTGGTTAAACTTGTCGTAATCTGCTTTGGTAGGATAATCGATCAGCATCATCTTGTCCCATTTTTCATGCGGACGTTTAGAAGCAATTTTATAAACACCTTCCGGTGTTTTACGGTCTCCTTCCGTCATTTTATCATCCAGGCTCTTGCTGCCAAATACCACCGGGTAGGTAGCATACCAGCCGTTGTCGTCATATACCCTCAGCTCATAATCAGATTTATCCACGATGATATAGGGCTTACCAGTCAGTTCATCACTGTTAAAGAACCGGTGCTTAATGCTTCTTTTGGATTCATGGGTTGTAAATGCCAGCAATGCCAGCGCAAGCAATGCGGTGCTTCCAACAATTACCTTTTTCATGGTTGATATTTTTTACAAGACTGGAAAATAAAAAACTGGTTTAAGTGTAAAAAATTTTTAACATGAACGTGCAAATTTTATGCTATAACAACGCCGCAGCAGAAAGTATATTCTTTTGGTGGAAAAGTTTTAAGGTTTTGTTGGCGAAAATAATATGCCCATGCACAGTATTCACATTAGCACACTGGCAGTTAGCACATTACCAATTGCTTAGCCGTATGCCCACATTGTAAGGCGTTTGGTCCAATCCCTTCTCAAACATGCTCTGTGTAGCCATCGAGCCATACAATTTAACAGGGCCAAGCTGCAGTTCTGCCACATAGCTGATCTTGTAGGAACGGAGGTACATATCGTCGTGTATTTTCTGTTTACCGTCTTCTGCCGTAATCATTTTTTGCCGGGAAGAATAAAGGTAGCCGGCACTGATACCCGCGCTGAAGCCAAAAGTGCTGTTATAGTAGTTGTGCGGGGTAAAATTAAAATTCAGCATCATCGGAACGGTAAGATAATCGGCCGCCAGTTTGTCTTTTTTGTAATGCCGGGTAAGGTCTTCTGTAAAGATGTTATTTGTCTTGTCGTAATAAATCGGCGATTCGTACCGGTAATTATTCAGTTCGATGCCCAGGCCATATTTCAGGTTCACCACATGGCTGATTAAATTAAGCCTTTGCATAAAAAGCCAGATGTTTACATCAATTGATTTACCATTGTGCAGGTTCAGCTTTTCTTTATCAATACCTGGTGCTACCACCCCGGCCGTTACTGCATTTGTATAATTGGTTTTATCGCTGTAATTGGCAAAACCAAGATCAAGAATAAGCCAGTTGGTACTAACATTGCGCATATTACGCCGCGTTTTGGTTACGCTCACCGATCCATCTTTGTTTTCATAATGCCCATCGCCTTTTTTAACTATCAGCAGGTTTCCGATGCGGATGGTATCGATCTTTTTTGTTTCATTGCCGGTCGTATCTGTTTGCGCCAGACTGGTAAGGCCCAGGCATAATCCTGCCACTAGTAAATACACTTTACACATAAAAATAATTTTTTGCTTTTTTTAATAATTGTTTAGCGGACCGCAATTTCAAAACCTCCTATAAGAATGGTTTTTCTGCTGCCATCTTCATTGCCGGCACTTGTTTTTTTG
>CAXTMV010000277.1:0-6992 GCA_964245425.1 uncultured Flavihumibacter sp. | reverse complement strand
CGATTCCATACCTTAAATGTGAATTACCAGGGAACGATCCTATACTCTACCCTGACACAGGTTAAAAACTAACACGATGAAAACGTTAAAATAGTTTCCTTTGCCCTGCCGCTGATAGCAACTGGCAAATACGCTTGCGCAGTCTGCAAGTCCGTTAACTATCAGCAAATTACTGCCTGATTTTACCTCATTTCGGTGCAGGGACCGTTTGAGTTTGTAATGGCTCACCGTCCGCAGTAATCAAAAACAGCTTATCAGCATTCTGGTGTAATTGCGTTGTATAAAGGTGTTGAGTCAGTTCAACATAAAACCGGATGGCCGGGAGCTATTGTCAATATGGCTCCAACTATTTTGCCGGGTGAGGCTTGTCTGCCTTCTTCAGCACATTGGTTAAGGTGTCACAACTTGATTCGATGCGCGTCTAGTGCATATACCATTTTTTTATCATTATTAAAACAACAACTGTCGGGCAAATCATACTCATTTCAACTATCGTTTTGCGGGGGATTCACTGCATTAAGATCATTCCTTATCGGGAGCAAGTAGTTTACTCCTTTTCTAAAAACGACTTCTCAAACTATGCGCCTTACCGAATATCGTTGTTTTTTCCGCCATCATAAGTAAAGAAAGTGCGCAACCATAAATGAAAAATTACAGAAATAAACAAGAAATTGTACGTCAGAATATGTTATTATTTTCTTTTATTCAGAAGTTCTTTGCTTCCCTTACGAGACATCACAATCATAAATATCTAAAAGTACTGCTTTTTATTTAAGTTTATCCAAGAGATTTTCCCGGTAAACTTTGCCTACCGGCAGTTTTTTTCCGGCAATGAAAATTTCACCACCCTCTAAATATTTAATGGCTTTGAGCGAGGCGATATAAGATTTGTGGATACGCGCAAATTTAGAAAAGGGCAGCTGCTGCTCAAATTGGGTCAGGGTTTGCTTGGACATTACCCGTTCGGCACCCGTAAAAATAAATATATAGTTTCCAAAGGCTTCAATATAGCTGATCTCGTCAAAAAACACTTTAGTGAGTTTCTTGTCAGACTTAACCATTACAAATACTTCCTCATCTTTCGCTGGGGGTGCTCCCGCAGTCTTGGTTACCACCTTTTCCGTAGCCTGTACAAAGCGCAAAAAGGAAAATGGTTTTAACAGGTAATCGGTGACCGATAATTCAAAACCCTCTAATGCATATTCAAGATAAGCCGAAGTAATAATGACAGCGGGATATTTATTCAGGGAGCGAAGCATTTCAAAGCCGGTCAGGCGCGGCATGTTGATGTCGAGGATAATGAGGTCGATGTCTTTTGTTTTGAGCACCTCCATTGCTTCGAAAGCATCTTCGCAGCTGGCGACTAAGGTTAAATAAGGCACCTGTTCAATATAATTTTTTAGGATTTCCCTGGCGATAGGCTCGTCGTCGACGATGATGCAATTTAAATTCATTAGCTTAGATCAATTTCAAGGTCCACTTCGAAATATTCGTTTTGTTTGATTGATGATAATTTGTACTGCAGCGCGTAGATCAAATCTAAGCGTTGTTTGGCATTATTCAAACCCAGGCCGCCCTTTGATCTGTTCACAGCCGGCACATAAGCCGGATCAATTGAGTTTTTAACTTTCATTTGTAAATGGTGGCCTTTAACTGTTATAAGAATAAGCACAAATGCTTGTTCCCCTATTGCCGCCGAGAAATGTTTAAAGGCATTCTCTACGAATATGATAAGCAACAAGGGCGCAATATAACGGTCAGCATAATTGCCATCCACCTCAAACCGGATATCAGTTTTATCGCTCAGCCTGATTCTTTCCAGCCCCACATAATTACCCATATAATCCAGTTCTTTCTCCAACGACACATAGTCCTGGCTGGTATCGTAAAGCGAATAACGCAACAGCTCGGATAACTTCAACATCAGGCCCGGGAGTTTCTTGGACTCAATTACTGATAAACCGTAGAGATTATTCAGCGTATTGAACAAAAAATGCGGGTTCAACTGCGCTTTCAAATGCCGCAGCTCATTTTCCTTTTGCTGCTTGTCCAATATCAGCCGGTCCAGGCCTAATTTAAAGATGGTGGCCATAATCGTAAAAGCTACCACGCTGAAGGCTATATGCTCACGCCTCCAGTCTACCCGCTCCTGAATAGGAAATAACCAGCCTACGGCGTTCAGCAAATACGGTAAAACGAATAACAAAACAGCTATCTGCACCAGGTATAGTGCTACCCCCAAAAGCCATTTACGCCTTTTAAAAAATGGCAGGATCAGCAAATTCTGTGTATAGGATGGTATGGCCAGCTCTAAGGTGATCTGCAGGACCAGGCAAACAGCCGTTGCGCCCATCATCCTGGCCGGATATTCCTTTAAAACCATATAAAGGATAAATACCAATATCCAGAATACAATCTGGGTGTAGAACTTCAATGGTTTGGTAAATAAGTGAGTCCAGTCAAATGGTTTCATGGTTTAAAGAACGCTTATGTACACCTTATCGCCAAATATTGGTAAAAAACCTTCCTTTTTGGGCGATGAACGTTTCATCACCGCTGCAAATACGTTCATCAACAGGCTGCTGATGTTCAACACTTATATTTTCCAGGGCGAATGGCCCGGGATACATTTGACCAAACAAATCAAAAATCATGAAAACGATCACCGATAACTTCATCGCTTTATTGATTTTCATCAGTTCAGCTTTCGCGCAACCTGACACGCTCCAAACAAATTTATTAAAAGACAGTCCCACATGGATGGCGGAATACCACGTGCCTTGTGTTGGCGTAGGTATTATCGAAAACGGCAAAATAAAATGGGCCAAAAACTTTGGTGAGCTGCAAGCCGGCCGGCCCGCGCCGCAAAACGCTTTATTCAATATCGCTTCACAAACCAAACCGATTACAGCCATGCTGACTTTAAAGCTGGTAGCGATGGGGAAATGGAATTTGGATGAGCTGCTGGCGCATTACTGGATCGATCCTGATATTGCTGATGACCCCAATTTGATGAAGCTGACTACCCGTTTCGTATTGAGTCACCAAACCGGTCTCCCAAACTGGCGCACGGATAATGGAAGCACTAAATTGAAATTTAAGTTTGAGCCCGGTACTGCATCAGGTTATTCCGGTGAGGGGTTTGAATATCTACGCCATGCTTTGGAAGCAAAGTTTAAAGTTTCACTTGCTGTATTAATGGATACTTATTTATTTAAGCCACTAAAGATGAACGATACCTATTACTGGAGCGAAAACCTGGATACCACTCGCTTTGCCATGTGGCATGACGGTCAGGGCAAACGCTATAGCACTTCGATCCAAACCCCGGTAAATGCTGCCGATGACCTGATCACCACCATCGCGGATTATTCCAGATTGGGCATTTACGCGATGGAACTGGCGAATGAAGGCGGCCCGGTTTATGCAGACATGGTCAGCATGCAAAGAAGAACCAAACCCGGCAATGGTTCAGGTTTGGGCTGGGGTTTGGTTGATGGCTTGCCGGGTGGCGCTTATGCCATCCAGCATGGCGGGTCGGATATTGGTGTACGGACAATGGCGGTTTTTCTGCCGAAATCAAACAGCGGCGTGGTGGTAATGACCAATGGAGACAACGGTGCCTTCATCTGCGACCGGATTATCAAACGTGCCTTGGCTGAGGGTGCGCAGATCCTGGAAACCATGAACAAATCGGCCATAGCACACGAAAGGATCATTATCGCCAACCAGTTTATCGAATGCTATACAGGCATCTACGAGCAGAGTAACGGCAAATTGGTGAAGGTAGAAGCAGCCGGTAATGCTTTAAAAATATCCGGTGACGGTATACCAACCGCGGTTGTATTCCCTGAATCCAATAACAAATTCTTTATGGACGGCTATGATGTACAGCTGCAGTTTCCTGACGCCGGCTCGATGGTTGTTTTTGAAGGTGGCAAACAAGTTTTAAAGGTAAACCGCAAATAAGATGAAAAAGTTTATCACGCTACTTTTGCTTGGTGTTGCTTTTGCCACACAGGCGCAGACAGTTAAACAACTAAAACGGTATATGTTCGGCATTGCTTCGGACGCAACTAAAGTTCGGTTTACCGGATCGCTAGGTTACCGGAAGGCAGCTAATTACAGTTCAAATCAATTAAAGGCCGCAGGGATAAAAGTTATTTTCCAGGCAGTGCCTTTTACTTGTGATAATTAAGACGGAAGCAGAATGAAAATTAAGGATGTTTCTATTCGCACCAGGGCGGCAATTTCATCGTCTTGCAGCATTCGCTCAGTTAGCCGGTGAATAGGTGGTATTAAAAGCCATGCCCGATTCCACTGAAACTGCAAATTTGTTAAAGCAAAATGTGGCAGGAGTGATCCTGCTGCCTAATGCGCAGCAAAGCAGTGACTGGAAACTACCGTGATACAGCAATGTCGTTTTGGATATATGCACTATGCCGCTGACTATATATGCTCGGATGTTTTGCTGAACATAATCATGGTCGGCCGGCTGTGGCGGTCAATATAAACCATGGCGTAAAACCCGTTATTTACCTGAAGTAGGCCAAGTTGCGTCTGCCAGCGACCTTGGACCAGATTGAGTGCAGTCCTGCACGCAACCTTACCAAACAACAGCTGGCTACGCTTACAGGAGGCCATTACCTGGGCCAGAGAGAAAATGTGTTGATTACCGGTGCTACCGGGTGCGATAAAAGTCAACTCTCTTGTGCGCTGTGCCACAAAGCCTGTATCGAGGGATATAAAACCGCCTACCTCAATATGCATCGGTTAATTAAAACGGTGATGTTGTCCAAACTGGATGGCTGTTACATTAAACTTTAAACCTCCTGGAACGGCAAACCCTGATCATCCTGGATGACTTTGGCTTGCAAAACCTGGGGCAGGATGTGCGGCTTACTTTATTAAAGCTTTTAGAAGATTGCTATGGCAAGAAAAGTCTTGTTGTTACATGGCAACTACCGGTAGCCAGCTAGCACGAATACATTAACGACCCGACGCTCGCTGATGCAATTAATGACAAACTGCCAACCGGTGCACACCGCATAGAACTAAAATAAAAATCTTTAAGAAGAAGAAAAACAAAGGCAAATCATTAACCAATTGTGCTTTTATCCATCATTTTAAGCTCTTACAACTATTGCCAAACTATCCGTTGGGTCAACACCCAGGAATGGTCGGTCAACATCACGAAAATCTACATGCAGATACTTCAAAGGCAGAAATGCAAAGGGTAGTCACATTATAATCTCGATATTCTCAGCGCAAAAACTGTGTCAACTTAAAGGTAATTTGTTTACTATACTAATTTAAATATTGTCATTATCAATTGATAAACCGGTAGGAAATGGTTTAGCTGCTTTTCTTGTATTTTTCTTTACTTGTGGATTACGTGTAAAAACATCTTTTCCTATCAGAGTAGATTCCCAATCAGCGTCTACATCAGTCTCTGAAGTAAGTAACCACATGGTACTAATTACCTCTTCGCCATCAACTTCTTGTGCCTGCCCGCTCCAAGCAGTTACAGAATTTGAATCGCTCTGTTCGTTTTGCCAAACAATAACAAAGCCCAAAGCATTTTCCAATTCCCCGGAAAGATTGATTTGTCCAACAAGTGCATAATAACCACTCGCATTACCGACTGTTGTCTGATATCTGCCGGTAAGTTGTGAACCATTGACTACAAATTCTACCTGCGACCCTAATTCATTATACCAAATGCCACTTATATCCATATAGTTTATATTTAATTAACATTTGAAAAAGTAAGTCTTTACCTAAGAACTGACAAATAGTTCTTGATAATTTACTGTGGAGTAAACGTGTCTTGTCCTGTCATTATATGGCTCCATTCAAAGTCAGTTACAGGCCGTGATAAAAACCATTGAGCAATTATCTTTTTGTCTTTAGGCCTATAAACGCCGTTCCATGAAGTAATTGAACCAATTGTTCCCCATCTAACCGTGAAGCTGATAACTGTCACCTTATCTACTCCATTCTGAGTTGAAAGTGCTGAATTAATGAATCCAATGACTGCAAATTTTTGACCAGTAGTTCCGGAGGGAGATTGATAATTACCCGTAATTTGTTGTGTGATGGGATCAATTTTTTCAATAGTCAAAATTGAATTTAGCTGATTCTTCCAAACCATATTGCCACCTAAAAAATTTGATGTGTCTTGCGCACTTGATGGTGAAAAAGCGGTAACGAAAAGCAAAGCAGAGGTTGCCATAAAATTTAATAAGTATTTCATAATTAAGGTTTAATTGTTAGCCGAAATTATTAAAAATACCAGACTAAAAAAAATTCTTCGTCAATGCGGGATTTTGTAATCTAAAATATTGGTTCTGACATCTTTTTGATTTATGCAGCAACAAATTAGAGACCAGCTTAAAAAACCGACTGTGACCTTTGGTGGCGCAAGAAACTATTCTACCTAGCACAGAATGTCTAATAATTCTTCATAATTGCTGTACCTATCCATCGACGTAAGATGAATGTAAAATTACACCTCAAACGGACTGTAGGATGTCCGTTGTTCTTTAAAAAACAAAAGAATGTTGAAACCTTCTCCAGCTTTTTTCGAAAATATTTTCTTCGCATTGAGGAATATACAAGAATATATTATTTGCTCTGACATTTACTAACTTAGCCGAAAGCTTTTAACAAAATTATTTACACACCATGAGGATTGACCTATATCATTTACCAATTCAAAAGCAAGATGAAATTAAACTGATTAATGAAATCATTTTAAAGGTTGTTAATCCAGAAATGATAATTCTTTTTGGTAGTTATGCGAAAGGCACTTATGTTGAACACAAGTATGCAGATAAAGATGGAACATTATATGAATACGTAAGCGATTATGATTTTCTAGTTATAACCAAAGATAATCCAGAGAAATCCTATATACAAGAAAATTTGATTTTGACAAGAACTGAAAAAATATTACCACCCATAAATTTGGAGATACATGATATTAATTA
>CAXTMV010000276.1:0-7059 GCA_964245425.1 uncultured Flavihumibacter sp. | reverse complement strand
CATCTCTGGCATAAGAAACGGAATCTGCCATTACGCAGGGTATCTGCACCACTTCTTTTTTTGAGTAGGCACAGCCTGCAATCATCGCACCCGTAACAAAAAAGACCGCAATGCCAAAAAATAATTTTCTTAGCCGCATAATATAATTGAATTATTTAATGATGGATCAAAGCCCTGCGTACATGCAATTGCCCTGCTTCTGTAAGGGATACGCTATAAAATGAAGATAGGTTGCCAGAAACTGATTTTTATTACGAAAAGGAATGAAGGGATCGCAGTAAACTGTTCCGTGCGTGCGATACTATTATACGCATCACCATAAAAAAAATAAATTTTTCAGGGGTTCAACAACGGTGGTCTTGTTACTAAGCGGGCCGGCAGGGCATCAAAGAATTGCGTCATCAAGCAATTCCGTTACAGCTCATTCCATGCTTTTACAATTTCTTCTGCATGCTGTTTATTTTTGGGCCGCAAAAATATTTTCCGTATGATGCCCTTTTCATCAATTAAAAAAGTAGTGCGGTGCAGGCCCATGTATTCGCGGCCGTATAATTTCTTTTGGCCCCAAACGCCATATTTTTCTATAATGGCATGCGTGGGATCGGCCAGCAGCGTAAAAGGCAAATTGTATTTGGCTTCAAATTTTTTATGCTTCTGTGGCGCATCGGGGCTTACCCCCAGTACATGGAACCCTTCTTTTGTAAGCAATGCATAATTATCGCGGAGGTTGCAGGCCTGGATGGTGCAGGTGGGCGTATCATCTTCAGGATAAAAATAAAGTACTACTTTTTTCCCTTTGTAAGATGCCAGCGACACCTTATCGCCATTCTGATCGATGGCCGTAAACAACAGCGCTTTGTCTCCTTCCTGCATAAGAATAATGTGCTAATGTGGCAAATGCATTTGCTTAACCACCCTCTGTCCGTTAAGCATCCTAAAAATATTAAACTTTGCTGTCTTTAATGTAGCCCATTTACCACATTACCGCTCAAATGTAAACGTTTTAACAGCCACGTTTCCTGCTTCATCCTCTACACTCACTTTTAACGCATGTGACCCCGGTCCGCATTTTTCATCAAAAATATAAATGAAGCTCCTGCCTTTGTCGTTGGTAAACCGAAGCCATTTGCCATCCAGTTCTGCCCTGAAATTTTTGAATGCATCCAGGTTGTCTTTTACGATGAATACAATGCGCGAGGCCTTGCGCAGGTTGGCACCGTCTTTAAAACCAACAGGTACAATTTCCGGTGCTGTTTCATCCAGCAACAGTTGAAAATTGCCCATTTCCCTGAATTTTGCCATTGCCCAGTCTTTCTGCCATTCTACTTTCTGTACATCCTGTTTACGGCCGGCAAATCTTTGCATAACTACCCGGTTGCGTTTGGCAGGATCCAGTGCTACCATTGGCTTTATTCTTATTGTCATAGCCTCCTGCAGGGGGATGTAGGCAGCGCCAATACTGTAAATGGCCGACACCGTATTGGGCACAACGGCCGTCATTTTCCGGAAGACGATGTGCACAGAATCATACAGGCATCGCTCCCCGATATAAAATTCACCATCGGGGCTTTCAAAGCCATCCAGCATAAAGGGATAAAATACCTTGCCGGTTACCGGTGGCAGAGGTGCCGGTACGCCGCTGTATTGCACTTTGGTAAACAAAAAAGAGCTGTTATTACAGGCGTCTTTTACATAGATCTTAATCTCATGCACCGCGCCATCGCTGATATCAATGGCGCCATCGCCATTGATCTTTTTGTAAATGGAATGGGTATAGCCCGGCAGTTCAAACAATTGTTGGAGGAAAGGTCCCCCGCCTGCGCGGGTTTTATAATCGATGTGCGCATTGATGTTCCGGGTTTCTGCATAGCTGATATTATCCATCTGGAAACCAACGACAGGTTTGCCATTGTCGTAAATGACCGCTTCAAAAATACCATTGGGGTTGGTAGAACCGGTATGGGTGTCGGAGGCAGAAACAGCGAAGCTGATTTTTGGGGAAGCAACGCTTACCACCGGGCTGATACTGCCATAGCCCTCTGCCGTTTTTTTAATGGGCACCAGCTTCGGAGATTGTTCATACAGGCTGCGCCGCCGATCGTAAATGGCCAGCCGGCTGATGGTGGGCCTGGTATCGTCTGGCAGGGGCAGGCCAAACAACATGGGGTTGCGGTTGATATCATCTGCAGTGTTCCTGATTTCAAAATGAAGATGCGGCCCCTGGCTGCCGCCGGTATTGCCGCTATAGGCAATTAGATCGCCTTTTTTTACCGGGAACAAATAGGGCGGCACATCCAGGAAAACCCGCCAGGATTCCTGTTGGTATTGCTGTTGCTTCAGCCATGCATCGAGTGCGGGTATAAATGCATTTAAATGTCCATATACGGTAGTAAACCCATTTGGATGGTTGATATAAATGGCGCGTCCGAAACCGGCCGGCTCGATTTTTATTTTAGCAATGTATCCGTCGGCCGCTGCATGCACCGGCATGTTCTCATGGTGATCGGTTTTCAGATCAAAGCCCATATGATAATGGTTGGGCCGCAGCTCTCCGAAATTTCCTGCCAGGCTAATAGGTATATCCAAAGGGCTGCGGAAATAACCCTTCGGATAATTGGCCGGCTGAAACACTTGCCCATGGCTGGTTACAGCAAAGCATACAAATAAAATCGCTACTGATAATCGCATCGGCCTACTTGTTTTTAATGACTTTTTAAACCCCGGCAAAGCTAAGGCCCAACACTAAAGATGAATCAAAAGAAATAATCATTTTATAACACAGGCATCGTTTAACAACTTTTTTAAAAAATACCCGCTTTAGGGTAGGCCTTTTTTTAAACCTTGGTACAGCGTTTGACATACAGAAATTGTCATATATACAGGACCAGGCAAACTTTTAATCATGAAAAATTTTTACAGGAATCTTTTACTCAGCATCGTGATGGTGGCAGCCACCATTGTGGGATGGGTGAAAGGTACAGAAGCAAAACAAAAATGGGTGTACAAATGGAAAACCAGCTACGACCAAAAACGGGTGCTGGCAAAAAAACGCCTGGCACATCGTAAGGGCCAGGTGGTACTGGATGATGTGGAGTGGGCTGCTTTCCATAACAGCTGAACAAGGGCTAACCAGGTAATACCTGTTTCTATATATCCCCGGTCTTAAAGGCCGGGTTTTTTATTGCTGCCCGCGAAACCGGGCTGCGCCCCATCTGCCCGGTATTCCTACCCTTTCAATGCCCCTAAAACCCTGTGTACAACTCCTTAAAAAAATAACAGTCATATTTTCGTTCACTCCCTTACTTTTGCGCAATTTGTTTTAGGATAATAATCACTATACAATGCCAAAAGATACTTCCATACATGCTGTGCTGATCATCGGTTCCGGTCCCATTATCATTGGCCAGGCCTGCGAATTTGACTATTCTGGCACCCAGGCCGCCCGCAGCCTGCGCGAAGAGGGAATCAAAGTGATTCTTATCAACAGCAACCCGGCCACTATTATGACCGACCCCATGATGGCCGACAGGGTTTACCTCTTGCCGCTGACCGTAGAAAGCATCGAACAGATACTGGAAGAAAACGATATCGACGCCGTTTTACCCACCATGGGCGGCCAGACCGCATTGAACCTGGCCAAGGAAGCAGAAGACCTTGGCATTTGGCAGAAATACAATGTTCGCCTGATAGGTGTTGACATTAAAGCAATTGATAAAGCCGAAGACCGTGAAAAATTCCGCCAGTGGATGATTGCCATGGGCGTACCCGTTGCCACGGCCAAAACAGCCAACTCCTTCCTGGAAGGAAAAGAATTTGCCCAGCAAATAGGATTTCCCCTGGTTATCCGTCCTTCTTTTACGCTGGGTGGCACCGGCGGCGGCTTTGTACATGATAAAGATGACCTGGATGAGGCATTGAACCGCGGCCTGCAGGCTTCGCCCATTCACGAAGTGCTGGTAGAAAAAGCCGTACTGGGCTGGAAGGAATTTGAACTGGAGCTGCTGCGCGATGCCAACGACAATGTGGTGATCATTTGCACCGTGGAGAATTTTGACCCCATGGGTGTACATACGGGCGATTCTATTACCGTGGCACCGGCCATGACATTGAGCGACACTGCCTTTCAGCTGATGCGGAATACCGCCATCCGCATGATGCGCGACCTGGGAAATTTTGCCGGCGGCTGTAATGTACAGTTTGCCCTCAACCCCGATACGGAAGAAATCATTGCCATAGAAATCAACCCCCGGGTAAGCCGCTCATCGGCACTGGCATCCAAAGCCACCGGTTACCCCATCGCCAAGATAGCTGCCAAACTGGCCATCGGTTATTTCCTGGATGAACTGGAAAATCAAATCACTAAAAATACCTCTGCCTATTTTGAACCGGCCCTGGATTATGTAATTGTAAAAATGCCGCGCTGGAATTTTGACAAATTCAAAGGCGCAAATGATACGCTGGGCCTGCAGATGAAGAGCGTGGGCGAAGTAATGTCTATTGGCAGAAGCTTCACAGAAGCCGTGCAGAAAGCCTGTCAGAGTTTGGAGAACAACGCCGTTGGTCTCGGTTATTATGGCAAGAGCCAGATGCACGCAGAAGAACTGATCGAATACCTCAAAACACCCAAATGGGATCGAATCTTCCGTATCAAAGACGCACTGATGCTGGGTGTTTCCGTAGGAACCATCTCAAAAGCCACCAATGGCATCGATCGCTGGTTCCTGAACCAGATCAAACTGATCTGTGAGATCGAAAAAGAAATCACCAAGTATAAACTGGAAACACTTCCCCTGGAACTGCTGGAAAAAGCCAAGCGGCATGGCTTTGGCGATGAACAAATTTCCAAAATAATGAACGATGGTACGGAGGATGCCGTATATGAAAAAAGAAAGGCAGCCGGCATTACCCGCGTTTTTAAAATGGTGGATACCTGCAGCGCAGAATTTGAAGCAAGGACCCCTTATTTCTATTCCACTTTTGAAGCCACTTCTACTGCACCCGGCCAGCAAGGCCGCAGCGCGGCAAACGAAAGCAAGGTTACCGGAAAGGAAAAGATCATCGTACTGGGTTCGGGCCCTAACCGCATAGGCCAGGGTATTGAATTCGATTATTGCTGCGTACATGGCCTGCTGGCCATTAAGGAATGTGGTTACGAATCCATCATGGTAAACTGTAACCCTGAAACGGTCTCCACCGATTTTGATATGGCCGACAAGCTTTATTTTGAACCGGTATACTGGGAGCATCTCTGGGAAATAATAGAACATGAAAAACCCGCCGGCATTATTGTTCAACTGGGCGGACAAACAGCATTAAAACTGGCGGAACGCCTGCACAAAAAAGGGATCAGGATCATCGGTACCTCTTATGACAGCATGGACATTGCCGAAGACCGCGGGCGCTTCAGTGATATGCTCAAAGACCTGGACATACCATACCCCGATTATGGAACAGCCGAAACGGTGGATGAAGCCGTGGAAGTGGCTAACCGCGTGGGTTACCCGGTACTGGTACGCCCCAGTTATGTATTGGGCGGACAACGCATGCGCATCGTGATAAACGACGACGAAGTAGAGAGCGCCGTAGTAAGCCTGCTGAAACATTTGCCGGGCAACAAGATCCTGGTAGACCATTTTCTTGACCGTTGCCAGGAAGCCGAGATCGACGGAATTTTTGACGGTGAAGATTTTCATGTAATGGGCGTGATGGAGCATATTGAACCGGCGGGCATACACAGCGGCGACAGCAATGCTGTGCTGCCTCAGTTTAACCTTAGTCCATTAGTGGTACACACGATGGAAGAATATGCGGAAAAAATAGCCCGCGCCCTCAGCATAAAAGGGCTGATCAATATCCAGTTTGCGATCAAAGACAGCAAGGTATTTGTAATTGAAGCCAACCCGCGCGCATCGCGCACCACGCCATTTATTGCAAAGGCGTATCAGATACCTTACCTGAATGTAGCCACCAAAATAATGATAGGCGCGCATAAACTGAAAGATTTTACATTCGAAAAGAAACTAAACGGCTTTGCCATTAAAGAACCGGTATTCAGCTTCAATAAATTTCCGGGTGTAAATAAGGAACTGGGCCCTGAAATGAAAAGTACCGGCGAAGCCATCCGTTTTATCAAAGACCTGCGGGATCCTTATTTCAGGCAATTGTATAAAGACCGGAGCATGTATTTGAGTAAGTAAAGTCTGCTGGTAAGGAATTATATAATTTTTAGGATAGCCGGCTTTCTGCCGGCTTTTTCTTTTTATATCTTTCTGCCATGAATAACCAGGAAATCCAAACCATTATTGCCAGCCTGCAGAACATTTTACAGGGGCAGCCCTGGTACGGGAAAGCCGTTTACGATCTATTGCAGGAAGTGAATGAAGTAAATGTCTTTACCAGGCCGGGCGTGGACAGCCATTCATTGGCAGACCTGGTTTTTCATATGCTTACCTGGGCCTTGTTTGCGCAGGAAAGAATAGAAGGCCTTCCCATTGCAGACATGGCTGCACTTGATGCCCTTGACTGGCGGCCCATCGACCCGGCTGTGCATCACTGGAAAAACGCTTTACAAGATTTAAAGACAGCGCATAATAAAATCATTGAACTGCTGCAGGCAAAAGATGATTCTTTCCTGGAACAAAAAGTGGATTACCGCAAATATAATTTCCGTTACCTGCTAAATGGCTTGATCCAGCATAATATTTACCATATTGGCCAGGTAGCGTATGTATCTAAATGGTTGCCTAAATAAAGCAGGAATCAATTCGGGATGGGATTATCGCGTGTTGCACGCTCTTTTTCGCTGTGCGCTCTTAGCCTTCTTAACTCACTTTAAAAGGTGGGATAAATTTATCCAACGCCTCATCCTCTTCTGCTTCCCTGGCTTCCCGCTCATATTTATTATTATGATAGCCGTTTTTGATGCTTTCCAGCAGGTATTTTATTAAAAAGATAAAATAGCCATGTTTTTTGAACTGCAGTATATGCGCCAGCTCGTGCCTTACCCTCTTACGGTTATTGATGAATTCCTGTGTGGTTGTATCGTGCAATAGAATGGTC
>CAXTMV010000275.1:0-7146 GCA_964245425.1 uncultured Flavihumibacter sp. | reverse complement strand
TTTGCGATGCCGGCGCAAGCGACTAAAGACTAATTGACTAAAGACTATTGACTCATTCTAAAAGACTTATTGCTTATGAACAGACTTGCCGCATCAGACAAACTGGTATTTGTCATTTACTTTCTAATTGTTGCTGTTTATGGTTTCTGGGTATACCGGAGAAAGAAAAAAGCCGTTACCGCCTCGCACGATTTTTTCCTGGCGGAGGGTTCTCTTACCTGGTGGGCCATTGGTGCTTCCCTGATTGCGTCTAATATTTCTGCAGAGCAATTCATCGGCATGAGCGGGAACGGATTTAAAATAGGACTGGCCATTTCAACCTACGAATGGATGGCGGCTGCCACCCTGGTAATTGTAGCTACTTTTTTTATACCGGTGTACCTGAAGAACAAGATCTACACCATGCCGCAATTCCTGAGCACCCGCTACAACGATACCGTTGCCATGATCATGGCCGTATTCTGGCTGTTGTTATACGTG
The DNA here is from genome assembly GCA_964245425.1 of uncultured Flavihumibacter sp. Classification (GTDB taxonomy): domain Bacteria; phylum Bacteroidota; class Bacteroidia; order Chitinophagales; family Chitinophagaceae; genus JACMLD01. The sequence continues at coordinate 6,666 of CAXTMV010000275.1, read as the reverse complement.
GTGGTAAACCTTACTTCCATTCTGTACCTGGGTGCCCTGGCGGTCAGCAGCATTGCTGGGTTAAACCTTACCGCCTGCATGTACGGGCTTGCCATCTTTGCTATCTTCATTACGCTGGGCGGTATGAAAGTTATCGGGTACACCGATGTCATACAGGTATTCTTCCTGATACTAGGCGGACTGGTTACCACTTACCTGGCCCTGAATATGGTGGCCGATCATTTTGGAACGCCCGGCCTGGTAAACGGCCTGAAGCAAATGACGGCGCATATCAATGATCACTTTCACATGATATTGAAAAAAGACAATTCCAACTATGCCAGCTTACCCGGCCTTACCGTGTTGCTCGGCGGTATGTGGATTGTGAACCTGAACTACTGGGGATGCAACCAGTACATCACGCAACGGGCACTGGGTGCTGATCTTAAAACGGCCAGGGGTGGTATCCTCTTTGCTGCTTTTCTTAAGTTACTGATGCCCGTTATAGTGGTTATACCCGGTATTGCCGCCTATATGCTGCATAAAGAGGGCGGATTCCAGACGGAAATGCTGCAGAACGGCGAAGTAAACCCAGACAGGGCCTATCCCATATTGCTTAATTTATTACCAGTAGGATTGAAAGGGCTGGCCTTTTCAGCGTTAACAGCTGCCGTAGTGGCTTCACTGGCCGGAAAAGCCAATAGTATATCAACCATTTTTACCCTTGATATCTATAAGAAAAGATTCAACCCCGGTGCAGATGAAAAGAAAATGGTTCGCATTGGCCGGATGACCGTAGTAGTAGCCATGCTGCTGGGTGTTGTAATTGCACCCCTGCTGGGCATCGACAAAAAAGGCGGATTTGAATTCATACAGGAATATACCGGGTTTGTATCGCCCGGTATCTTCGCCATGTTCATACTGGGTTTCTTCTGGAAAAAAACAACTTCCAATGCGGCATTATTTGCCACCATCGGTGGGTTTATATTATCCGTGCTGTTAAAATTCCTGCCCAAAATTATGGACCTGCATTTCCTGGCGCAATCAGGCTTCTCTACCCCCGTTACCCAGGCCGATGGCAGTATTGTATATGAAATGCCGTTTTTGGATCGCATGGGCTTTGTGTTCATCATATGTATAGCCGTTATGTACATCATCAGCATCGTCGATAACCGGAGAGGCATTATACCTAAAGGACTCATTGTAGACAAGGCTATGTTTAAACCCAACCGCGCATTTGCCGTAGGCGCATTAATCGTATTTGGTATCCTGACTGCTTTGTATACTATTTTTTGGTAACGGGAATAGAGCATTCACGTTGAAAAACCGAACCGTTCTATGAGTATCATCCAGTATAAACATTTTGACCGGCACCTGCTGGCCATTGATTGCATCATTTTTGGTTTCGATGGCAAATACCTGAAAGGGTTGTTTGTAAAGCGGCGCATCGAACCACAAAAAGACAAATGGTCATTGATGGGCGGCTTTGTAAATGAAAAGGAAAGTGTAAACCATGCCGCCGGCAGGATCCTGAATGAACTGACAGGATTGGGTGATATTTATATGGAACAACTGTACTGCTTTGGCGATGCGGCCCGCGACCCCGGCGGCAGGGTGGTGTCGATGGCCTATTTTGCCCTAATCAAAATTGAAGCGTATACCGACGCTTTAATGGAAACCCATAATGCCCGCTGGTTTGAACTGAATAAAATACCAAAACTCATTTTTGATCACCGGCAAATGGTAAAACTGGCCAAGGAAAGACTGCAGCAAAAAGTTTCCAATCATCCGATAGGGTTTGCCCTGCTGCCAGAGAAGTTTACGCTGCCACAACTGCAAAACCTGTACGAAGCGGTCTATGAAATGCCGCTCGACAAACGCAACTTCACACGTAAGATTTTGTCGCTGGGCATCCTGAATAAATTAAAAGAAAAAGAAAAAGAGTCTTCCAAAAAAGGCGCTTTCTACTATACGTTCGATAGGGCCAAGTACAAAAAACTGGAAAGCGAGGGCGTGCGGTTTATTTGAGGCTAACAGAACAAAACGAAAATTTGCCGTCGGCACGCAAAAAAACCGCACAGCGCTAACAAGGTTAATGGCGTTTGTAATAATAAGGCTTTAGCGATGAAAGAATGATTTTCCAGCACCTCCGTTTGCGCTGCCAGCGCTGTGCAAAAAAAATGATTCAATTGAGAATAACTCTTTTACCATATTAAATCAGCAATAGAATGAAGCAGCCTTTGATTTATACAGCCGTCTTGCTGTTCATGTTTTCTGTTTCCAGTGGCCAGTCTACCGTAAAACTGCAGTTAAGCAACAACACAAAATCTGCCACCATCAGTAAAAACATCTATGGTCATTTTGCCGAACACCTGGGTCATTGCATCTACGGTGGCTTTTACGTGGGCGATACCAGTAAAATGATCCCCAATACAAATGGGGTTCGCAATGATATTATCACCGCACTAAAAAAATTAAAGATCCCCAACCTGCGCTGGCCCGGTGGCTGCTTCGCAGACACCTATCACTGGAAAGACGGTATCGGGCCCAAAGACAAAAGACCCACTATGGTAAATAAGTGGTGGGGCGGCGTTACCGAAGACAATAGTTTTGGCACCCATGATTTTTTAAATATGTGCGAACTACTGGGCGCAGAACCTTATCTGTCGGGCAATGTTGGCAGCGGTACCGTGCAGGAACTGGCAGACTGGGTTCAGTATGCCAATTTTAAAGGAAAAAGCCCGATGAGTGACCTGCGGCGCAGTAACGGCAGAACAGAACCCTGGAAAGTAAAATTTTGGGGTATTGGCAACGAAGCCTGGGGCTGCGGCGGTAATATGAAACCCGAATATTATGCAGATGAATACCGGAAATACTGCACTTTTATTTCAGACTGGGAGAATACCGGTGGTTTAACGCGCATTGCATCCGGTGCCAGCGATGCCGATTATAACTGGACAGAAACACTGATGAAAAATATTCCGCTCCCTATGCTCGGCGGCGTGGCCATGCATCACTATTCAGTACTGGCCTGGAATAAAAAAGGACCTGCTATCGATTTTACACCGCAACAATATTTTGGCACCATGAAGGAAGCCTGGAAAATGGAAGAACTGGTTACAAAGCATGGCGCCATTATGGATAAATATGATCCGCAGAAGAAGATAGCCCTGGTGGTTGATGAGTGGGGTGGCTGGTACGATGTAGAAACAGGTACCAACCCCGGGTTCCTCTACCAGCAAAATACCATGCGCGATGCCATGATAGCCGGACTGACCCTGAATATTTTTAATAACCATGCAGACCGGGTACGTATCGCCTGCCTGGCACAATGTGTAAATGTGCTGCAGGCCGTTATTCTCACAGATAAGGAAAAAATGATACTGACGCCAACTTACCATGTAATGGAAATGTACAACGTGCACCAGGATGCCACGCTGGTGCCGGTAACGGTAAATGGCGGCCATTATGTGCAGGGCACCGACTCCCTGCCGGCCTTGTCTGTTTCGGCTTCCAGAGACAAGAATGGGTTGCTGCATGTGTCGCTGGTAAATATCGACCCGCTGAACAGTACGGATATCAATGTAGACCTGGATGGCACAGCGCTTAAACAGGTGAGTGGCCGCATACTGGCATCGGCCCGTTTGCAGGACTATAATTCATTTGCCGAACCCAATAAAATAAAACCCGTTGCCTTCAATGGCGCCTTACTGAAAGGCAATGCACTGCAGGTAAAAATGCCGCCTGCTGCCGTAGTAGTGCTGGAGCTTAAATAAAACAGGACAGGAATTAAAAACGTTAACCGTGTAATGATGATCAGGAAAACAATAACAACTGTTTTGCTAGGAGCGGGCATATTGTGGGGTAGCAGACTGCCCGCACAACAGGTGCTTACCGTAAAGGTAAATGAGCCGAAGGCTGTAATAGAACCTCGCATGTGGGGTGTATTTTTTGAAGACATCAATATGGGTGCCGATGGCGGTATCTATGCAGAACTAATCAAAAACAGGTCCTTCGAGTTTGCAAAACCGATGATGGGCTGGAAAATACTGGGAAAGCCCGCCACCGAAGGTGATTTTGTGGTGCAGAACCGCCTGGTTGAAAATACGGCCAATCCACGTTACCTGCACGTTACCCTACATCATGCTGCCAAAGGCTCCATCGGGTTAAACAATGAGGGGTTTCGCAGCATGGGTATTAAAAAAGGGCTGCGGTATTATTTCTCTCTGCTCTACCGGCAACCTGCAGCCGCAACTAAGGTATATGTACAGCTGGTAGATGAAAAAGGAACCAGCATTGGCGATACCATGCTGACCACCGGCTTTACCGGCACCGAATGGAAAAAAGCCTCCGCCAGTTTTACAGCCAGTGCCACCGCCATGAAGGCCACACTGAATATCTGGCTGGAAGGTGATGGCCCGCTTGATTTGGACATGATTTCCCTGTTTCCGGGCGATACCTGGAAGAATCGGCCGGGCGGCATGCGGGCCGATATGATACAGATGCTCGCTGACATGAAGCCCGGCTTTATCCGTTTTCCGGGCGGCTGCATTGTAGAAGGCATCGACCTGCAGAACCGCTACCAATGGAAAAAAACCATTGGCCCCATTGAAGAGCGCCAGCTGATCATGAACCGCTGGAACCTTGAGTTCGCCAACCGGCCGGCACCAGATTATTTCCAAACCTTTGGCCTGGGCTTTTATGAATATTTTCAGCTGGCAGAAGACATCGGGGCCCGGCCGCTGCCCATCCTGAACTGTGGCATGGCCTGCCAGTTCAATTCGGCAGAGGCCGTAGCAATAAACGACCTGGACCCCTATGTGCAGGATGCGCTGGACCTGATTGAATTTGCTAACGGTGATACCACCACGAAATGGGGCAAGGTGCGCGCCGGTCTCGGGCACCCGGCGTCTTTTAACCTGACCATGATGGGGGTTGGTAATGAAAATTGGGGACCGCAATACATTGAGCGGTTGAAAATATTCACCCACGCGATAAAAACCAAATACCCTGATTTTAAACTGGTAAATAGTTCAGGAACAGATCCCAACGGAGACCGGTTCGATTACCTAAATACGGAACTGCGGGCAATGCATGCGGATATCATTGACGAACATTATTACCGACGGCCAGAGTGGTTTTTCAGCAACGCACAGCGGTATGACAATTACCCCCGCAACGGTACCAAAATATTTTGTGGCGAGTATGCTGCGCAAAGCGATCACACCGTGAGCACAGACAATAAAAACTGCTGGATCACTGCGCTTTCCGAAGCCGCTTTCATGACCGGCCTGGAGCGCAATGCAGACGTGGTAAGCATTGCCTCGTACGCGCCTTTATTTGCGCATATAGATGGCTGGCAGTGGACGCCCGACCTGATCTGGGTAAATAACCTGCAGGTATACGGCACACCCGATTATTATGTGCAAAAGCTTTTCTCGCTGAACCAGGGCACCCGGGTGATACCCATCACTATCAACAACCAGGTGGTGGCAGGTAGCACCGACAGCCTGTATGCAAGCGCCTGTATCAACGAGCAATCGAAAGAACTAATCCTGAAACTGGTAAATGCCTCCGGGAAGGAACAACATAATACCCTGGTGCTGGAAGGAATAAAAAAAATGGCTGCCCAGGCATCGCTGACTGTCTTGCAGAGCGGTGATGTATACAGTGTAAATTCATTTGCGGCGCCACAGCAAATAGTGCCTGCCCAGTCATCCATTTCACTCAAAGGTAAACAGCTTAGCCTGTTGTCTGCGCCTTATTCTTTCACCGTGCTTCGGATAAAAATGTAATAAGCTTACCCGGTACAACCACCTCCTGCACCAGGCACCTGGCTGCCCATGTATCAAAGTTGCAGGCCTTCTTTCTTTACTTTATTTTAACTTGCCCCTGTACGGCAGCAGCGTGGATAAGCAAATAACTGTCAGATAATAAGAAAGAACCGTATTCGCATGGATAAAATATACAAATGGGGCATTATCGGGCCCGGCCGGATTGCACAGAAATTTGCCGCCGCACTGGAACGCGTACCGGATGCCAGCCTGTATGCCGTTGCTTCCAGGGATATTTCAAAAGCCGAGGCCTTTGCCAGAAAATACCAGGCGCCTGTTTTTTATGGTAACTATGCTGACTTGGCCACGGATCCCGAAATTGATGCGGTGTACATCGCTACCCCGCATACCTTTCACCATGCGCACGCGTTGCTTTGTCTGCAACAGAAAAAAGCGGTGCTCTGTGAAAAGCCCATGTCGGTCAGCTTTACCAGCACGGCAGAGATGGTACTGGCAGCGCGGGAAAACAATACTTTCCTGATGGAGGCCATGTGGTCTAGGTTTCTGCCCGTCATCAGCAAAACACAACAACTGATACAAGACGGCGAAATAGGAGAGCTGCAATGGCTTTCTGCAGATTTTGGCTTTGCAGCGCCGGTTGATCCGCAGGGCAGGTTATATGACCTGGCGCTGGGAGGCGGTGCCTTGCTGGACGTGGGTGTTTATCCATTGTTTCTTGCGTTGTTCCTGCTGGGAAAGCCGGATGAAATAAAAGCGTTTTCACAACTGGCCGCTACGGGCGCAGATACCAGTACCAGCGCTTTATTATTTTATAAAAATGGCAGGATGGCCAATATACATGCTTCCATAACCACGCAGACACCCATTACGGCAGAGATATCCGGCACAAAAG
>CAXTMV010000274.1:0-7212 GCA_964245425.1 uncultured Flavihumibacter sp. | reverse complement strand
AAATAATACCATGACTCCAAAATTCAACTATATGCAACAAATAATAAAAATATCGATGGTAACGGCTGCTGCGCTTATACTGGCGGCCTGCGGTAACAGTTCTGCAGATAAAAATGCAGGCCTTACGGCAAAAAAAGAAGAACTGCAGAAATTAAAAGATCAGCAGGCAAAGCTGGAAGGCGAAATCAATAAACTGGATACCACCAAGACAGAAAAAGCAAAGCTGGTGGCGCTTGATACCATTGCCCCGGGCAGCTTTACACATTATATAGACCTGCAGGGCAGGATAGAATCACAGAATATTTCTTATATCGCTCCACGCAATGGCAGCGGCGGCGTGGTAAAAGCCGTTTATGTGAAAAGAGGTGATAAGGTACGGAAAGGACAACTATTACTAAAACTGGATGATGTGATCGCCCGCCAAAGCCTGATCACTGCAGAGCAGGGTATTGAAACCATTAAAACACAACTGGCCTACGCGCAGAACCTTTACCAGCGCCAGAAAAATTTATGGGACCAGCAGATTGGTACCGAAGTACAACTGGTAAATGCAAAAAACCAGGTGCAGGCTGCAGAAAACCAGTTGAAAAGCGCCCAGGAGCAATTGAAAATAACCAAAGAACAACTTGATTTCACCAATATTCTCAGCGATGTAGACGGATCGGCGGAAACGGTGAACATCCGGGTAGGAGAAGTTTTTATGGGTGTACAGGGAGCAGCTGCTCAACTGGTAATTGTAAACAACAGCAACCTGAAGGCCACTGCACAGATTCCCGAAAATTACCTGGGCAAAGTAAATGTGGGAAGCAAGCTGAAAATCACCCTGCCGGACATTAATAAAACACTGGATGCCGTGGTAACGGTAGCTGGTAAATCCATCGACCCTACCAACCGCAGTTTTTTTATAGAAGCAAAAATTCCCGCCGATAAGGATCTTCGTCCCAACCAGATTGCACTGGTAAGGATACAGGATTACAATATCAACAATACGCTTACGGTACCGGTAAATACAGTACAGAGCGATGAAAAAGGCAAATTCGTGATGACGGCAGCAAAAGAAAACGGCAAAACCGTAGCCCGCAAGAAAACAGTGGTGATTGGCCAGTTCTACGGAGATAAAATGGAAATCAAAAGCGGTCTGAAAATAGGCGATATCGTAGTAACAGATGGCTACCAGAGCTTATACGACGGGCAGCTTTTAACAACAGACGCGAAATAGTCTGTATCCGATGGTCATTAGTCGGGAGTGGTGGGGCATAACAACGCTCCTGACTATCAACTAATGACGCCCGACTACTGACTATCCTTTCACGAAATAAAATAACTGTATGAGTGCTTTAGAAAATATTAAAGAGAAATTCAAGGAGTTCGGGCCCACCAGCTGGAGCATCAGTAACAAAACGGCTATTTACCTGGCAATGGTAATTGTAAGCCTGATTGGTATCTACCAGTTTGTAACCTTGCCCAAGGAACAATTTCCGGATATTGTGATACCTACCATTTATGTACAAACGATTTATGTAGGTAACTCGCCAAAAGATATTGAAAACCTGGTAACCCGACCCATTGAAAAACAAATCAAAGGGATCACTGGCGCAAAGATCAAAAAATTCACCAGTACTTCGCAACAGGATTATTCTGCCATCATTGTAGAATTTGATACGGATGTAAAGGTTGAAACGGGATTGCAGAAAGTGAAGGATGCCATTGATAAATCCAAGCAGGATTTGCCGACTGATCTTACCCAGGAACCTACGGCACTGGAAGTAAATTTGAGCGACCAGCCGATTATGTATGTAAACCTGAGCGGTGATTACGATCTGCAGAAGCTGAAAAAATATTCAGACGACCTGAAAGACAGGCTGGAAGACCTGCCGCAGATAAACCGGATAGATGTGGTAGGCGCACCTGAGCGGGAGTTCCAGATCAATGTAGACAATTACCGCATGCAGAGTGCCAATGTAACTTTCGACGATATCAGCAATGCCGTATCGCGCGAGAACATGGACATCTCTGGCGGTTTGCTGGACGTAGGTAATATGAAACGTACCCTGCAGCTGAAAGGCCAGTTGAAAACAGCGGCCGATATCCAGCAAATACTGGTGCGCAATACAGGCGGCGGCCCCATCTACCTGAAAGATATTGCAGTAATAAAAGACACTACCAAGGAACGGGAAAGTTATGCCCGCCTGGATGGCAAGAATGTGGTTACGCTGAACATTATTAAACGCAGTGGAGAAAACCTGATTGAAACCAGCGATGCCGTGCAGCAGGCAGTAGAAGAATCAAGAGGCGTTTTATTTCCCAAAGATTTAAAAGCAATTGTTACCGGCGATCAGAGCATCAAAACAAAAGCTTCTTTCAAAGACCTGGTAAACTCAATTGTAATCGGCTTTTTGCTGGTGTTGATAGTCCTTATGTTTTTTATGGGTGTAACGAACGCCTTCTTTGTGGCCTTGTCGGTTCCCCTGAGTATGTTTGTGGCATTCCTGTTTTTACCGGCGGCAGATTTGATCATCGGTTCGCATGTTACCCTCAACTTCATGGTATTGTTTGCGTTGCTTTTTGCATTGGGTATTATTGTGGATGATGCCATTGTGGTGATAGAAAACACCCACCGCATCTTTACAGAAGGCAAGGGGGCTGTCAGCACGCAGATTTCTGCAAAGATGGCGGCAGGTGAAGTGTTTGTACCCGTACTCGCAGGAACGCTGACCATGCTTGCCCCGTTTTTTCCATTGATGTTCTGGCCGGGTATTATTGGTAAATTTATGATTTACCTGCCCACCATGCTGATATTTACACTGGCAGCTTCGCTTATTGTTGCCTTTATCATGAATCCTGTATTTGCGGTGGATTTCATGAACCATCCCGAAGGAGAAAAAGAAGCCAAGAGCGCTATCTTCAAGAAACCATCTTTCTGGATTCCGGTTGCAGCAGGTATTTTGCTAGACCTGGCACACGTAACCTTTATGGGTAACCTGCTGATCTTTTTTATGCTGATGGTATTGTTGAACCGTTATGTGCTGGATGCTGCCATCCATGGTTTTCAGAACCGCGCCCTGCCCTGGATCATGGGCCATTATGAAAGCCTGCTGAGATGGGCCTTGAAGGGGTGGCGTCCGGTTGGCCTGCTGCTGGGTACATTCGGATTACTGGTGGGCTCATTTATAATATTTTCTGTTTCCATCAGTTCCGGCCATGTGGGCGTTGTGTTTTTTCCAAAAGCAGATCCCAATCAGATATATGTATACCTTAAATTACCAGTGGGCACCAATGTAGAATATACCGATTCTATTACGCGCATCCTGGAAGGTCGTGTGAATAAGGTATTGGGTATTGAAAAAGGTGATACGAATAAGCTGGTAGAAAGTGTCATCAGTAATGTGGCCATCGGCGCAAGTGACCCTGCCGCAGGTGACCGCAGTACGCGCAGTGAGCTGGGTCGCGTGCAGGTTTCTTTTGTTGAGTTTGAAAAAAGAAATGGCGTTTCCACCAAGCCCTACCTGGATAAAATCCGCGCGGCCATGAGCGGTGTACCCGGGGCAGAAATTAGTGTAGACCAGGAAAGCGGCGGCCCGCCCACTGATCCACCGGTTAATATTGAAATTGCCAGCGAGGATTTCGATGCGCTTATAAAGACATCCACCAACCTGAAAAATTATCTTGATTCTATCCAGGTACCAGGTGTGGAAGAACTGAAAATGGATGTGGATTTAACCAATCCCGAAATTACACTTACGGTCAACCGTGAGCGGGCATTGATTGAAGGGGTATCGTCCAGCCAGATTGGGCAACAGGTACGTACGGCCTTGTTCGGCCGCGAGGTGTCCAAGATCAAAGAAGGCAAGGACGAATACAAGATACAGTTGCGTAACAATGAATTGCAGCGCCAGAGCCTGACCAATTTATTGAATATGCGCATATCGTTCCGCGATATCGCCAGTGGCGGTGCCATTAAAAATATACCCATCAGTTCGCTGGTAACAGTAGAGCCAACCAGTACACTGGGCAGCGTAAAACGCAAGAATCAAAAAAGAGTTATTACACTTCGCTCCAACGTATTAACCACGCAAGGGTACAATGCTACCGCGGTAAACGTTGAGATTGCCAAAGACATCGCCAATTTTAAAAAGAAGGCAGACGGTGTTACCATTAAACAAACCGGCGAAGGTGAACAACAGGCCGAAACCGGCGCTTTCCTTGGAAAAGCATTGGTTATTGCATTGCTGCTTATCCTGATTGTATTGGTAACGCAATTCAATTCGCTCAGCAAGCCTGTTATCATTCTCACTGAAATTGTTTTCAGCGTTATCGGCGTGTTTCTGGGCTTCGCTATTACCGGTATCGAGGTATCGGTTCTAATGACGGGTCTGGGTATCGTAGGCCTTGCGGGTATCGTGGTAAAAAATGGTATCCTGGTAATCGAATTCACCGATGAACTCCGGGGCCGTGGTATGAAAACAAGAGAAGCGGTTATACAGGCCGGTAAAACACGTATCATACCGGTATTGCTGACAGCGGTTGCCGCCATCCTGGCCTTTATACCCATTGCCGTTGGTTTCAATATCAACTTCGTAACGCTTTTTTCTGAATTGAACCCTCATATTTTCTTTGGTGGCGACAACGTAGCGTTTTGGAAACCGTTGAGCTGGACGATCATTTTTGGTCTTGCGTTCGCTTTCTTCATGACCCTGTTTATGGTGCCGGGCATGTACCTGATTGCAGAACGTTTAAGAAGGCCCATGCGCAGGCAGTTTGGTGGCAAATGGATTTCCTTTATGGGTATTCCGCCATTGATCTTCCTTTTTATACCGCTGATGCTGGTAAGCATGTTTATCCAGCGGGTATCGGTAGCCCGCCGGCGCAGAAAGCTCGGAGACAGTCATTCTATCAACGAATCATTTATCGGAAGTTGGTTTTAAACAGCAGGTGAGCCTTTGAATCACAGATTGGATCTAAAAAAGCCCTTCGCAAGAGGGGCATTTTTTTTGGGTGGGTCGCCCTTTTTGGGCGGCTCACCCTTTACAGGCGGGTGGGTCGCCCTTCTTGGGCGGCTCACCTTTACAGGCGGGTGGGTCGCCCTTTTTGGGCGGCTCACCCTTTGAGGGCGCGGGCCCACCCCAACCACCGCCGGCGCCCTATAATAATTGCCACCGCTTCGCCGCTGAAATCAATCTGCGAAGTGGTGGCAATATATAACAACGCAATGTACGGCGTTGTGTATTTTTATTCGATAGCTGACTTAGAATCCTTTCTTCTGCGTACTGTTTCCATCGGTATCCAGCTCCACAATATCATAATTCAATCTTTTTAAGCCGGGTAAAATGCTGGCCTTATCCCCTACCAGCAAAATATTCATTTTTGTCGGGTTCATATAATTCTTCGCCAGCGCATCTATTTCTTTTTTGGTGATGCTTTTTAAGATGGCATTTTGTTTGGTCACAAAATCAGGCTGCAGGCTATACTGTTGTATACGGCCGATAAAAGCAGCTTTCTGGATACCCGTTTCATAATTGCGGGCATCGCTCTGCCCGATAGAACTTTTCATAAAAGCTACTTCTTCCTCTTTAATGCCATTGGCAGAATAATCAGTGATGTCTTTCATTACTTCATACAGGGCACTGTCGGTGGCGCCGGCCTTAATACCGCTGCTGAAAGTGAAGGTGCCTGTGTATTTATCGCCGGCAAAACCGCTGCGGGCACCATAAGTCCAGCCCTTGTCTTCACGCAGGTTCATATTAACACGCCCGTTGAAACCACCCCCCAGCGCATAATTGGTCAGCGTGGCTTTATAAAATTCGCCGGTAGCATCGTATTTCAGATCCGTAACATAACCCACCCTGAATTCTGTTTGGGCAGCTTTTGGAATATCTACCAGGTATACTTTTGTTTTATCCAGCGGCTTCGGTGCGGCCGGAACCGGTACGGTAAAAGTTTTCAGTGGCAACTTGTTCAGAAAGGCCAGCTTGGGCAGTATTTCTGCTTCTTTCACATCGCCTACGATCACCACTTTTCCGTCTGCAGACGTGATGTAATTATCATAATAAGACTGTATGTCTTCAAACTGGATATTCTTTAACGTCTCCGGCGTGCCATCGTCTGGTATGCCCAGTATATTATTGCTGCCATACAACAATTTTGCATATACTTCAGAGGCCACACCTGCGGGCTGGCTCTTGCTGTTTTTCATTCTTTGCTCCAGCTGCCGCTTTGTGCGGTTAAATGCATCCTGGCTGAATTTGGGATTCAGCATCCTTTCTTCCAGCAAGGCCAGTGTTTTGTCCAGGTTTTTTTTCAGGCACTGCACCGTAAATTCAATGGCATAATCCGTATTGTTCACGCCAACATTGCTGCCCCGCTTTTCAAGCTCGGAAGACATTTGTTCAACGGTATAATTTTTCGTGTCTTCATTCATCAGCGTGGCAAAGAGGTTTACCCAGCCGGCTTTGTCAAGGTGATTGGCTTCCATGAACCGGCCGCCTTTCAGGGATACACGCACCGTTACCGTAGGTATCTCTGTGCTCTCCGTACCTATCACTTTCATCTTATTGGGTAGTGCTGCCGTCCAGAACGCCGGTACTTTTATCACGGGGTTGGGTCCGCTGCCGGGTGCCTTGCTCCTGTCGAAATTATCTTTTGCCTTTGTGTATTTCAGTGATGCATAACCGTAATCGGGCGCCTTGTAATGCGACTGATCTACCGTATAATTATCCGCAGCAGCTTTCAGGCTGTCCAGACCCTTTGTTACAATGCTCAGTATTTCGCAATGTTTATCTTTTATATACTGGTTGTACACGCGCATCACATCTTCTTTTGTTACGCCACGGTACATCGCCAGTAATGTACCAGTCATGTTGGGGTTGCCGGCAAAGGTCTGAAAGGCGGCCAGCTGGCTTACTTTACCAGATACACTGGCCAGCCCGTTAATGGTACGGCTTTCGTACTGGCTTTTAAATTTCTGGATATCGTCGTCGGTAATGCCTCTTTTCTCAAACTCCACCATGGCCTGTTTTACCAGCTGCTCCATTTCCGCCAGCGATTTACCCGGGTAAGGCGTAACAGAAATAGAAAACTCGCCGGCCAGCTCGCTCTGGTTGCTGTTTGCATTGGCCTGTAGCGCTTTTTGATCTTTGATTAAGAACTGGTACAATACAGAACTGCGGTTGCCGCCACCGCCGCCACCGCCTCTGCCACCACCCCCTCTGCCGC
>CAXTMV010000273.1:6927-7216 GCA_964245425.1 uncultured Flavihumibacter sp. | reverse complement strand
AGACTCCAAACGGATATATTAAAACGATGTTTATCAGAATATTGCGCTGCTAAAAAATGTCAGTTCACCTCGCAGGTCGTGGAAAAAAAGCAAAGAACTTTGAGGGGTAAAATTAAGATAAAAGGTAATAAGATATGCCAAAGGAATTGGGCGTTTTGTGTCTTGAAACATAGCGAGATTTAAAATGTTAATTGAAACTTAGCCCTCTAAGTATTTCAAAATAACTCTGAAACACAAAATAGGAATGATTTTTTTCAGTAAAGGGGTCTTTCACTTACTCTATTTTTTC
>CAXTMV010000273.1:0-6917 GCA_964245425.1 uncultured Flavihumibacter sp. | reverse complement strand
GACAAAATCTTTTATTTACCTTCAAAGAATCGATAACAATAACCGCTAAACCTAATCATTAGATGGATACTAAAACGAAATTCTTTCAAAACTGTCTGGGTGTATTTCAGGGCGGAGGGTGCAAAGGTATTGCTTATGCTGGAGCTTATGAAGTGGCGTATAATCGGGGAGTATCATTTTCTAGCCTTGTTGGAACGTCGGCAGGATCAATAGTTGCTGCTTTAATTGCAGCAGGTGCAACACCAGTTGAATTAAATGAGATCATGGCGAAAATTGACTATACCGAATTTTTAAGAGCCCCAGTGAATATCAATTCTTATAAACCACCAACCTTGCCGTGGTATGTGAAATATTTGAAAAATAAATACATAGTAAAAGGTCTACCCTTTATCAAGTTTCTCGGAATATATAATTCAGGCTTTATAAAAGAATGGTTGGAATTAGAAATGAGAAAATTATTAGGGATTGCAAAAGGCCCTATCTGTTTTGAACATCTTAAAATTCCATTATATATTGTGTCAACAGATTTGAAATCAAACAAACCTTACGTTTGGGACTATTTTAAAGATAAGAGTGCGGATGTTTGTGAAGCGGTTCAGGCTTCATGTACTATTCCATTCTTTTTTCAAACGCTTAATGAAAGGTTTGTTGATGGCGGGTTATTAAGTAATTTGCCTGCTTACATTTTCCAGGATGATGCAAATAAATTTTTCAATAAGATTTTGGCTTTTACGTTAAAAAGTAAAGAAAGCAACGAAGCCGTCACGGGGTCTATTGGCACATATCTCGGGTCAATAATTAATACCACTATTGAAGGTGCTACCGACGTTCGGCTCGGACTGCTGGATAATGTATATACCATCGGAATTAACACTGGGGATATTTCTTCTACAGACTTTACCAAAATGTCTAACGAAAACATTTCCACATTGGTTCAAGCAGGTAAAAATGCAGCGAATTTATTTTTTAATAATGAGACAATACAGATTGCTAGGGTGGAGCGCAATCCATACATTTGCCGACAGAGTTTCCAGACTTATAATTTTATTGTAGAAACCAATAATGAAATAGCTCGTGAAATCATCATTATTGACAATAACACCGACTGGGTTTATACTATTTTTCCAAGTTTAATTTTCTGGATAAGAAACAAAACAAAAATTGAAATAATACTAACTAAGGAGGGTGACAGGAAAGATCATGGAGCTTACCGGCGGAGATTTCTTGTTGCACTGGGTTTAAATATTAGCTTTGTTTCTGATATTCCTTTCCGTGGCTTTTTGTTTGACGGTGGTAATAAAGATTCGTGTAAGGCTATAGTATTCAATTATGATTTTGATGGTTCAAGTTCCTATCACTCAAAGTATTATTTTGGAGAAAGAGATTACTATGCGATTGGCGCTTTGCGTTCCGTCGCTTCTTCATTAATTACATCAGCGTCCCTGCAACATTCTCAATTTAGCCCCACTATAGAGTCGGTTGATTTCAAAGAGCTGGAAGCAGCTCTTAAAACTATTCCACAGTATAGTGGTAAGGAAATTTACATGGAGTTAAAGGAAGTTGATGTTGAGGAAATTCAATTTATAACACGATTTGTGAAGGGGTTTAAATACAAGCAAATTAGCATTGTCTTTGATCTATTTCAGACATTTGGTATTAGGCTGTTTGCCTCTGCGAAATTAAAGCTTCTAGGAGATAAGTACACGCTTATTACTCCACCAATCATTGAAAAACACGGCGATAGTCTCATTTTGATTGAGGGAAATACCAGAATTTTCTATGCGTTAAAGAATAAAATCAGTAAAATGAGCTGTGTAGTCATTCATAACGTTACCGCATCTATACCAAGCGGAGGTGATTATAAAAAGAAGGATTTACTTTTGATCGAAAAAGATTTAAGAGGCGATGGTCGTTATCCGGATTTTAACAAAGATGATTACAGGAAGATTGAAAAAGCGGTTCGGAATCCAATAAATTGCTTAACATAACATGAGTGCAGTAGATGTTTTAATTAAAATAACGGAAAATGATATTTTGTTGAAAGGCATAAATCTTTCCAAATATCGTTTTTTACAAAATGTTCAATCCGAAGTAAATATGAATTTTGGACTGACCTCTGCGCTATTTGATAAAGCAATGTATTTAAGATCTACTGCCGGCCTTCCATTCTGGGATTCCCTGATGTTGTCTACATTCCATTCTGAAATTACTAGTTTTGATGATGATATATTTAGAGAAGCGCTCAGGCATTCGGAAAACGAGTTCGCTAGGTTTGTTTTATCGCTGGATTTGGCATCTTTCAAGAAAGACTTAGAAGAATCTGACGATAATTTAGCGGTTAGTTCATTGGTTAAATACGAGTCGAGCGCAAAAATGCATATATGTATGCTGGATTTAAGCATTCCGTTTTCGAAGGCCAATACTTTGGTTGTACAAAAGATGCTAAATAAGTTGAAGTTGCATGGGTATTTGCTTTCAAGTGGAAAATCTTACCATTTTTATGGAATTGATCTTATGGAAGAAAGTGAGTATTTTGAATTTTTGTTAAAAATGATTTTGTTTTCGCCTATAATAGATAAAAATTGGATTGTTCATCAACTACTTCGGAAGCAGGCTTTTTTGAGAGTAACAAAAAAGAATGGAATGATACCAGAGCTAATTTTAGAAGTTTAAAATACCTACGTTTGTCCCATTAGGATAATATGTTTCTGATTGAAAAGCTACTGAAGTAGGGGGTATTGACCTGCAGTAAAATGTCTGTTGACCTTGCAGGTTGCGGAAAAAAACAAAGAACTTGAGGGGAAAAAGTAAGATAAAAAAATAGTAAAATGTATCAGATGGATCCATTGCTCATTGATTATAGATATTGGAGCTATTAGTAGATTTGATTATAGTATTAACTTAAAGAATTCTTTAATATGCTAAGTGAAGTAACATATACGAAAAGCTGTGTATAATGGCTGAGTATGCCATATATATCGCGTTTTTCTATTGATCTTTTGTGCTATCGGATAAATGAATTAAATTTACTGTGGAAACGAAAATGACCGAAATGCTTTAGAATGGGCTCGACTCCCATTACCTCCACCAAATATTCTCGTTTCTAACTGGGGGTAAAGTGTAAGGGTTGCACACGGCACTGAAATTGAAAAAGGCCGCTGACTATTCAGCGGCCCTTTTATTTGGAAAAGTGGTTATGCAAAGTTCGATGGTTGGAAATTAGTTTCTGCTTTCCCCGACCACCTCCTTTTGAAACTAAATTCATATCTACCTTCGTCCAGAATATCCCTTTTGTTAGAGGAATGCAAAGGTTCTGATTTTGCCTTTTGTTTTGGGTTTGTGTGAATCCACCATTAAGAATTTACTTTGGTTGGTTATCTTTTTTCCAGATTTTATAAAAATTAGCCTAAATCCCGCATTTGCGAACTGTGATAATTGTTTAATTTAGACAATACACCCCTTGTAGATTGCTTAAACACACTCAGATGAGAGCATTAACCCCACAAACCATATTCATCAGTCATGCAACACCAGGAGACAACTACTTTGTAACCTGGTTGTCATCCAAATTGAAATTGCTGGGATATTCGGTATGGGTTGAGCTGGACGAGTTAAAACTTGGAGACGCATTTTGGCCGGAAATAGAAAATGTCGTCAGAAACCAGGCTTGCAAATTCCTGGCCGTTGTATCAAAGTCTTACCTGGAGAAAATAACCGATTCCGTTTCGGGCGTTTTCAAAGAACTGTCCTGCGCCGACAGGATAAAAGATATAAAAAGTTTTAAATCTGCCATCCGGATCGATTGTACTGCAGAAGATGATTTCCCTGTTCAATTAATGGGTTTACACTCCATCAATTTTCATGAGAACTGGCAAAACGGGTTAGAAAAATTACTGGACAGTTTTCAGAAAGAAAATATTCCTAAAGACGGGGCAATTGCTACTGGTGCATTGAACTTTTGGCTGGATGCGCTGGCATTAAATGGATTTGTAAGTACAAACCCTGAAAGAATTTATACCAACTGGTTTCCTTTTCAATTGCCCGAGATACTATATATCCATAAACCCCTAATTGCTAGCAAACCTGATTTAATGGACATTGATTTTTCATTTCTTGAATACAGTGACCGTCATATATGTTTTTTTCCGCCAACAGATTACCCGGCATCAATTGCTAGCAGTTCAACTGTTGCCTTGAATATTAATTCCATCATTACAGAACAGTTCGTCCCGGTGGATGATTTTCTTACCCTTACAGAACCAAGAAAAAAAGTGGTTGAATTGATCAATAAAACA
Organism: uncultured Flavihumibacter sp.; assembly: GCA_964245425.1. Classification (GTDB taxonomy): domain Bacteria; phylum Bacteroidota; class Bacteroidia; order Chitinophagales; family Chitinophagaceae; genus JACMLD01. Next base: position 2,622 of record CAXTMV010000273.1, on the reverse strand, counting down.
GTAGAAGACTTTTTTATTAAAAAAGACATGAGGAAGCACAAGCAGGCAAAATCTAATGTCTATTATTTCAGGAGCAATACCATCAACCGCAAAAGGACTAGCTTAAAGGCCATCGGCAAACACAATGTTGCGATTGCCGGGATAAACAAAGACAAATTCTGGAGTTTTGGGATCAGCAGTTATGCTATTTTATATCCCAGCCCTTACCTGAAGCTGGATAGCCATATTGTTTTTGAAAATGATCAGCAGGTAGTATATGGAACAGAAGAACATCATGCACTCAGGAGAAAATTTGCCTTTGACTGGTATAATAAAGACTGGTTTCATACACTACTGGGGATGAGTATCAGGCTTGCAGGCGGGGAAGAAAACAACAAAATCAAAATACCTGTGAGTGCATCAGCATTTTTAGAAGTAGATGCCATTCCTGAATTCGCGGAAACGGATTTTGGTTACGATGAGCCAACAACAAAAGATAAAGATGAAGAATAGCCTTTTTTTTATAGAAGAACCGAAATTGGTATTCGGCTTTGATCAAAAAACAATCGATCCAAGAGATGGCCTGGTGCTTTTCGGGCCCTACAAACCATTACATCCATACTCAATCAGAGCAGGCGTTATTGGTACTTCAGAAAACGTTCTTCAGTACGGCCATTTTGTAAAACAACTGAATGCCCCTATACTTTCTACACAGACAAAGTATAAGAAAACCAAATCAAAAGAACGTAGCCGTCCCAGTTTCCCGGGTTTTGAATCCGTTTTTAATGTCCGGTGGCCCGAAATGCCGGAGGCAACTATTACGATTGACAAGTTTCAGATGCAGGAAGATCTTTCCAAAAAGGCGAAAATCCTGCGTACCAATAGCTTGGTTGATTTATATCTGACCCCTATTGTTGAATTTCATAAAAAAGAAGATGCCAAGTTGGATATCTGGTTCATTGTCATACCCACAGAAATTTATACTGCCTGCAAACCAAACTCATGGGGCAGGGATATCGGGAAGGGAACAGAGCAATATGCCGCAAGACGGGACGCGGGGCAGCTATCCATGGGTTTTGAAGAATATGCAGGATATGATGATCAGCTTTCTAGGATTCTTGATACAGCAACAGATTTTCATAATCTGCTGAAGGCGCGTTTGATCCAGGAAAGGATTATGACACCGGTTCAGTTAATCATCGATCGTACCCTCCATTTCAGAAATAAAGAAACCAATATTGTTTATGATGATTACCTGAAAGCGCAACTTGCCTGGACACAGAGCACTACCCTTTATTATAAATTGGGCAAGCTGCCCTGGAAATTGGGGGATATCCGTGAAGGCGTTTGTTATATCGGGCTGGTGTATAAAAAGCTTCCCAACGATAAGGAAAAAAATGTGTGCAGCGCGGCGCATATGTTTTTACACGATGGCGACGGTTCTGTTTTCAGGGGCAATATCGGTTTATGGGAAAGCGACAAGCCCTTTGATTATCATCTGGATGCCGTGTCCGCAGAAGAGCTAATAGGAATGGCCCTAGATGACTATAAACAAAAATGGGAAAATTATCCTTCAGAGCTTTTTATTCATTCCAAAACGCATTTTAACGATGCCGAATGGAATGGTTTTGCAGGTGCAGTGGCAAACAGGAAAGCAGCAACCAACCTGGTAGGAATATTAATCCAGGACCTGAATGAACTTAAGCTGTACCGTCAGGCTCTCGGCCAAGAGAGTAACTATGGTGTGCTGCGGGGCACTGCCATGCTGGTCGATGAAAAAGAAGGGTATCTGTGCACTAAGGGATTTATTCCACGGTTAAACAGCAGCAATAGCGTTGAAATGCCAAGAAATCCGCGCATTAAAATAATCCGGGGATATGCAGATATAAAAGTTGTACTGAAAGATATTATGAGACTGACAAAATTGAATTATAATTCCTGCATTTACGGAGATGGGATACCGGTAACCTTAAAATTTTCCAATAAAATTGGAAACATCTTAACCTCCATACCTGAATGGAAAGTGGATATCAGGCAATTTATGTACTATATATAAAATGTAACAGTAGTGATTACAGAACGTAGCAGATTTTTCAAGGATACAAAACCAGTTGCTTTTGCAACTGCCGTGGCAGAAATTTTTAAATCGATTTCAGGTGAAAAAATGGTATTCGTTTCACATAAGCACAATGAAACAGAATACGTTTACAGGCTTTTTGATTTGCTCAAACAATATGGATTTACGGGGTATGTCGATTGGGAGGATGACGAAATGCCGAAGACCACCTCTGGAGAGACTGCTGTTAAATTGAAAGAGAAAATAATCAAATCCTATAAATTCATTTTGATTGCAACCAATGCAGCGATTGAGTCAAAATGGTGCAATTGGGAAATCGGCTTTGGAGACGCGCATAAATATGATGATCATATTGCATTATTTCCAATAAAATATGACAATGTTAGTTCTGAAGGTGAAGAATACCTGTCCATCTACCAAACCTTACAATCAGGGAACCCGGATGATTTTAATAACGGGGGATATTATATTCAGTACCCGGATGGAAAACAAATCAGCTTAAACAAATGGCTAACCCTTTAATAAAAAAATATGAATAAAGGAAACGAAAATAGAATTAAACACCT
>CAXTMV010000272.1:0-7261 GCA_964245425.1 uncultured Flavihumibacter sp. | reverse complement strand
TCGCTGAAAACCTTTATTGCATCTGTCTATTATTGAAAAAAATATTTTTATCCGGGCAACAATGATTAATAAGTAGTCATTAAGCTTTTCACATTTTCTTTTATGTATGGAAGCTCTTATGGCTTCCATCCGCTTTGTATCTATTTTTACACTTGTTGCTCCGCCTTTGCGCAGTTATTAATCAAATATTAATTCCTTTTCACACAATAAAATAAAAAGGTTCCGCACTTGCGCGGTTAAAATCCCCCATTTATATTTGGCCCGTTGAACCCAATTAAGAACCCTTTATCTATTTTATGAAAAAAAACCTGTTCGTACTCGGCCTTTGCCTGCTAGGGGCAAGCGCCGGTTTTTCACAAAATTTTATGCATGGTGTTGGACTTAATCTTTTTGTAGCAACGGCGCCGGGTGGCAAAGCTGCTGTAGACGGCGGTATTACCTATTCTCCCCGGTTTAATTTTATTGAACAGGATAACCTGTCCGTATCGGTGGGCATTCCTTTTACGGTAGGCGTATCGGGTAGTTACAGCGCCGATTACAACAGCCAGTATGGTAGCAGCAGCAGCAATACATTGAGTGTGATGCTGAATGCGCCGCTGATCGTAAACCTTAATATGGGCGCCGGTTCCACCAAAACAACCGAGCAAAGATTCGGTTATTTTATCGGTGGTGGCTTTGGTTATCATTACGGCACTTACAACGTCTCTGACATTATTAACCAGGGCGATGAAGATTATACCGTTACCAAACTCAATACATTTGGCCCTGTTGGCAACGCAGGTTTGCGTTTTGCCGTTGGCCACGGCACCCACAATGTTGAAGTGCGTTTTCAGTATATGAAGGGGCTGGGCGATAGCAAGGCCAATATTTTTAGTGGCGGTGCAGCGTTCAACTTTTAGCCGCTGATCCTGCGCGAATCGTAATGGAAACGCACCAATGATGCGGAGCGCAGAAATATACCTACACTTTTTATAAAGGAAAATGCAGCATTGCATTTTCCTTTATTGTTATATAAAAGAGCCCCCAACGGCCGCCTGCCGGCAGGAGAGCTGTCTGTCAGCACCGAATGCAGCCTGGTGCCTGTATTACCGAATCTGAAATATCATTAGCTTGCCATATGGTCACAACAATCCGGCAGGCTACTGTTGCCGATGCAAATGATATCGCCCTTTTAAGCAGGCAGTCTTTTTACGACACATTCGCAGCGGTTAACACAAAAGAAGACATGGACAAGTTCATGAACGAATCCTTCAGCATGGAAACATTGACCGCGGAAGTGGCTGTTGCTGCAAACATTTTCCTGGTTGCATGTGCAGGTGAAGAACTGATCGGGTATGCTAAAATAATGGAAAGCGTTAACCCGCCTGCACTAGGCCAGGTTCCAGCCATTGAGATAAGCCGGCTTTATGCGGCCAAAAAAGCGATTGGCCAGGGGGTGGGTAAAATATTGATGCAGGCGGCCATTAGCCTGGCAACCGGAAAAAACAAACAATTGATCTGGCTGGGCGTCTGGGAACACAACCAGCGGGCCATCGGGTTTTACCGGCAATTCGGATTTGAGAAATTCGGGGAACATCCTTTTGTACTGGGTAATGATGTGCAGACCGACTGGCTCATGAAAAAAACTATCTGATTATTTACCTGTTGAAAGATAAGTGCCCTCGTAGATACTCCGCAGAGGCAGCTCCATCTGTATGGTCTGCACAAGCAGGGTATCAGCTAAAGTGGTATACGCCCTTAGTTCCCACCGGCCATCCTGGTTAATGGAGAAAGCCGCCGCCTGTACCGATTCACTGTCAATCAAATTTAAACGGTGTAAGCTTGTGAAAAGAGCGGCTGTTTACTTCAACGATTAATGTCTGTTTTTATCTTCCGTATAATTTTCTCTGCATGTATTCTTGAATTTTCAATAAAAAGGCGATGCGTATTCATGCCGCCGCAGATAACCCCCGCCAGGAAAATATTTTTTATATTGGTTTCCTGTGTGTCGTCATTGATGGCCGGGCACCTGATCTCATCGTCAGACAGATCAATGCCTATCGAATGTAAAAATGTCAGGTTGGGCTGGTATCCGGTGGTCGCAATTACCCAATCGTTGGGCAGCGTAACCATGCCCTCCGGCGTCTGGATATCCACTTCCTGTTCGCGGATGGCTGTCAGGCTTGAATTGTAGTAAGCTTTTATGGATCCTTCCTGTATGCGGTTAATGATATCGGGTCTTACCCAATATTTTACCCGGGCACCAATCTCTTCTTTCCGGATAACCATGGTAACCTCCGCCCCCTTGCGCCAGGTTTCCAGCGCGGCATCTACGGAAGAATTCTGCGCACCTACTACCAGTACCCGCTGAAATGCATAAGGATGCGGTTCTTTATAATAATGCGTTACTTTGGACAAATCTTCTCCCGGTACGTTCAATAAATATGGAATATCATAAAAGCCGGTGGCAATAATAATATTCCGGGCCGTGTAGGTGTTTTTATTGGTGATAACGGTAAACAGTCGGGCTGCGCCAGCAACAGGATGGAGAACGGTTTGTACTTCTTCGTACAAATGAATATTGAGCTGGTAAGAAGTGGTTACGCGGCGGTAGTATTCCAACGCTTCCGCGCGGGTTGGTTTGGGGTTATTTGACACAAAGGGTACGCCTCCGATTTCCAGTCTTTCTGAAGTAGAAAAAAAAGTCATATTGGAAGGGTAGTTATAGATTGAATTCACCAGCGATCCTTTTTCCAATATACAATAGCTCAGCCCTTCTTTTTTTGCTGCCAGCGCACAGGCAAGACCAATCGGGCCTCCGCCAATCACAATGATGTTATAAGTTGTTTCTGTTGTTGCCAATGGCTTTTGTTTCCTGCAAATGTAAAGGTAAAACCGTCTGCAGGTGCCGGTAATGAAAGCATCCTGTGCCGTCCTGTACCCGTTTGATATTATTCAGCAGACCGGGTAAATACCTATTTTTGTAGAATGCCTATCACCCAAATCAAACCTTATGAGCAATATTAAAAGGACTGTTATCACACTCGACGAATTTACCATTCAACAATTACGCGATTTTCCCAATGCCACCGGCGAATTGAGCGGCCTGCTCCGTAATATCGGGCTGGCGGCCAAAAGAGTAAATGTGGAAGTAAATAAGGCCGGCCTGGTAGATATTTTGGGCGATGCCGGTGCGGTAAACGTGCAGGGGGAAGAAGTAAAGAAACTGGATATCTTCGCCAATAACCAGTTCATCCGGGTCTTGCAGCATGGCATCAGTTGCGCGGGTATTGCCAGTGAAGAGCTTGACGAATTTGTGGCTTTTGATGATGAGGTGAGCAAGCAATCCAAGTATGTCTGCATGTTTGATCCGCTCGATGGCAGCGGCAATATAGACGTTAATATTTCCATTGGTACCATCTTTGGCGTTTACCGGCGTAAATCGCCCATCGGCACACCCGCCAACCGCGAAGATTTCCTGCAATCGGGCCGCAACCAGGTGGCGGCCGGTTATGTGGTATATGGGTCCTCCACCATGCTGGTATATGCCACCAGGCGGGGCGTTAACGGCTTTACGCTCGACCCCTCCATGGGCGAATACTGTATGAGCCATCCTAATATCAAATGCCCGCCCACCGGCCATATTTATTCCGTGAACCACGGCCAGTTTTTTCAATACGCAAAAGGTGTACAGCAGTATATCAATGCCTGCCAGAAAAAAGACAAGTCTACCGGTGGCCCCTATACGCAGCGTTATATCGGCAGCATGGTATCAGATGTACACCGCAACCTGTTAAAGGGCGGTATTTTTATGTACCCGGGAACAACCGATAAGCCATTGGGCAAATTGCGACTGATGTACGAATGCAATCCTTTTGCATTTATTGCGGAAGTGGCGGGTGGCAAGGCCACAGACGGTCAGCAACGCATTCTTGACATCCAACCCACGTCGCTGCACCAGCGCTCACCGCTTTTTATTGGCAGCAAAAACATGATGGAAGAGCTGGAAGATTATATGAAAGAAAACCAATAAATGGCGGGGGCATGCTAACCATTATCAATTTTGAAGACCGGTATGCCGCTGATTTCCGGCGGCTGAACCTGGAATGGCTGGAGCAATACCAGCTTACAGAAGCACATGATTTGGACCTGATCAATGCACCCCGGCAGCATATAATTAACAACGGCGGTTGTATTTTTCTTGCCAGGGAAAACGATGTTATTATTGGCTGCGCAGGCCTGATGAAGGTAACCGATCAGGAATACCTGCTGGTAAAAATGTCGGTAACTGCCGCCTGCCAGGGCAGGGGCATCAGCAAATTGCTGCTGGTTCGTTGCCTGGAAGAGGCCCGCAGGCTGGGTGCAACAAAACTGGGTTTGCTGTCTAATCACCAGTTGCGAAAAGCATTGCAACTATATCGGCAGTTTGGTTTTAAAGAGGTGCCCCTGGCCCCGTCTCCTTTCGAACTGGCCGACGTGCAGATGGAACTTTTTTTGAATGATTGATCACCGGCAGTACAATTCATTTATTCTACCGGGAAAATAATATCGGTTAGTATTTTGTAAGGATCTTTTTCTATGCCGGGGTCTCCCAGGTATACTTCATAAGGGGCACCGGCAGCGGTTCTATGGCGTTCCTTCAGCCAGGTTTCCACGGCATTGTATCCCTGCACCGTTAAATCGTAAGGGCCGTAGAAATGGGCTACCACTACTTTACCTGCTTTTATTTCTCTTATTTTTACTCTCCCGTCGGCAGCCGGTGGGGTTTTATCTATTGGTACGCCAATGTCAAATACAAAAGGTGGCTTACTGCCATTGTACCAGGCGCAGGGTGCACCCGCCATTTTCAACCCATTTTTTTTGGCAAAGCCACCCAGTTCCACCGGTATTATCTGCATAAATTTTTGGGTGATGCCCGCAGTACTGGAAGCAGAATCCGTTACATAAATGACCGTCTGCGCGGGAATGGTTTTTTCTTCAATGCTGATGCGCGGGTTCTGCTGTATTGTAGCAGCTGGCCAGGTGATTGCCTGTTGCCGGGCACGGGGAGAAAATGCAGACAACACCATCAGGCCTGCGGCTGCACTTAATAAAAGGATTGTTTTTTTCATGGCAATTGGTTAAGGTGAAATATGTTTTCCGATGATTAGAACAAAAGGGTATTGTATACCGGGATGTCAGTACAGTAAGGTACAAATTTTTTGATCATTCCATAGTTTCCACGGCAAGTTTATACCGTTGCCTGCACTTTTAGCCACCCGAACCGGTAACTTTACCGTTTAAAAAAACGATGGCAGGCAGCCCGGTGGCCGCTATTTATCATTCATAAACATGAGTTTGCTGAATCGCTTCAAACAGGTAAAATGCTTTGCATTCGATGTAGACGGGGTCTTAACAGATAGTTCCCTGCTGTTGCTGGAAGATGGGCAGATGGCCCGGAGCATGAACACAAAAGACGGCTATGCGTTGCAGGTAGCGGTTAATAACGGCTTTCGTGTAATTATTATTTCCGGTGGTGGAAATGAAGGGGTGAAGCAGCGCCTGCACAAACTGGGCATTCCGGAAGTTCATATCAACGTTTCCGATAAACGACAGTTATTGCTGGATTACCTGGAAAGCATACAGCTGTCGCCGGATCAGGTGTTGTATATGGGCGATGATATTCCGGATTATGAAGCCATGAAAGCTGCCGGATTGCCTTGTTGCCCTGCAGATGCCGTACCCGAAATAAGGAATATTTCAACTTATATAGCTTCTATGAACGGGGGAAAGGGCTGCGTGCGGGAGGTCATCGAAAAAGTATTGAAACTAAACGGCTGCTGGCACCTGGATACCGGTTTCGCCAGCAAATAAATACCGCTTATCACTGCCATTTGATTTATATCTTGAATACAGAATGACCGCTTACATGAAACTAACAGGCGCTTTCCTCAGGCTCATACGATGGCCGAACCTTGTATTTATTGTTCTCACACAAGTGCTTTTTTATGCCTGTATCGTACTGACCAGCTACCAGAAAAACCAGTTGCCGGGCGCCTGGTTCCTGTCCTGGCCCTTATTCTGGTGCCTGAGCGCGGCATCCGTCCTGATCGCCGCCGCCGGCTATATTATCAATGATTATTTCGATCTGAACATCGACCAGGTAAACAAGCCCAACAATATCATCATACAGCGATTTATAAAAAGACGCTGGGCTATTTTCTGGCACCTCGGCCTTTCCTTTGCCGGCGTGTTCATTACATTTATTATCAGCTGGAAGATAGGTAACTGGGTAATTGGCCCGGTAAACGGGTGCACCGTTTTTCTGCTCTTGTTCTATTCTACCACTTTTAAGAAGAAATTCCTGATTGGCAATATCATTATATCATTGCTGACCGCGTGGGTAGTATTTGTTCTGTATTTCAGTGAACTCGACTGGCTGGTTTTTATACAGCAGCCGGCCTACAATGCCTCCATGACAAAAATTTTCAAACTGGCTGTTTTGTACGGAGGATTTGCGTTTGTGATTTCGCTGGTGCGCGAAGTAATAAAAGATATGGAAGACATCATCGGAGATGAAAAATACGGCTGCCGAACCATGCCCATCGTTTGGGGCATCCCGGCATCAAAAGTATTTGCAGGGGTATGGTTGATGGTATTGATACTGGCCGTGCTGATATTATTGACCTACGCGGTACTGATAGGGTGGTGGGTGGCGGCCGTTTTTGCCCTGCTGCTGGTCGCTTTGCCACTGGCGGTGATATTGCGCAATTTATACAGGGCCGTCAGCAGCACCGAATTTCATGCCATCAGCACCCTGATCAAGCTGGTGATGCTGACGGGCATTCTTTCAATGATTTTTTTTAAATGGCAATTATAATGGAAAGGATCGTACTGGCCTCCCAATCGCCGCGCAGGAAGCAGTTGCTGGAATGGGCGGAAATCCCCTTCGACATCGTTATCAAGGAAACAGATGAACTCTACCCGGCTGATCTGCCGGCAGAAGAAGTGCCTGTTTATATTGCCCGCAATAAAGCGATTGCTGTAAAAACAGAGCTAAGCCACGAGCGGATTATACTGGCTGCCGACACCGTAGTGGTACTGGAGAACCGGATTATCGGAAAGCCGAAAGATCGCAATCATGCCATCGAGATATTAACTGCGCTCTCAGGCAGGCAGCACCAGGTTATTACCGGCGTGATCATTTTTGCAGGAGAGCAGGAAATCGCTTTTGCTGATACAACAAATGTCTGGTTTCACCCGCTCACAGCAGAACAAATTGTATTTTATATTGATAAGTACA
>CAXTMV010000271.1:3906-7310 GCA_964245425.1 uncultured Flavihumibacter sp. | reverse complement strand
AGCTTACTGATCGTTACCTTTTATATATCATTGTTATAGCGCTGGCAGCAATGATAGTTATCGCAGGCATACTGGCGAGGAACAGGCGGCTTAAACAAATACACAGCATGCGCAACCGGATTGCGGATGATCTTCATGATGAGATTGGCTCAACGCTTACCAATATCAATGTGCTTTCCGTGCTGGGCCGGCAGCAGGCAGCGCCGGGAAGCGTCGTTAATACATTTTTTTCACGCATCACCGATGAAGTAAACTTCACCAGCCAGGCACTGGATGATATTATCTGGATGATTAATATGCAAAACGATGCGCCGGAAAAGATGATGTTCAGAATGCGCAGGTATGCGGCCGAATTATTTGATGCGGGTGGAATAACCTACGAGGTGCGTTTTGATGAAAGCCTGGATGGTATAAAATTAACGATGCACCTGCGCCGGGATTTGTACTTGGTTTTTAAAGAAGCGATCAACAATATTTATAAACACGCCGCAGCTACCGCTGTCACAATACTGCTGGCCCGCAAAAGCAACGACATTGTGCTAACAATTCATGACAATGGGCATGGCTTTGATCAGGCGGCAGCCAACGGCAATGGTTTGCGCAGCATGCAGGCCCGGACTAAGAAGAATGCAGGCAGTTTGGCAATTGAAACGGCTGCTAACGGAACAACGATTACTGCTCAATTCCCGTTTAAGTAAGGATCACCCGAAAAGGGGATACAGTCTTTTTTGGCGGATTGATTACATTTACACGGTGGCAAAAATTATCATTTTTGAAGACAATGAAAGACTGCGGGAATCGCTGGTATACCTGTTATCCTCAGATAAAAATTATGAAGTGGTGTATGATGCGGGCAACTGCGATGATGCAGTAAATGTTGCCAGGGTATACAAACCAGACATTGTACTCATGGACATCGACATGCCGGGCACGGATGGGATAGCCGGCGTCCGGCTGATTAAGGAAACAAGACCTTCCACGGCAGTTATTATGTACACGGTGTTTGAAAATGATGAAAAACTGTTTGCCTGCCTTTGCGCTGGTGCCAACGGATATCTACTGAAAAAAACTCCGCCAGCCAGGTTATTCGACGCCATCGAAGAAGTACTGGCAGGTGGCGCTCCCATGAACCCGGCCATTGCCAGCAAGGTGCTTGCCTCTTTTAAGAAACGAGCTACGAAGGTTACCTATGATTTGTCTGCCAGGGAACAGGAAGTGCTCGGTTTATTATTGAAAGGTCATAGTACCAAAGTGATTGCAACCTCCTTATCCATTTCTTTTGAAACTGTTAAATCCCACCTGAAAAATATTTACAACAAACTGCATGTCAATTGTGGCAAAGAAGCCATTGCCAAAGTGCTGGCTGAACGCATTATGTAATGACCCAATAGCGTTGTTATTCACCCTAAAATGGGATTGTACAGTTCAGCCATTAAAGAAAGCTTTGTGTGAAAACACAGGCTTATGCATTTTACAGCGTTTTCAATCAAAGGTTATTTAGTCGCTATTGTTACCATCAGTATCTGTTGTTCACTTACAACATCCTCTTCAGCACAAAAAAACACGCCGGTAAAATCGTTCAGGGATTGCCCTGATTGTCCTGAAATGCTGGTGATACCAGCGGGACAATTTATTATGGGAACGCCAGCGATTGAAAACGCGGGTGACAGCACGGAACAACCGCAGCATCCTGTCAAAATACAGCGCTTTGCTGTGGGAAAATTTCCAGTCACCCGCGCAGAATGGTCAGCGTTTGTACTTGCCACCAACCGGCCGGTTACGATGGGTTGTGCCTGGAGCAACTTGCCCGGCGACAGTGTGCCATGGCAGCTTAACGAGACCGCATCCTGGAAACATATGGGATTTGAACAGGGCGATAACCACCCGGTTGTTTGCATTAGCTGGGATGATGTAATGGCTTATATCCAATGGCTGTCAAAGACCACCGGGGGGCAATACCGATTGCTGACAGAATCTGAATGGGAATACGCAGCCCGTGCCGGGAGTACTACCGCGTACCCCTGGGGTAATCAGCCCAACCACGACTATATGAATTATGGCGCCGACAGTGGTTATACCGGTTTAATAAAAGGTAAGGATCAATGGAAATTTACATCACCTGTTGGATCTTTTCCACCCAATAATTTTGGTCTGTATGATATGCACGGAAATGTCCTGCAGTTTGTGCAGGACTGTTTTTCTCCCGATTATCGGACTACGCCCGCAGATGGAACGGCTTATACGAAAGATAATGTGCTGCACATGGCCGGTCCGTTTGCGGACATGAACGGGAAGAATGCCTGTTCGTTCCGTATGGTGAGAAGCGGTGATTTTGGCGATCCGCCAAAAATGACAAGATCAGGCTACCGCAACTGGGCGCCGGGGCCTGGTATTAGTCTCGCAAGGTATGCCAGTGCTGCGCTTGGTTTTCGGGTTGCCAAAACGCTGTAAAAAACTATTGCAATATGTTAAACAAACAGTTGGATAGGCCTGATGGCCATATTTTTTACAGCACTAGCTTTACTTACGGATTGTAATGATAAGCAGGCCGGTATAACGGCGCAGCTCAGCCGGGGAAAATACCTGGTTACTTAATGTTGCAATGTTTCAATTGTCATTCGCCATTGGTTTCGGATTTAAATAACCAAGAATTTAAAAACATGGATAAGTATACAACGGAAGATGTTGAATGGGTAAACATTGTAGGAATGTGGTGGCAGGAAAGAGAGGATGTTAAAAAAGCACACGAATGAGGATTCAATAAATTTTTTAAAGGGGTTCCTTTTACAAGAAAAAAAAACAGAGATACGTTTTTTAACAAATGACGTTGCCATTGTTCATTTGGTTTGTCATGTTGACTCACTTTTTCCGCCCGATGGCATTGACGATGGTAACAATACAACACCGGAAACCGATGACTTGTTACTGTTGGTGTACGTGAAAAAAAATGGTTCCTGGATACTGACTGATGGACAAAATACGCATGAAGATCCGGCGGCTGCAAAAAGTAACCCTGACTTTATAAACAACCATTTAAAGGTCGACTAACAAATTGAAATAGCACCGCAATGCCGTTTGTTTTTGTAAGTCACATGAGACGGCTGGAATTTTTTTTGTTCGGCACAGACTTATTTTTAGGCAACTTCAGTGTTGAAATTGTTTAAACATGGAAAAAGGTCAAGTAAGTTAGTTATAGACCGTTGTCATAATTTCATTACTGATGTATGTATATTTAATTGTTGTTTTTGTTCAATCCATACACCTACCGAATCGGTTCTTACCTGAAATTCCCTACATACTTCTTTATTGATGGTTATCTCTCCCTGATATTTATCAAGCATATGGATAAAGCTTTTACCACGAATTTGCTCCCGATCTCCATCGATTTAAATCCTTCGTCTCCA
>CAXTMV010000271.1:0-3896 GCA_964245425.1 uncultured Flavihumibacter sp. | reverse complement strand
GTCAGTGGTCCTTACATCTCTCACCGCCATTTTTGGACTTATTCCAATTGCTTTGAACCCCAATCCTAACTTAGTCGGGAAGACAGACTCCAAACGTATGCATTACGATGTTTATCAAAATATTGCGCTGCTCTAAAATGCCGGTTCACCTCGCAGGTCGCGGAAACAAAGCAAAGAACTTTGAGGGGTATAAGTAGGGCAAAAGGTAGTAAAATGTATCAAATGAAATGGAAGAAAAATTTAGACTTGAATATCACTGAGCATAAACCTGGCAAATCTTGTGGTTAACTTTTCTGGGTATTATGTTTCGGCAAGCTTTAGGCAGAAGGCTAATACGATCATACTTAATTTTAAAGGCCTTTATATGCGGAACACATATTTGCCATCCAATTAGATTTATTAATATAGCTCTGTTTATCACGTAGTAATACGGTGGCTTGATAAGATACTTTAGTCTATTTTTCAACCTAAAATAAATTGATTGCTATGTCAGCCCCTCCCGTTAAATCACTTTAATCAGAAATACAGGAATTTGCTGAAGCCCTCCCTTATTGGGGACAGTTCCTAGCTGCAAAAATTTTATCAGGTGTTGCCATTTCAGATACAGATGCTGGCAATGCATTGGAATACCTGCTGGAAGATCTGAAAATAAGACCTGTTTCAAAAAGACCGGTTATTAAAATGCATTATGCTACCGGCATTACCGGCACTTATAAAAAGGATATTATTCTTTCCCGCTTGGAAGGCCTGGAAGGTGTGAATGCGATTGCAGATAAACAAGTCATCGAATGTAATCCGAGCCTTACAGTTATTTATGGAGCAAACGGCTCCGGTAAATCCGGTTATACGAGACTGATGAAAAAAGTTTTCTATTCTAAATCCCCCGAAGATATCCTCGGTAATATCCATGACGACACTGGACCGAAAGCCGTTAAAGCCTCCTTTATCTTTACTACCGCCGCAGCAACCATTGTACGCAAATATCCTGAGGATGCCGACCAGTCAGAATTTCAGCAATTTGCCGTATTTGATGGCAAGAGTGGCGTTGTGCGGATATAATGCTCGAATCCGGTAATAAATTCATACTTCAGTTGCCGAAGTAAAATGTCTTTGGTCGGGTAAGTTTTCTCAAGGTATTTTTTGAGGTAGGCGAGCGTCTTGAAATAATTTTTGAGACTTCCTGGCTTTAGTACATTGACCATGATCTTGTTGTGCTCTTTTGCAAGCTATAGCAGACTGTAATTGTTTGCCTCTGTCTTAATTCCAAGGTAGGCGTTTTTGACAGCCTCTGCGGTAACGACATCCGACTCAACTTTCAATTCCCGGTAATGAGTGTAGACGCGTCCACGAACATCTTCGAAATAATTGTTTAGGAGCTTCAAGCTTTTCGTTTTTCCTTTTGCCAGTCCTTTGCTCATATTCCAATCCTCCGGGGCAACCATCGATTTTACAGAAAGTTCTGAGCGGGTACCATTCACTACAATTCTTAAATAGACAGGGCATTTGCCATCCTTCATTTTGTTCAGGCGTATTGTAAAGTGTACGCCAAACGTGTTTGTTTTTTTCATAATCAAATCATTTTAAAGTGATAAATCAGTTCACATGCTTCTTTCTTCACAACCACGAAAAATGAATTGAAATCGACCAAATCCTGCCAATCGAAAAACATAATCAATTGAGAGGAAAAGTAATAGATCAACTGCCCGAACCAAAGGTAAGGTCGCGCTTAAAACATAGCTTGGCCACCTAATTGGTCGCGCGAGTAATGACTTTTTTTGCAATAAATTGATATGGAAAAAATAAAAAAGCTCGTAAAATCAACGTTTTACGAGCTCTATAGGTTCAGAGTGAACCCCTTTTAGTCGGGAAGACAGACTCCAAACGGATAGATTAAAACGATGTTTATCAAAATATTACGCTGCTTAAATATATCAGTTCACCTCGCAGGTCGTGGAAAAAAAGCAAAGAACTTTGAGGGGTAAAAGTAGGGTAAAAGAGGATAAATCAAATAAAAAAGATGCATTCTTACTGGCGCAAACGGTCAATTGTATCGTTCGTTTCTAACCCTTATTCCCGCTGAAAATTAGGTCAGTAAAGTAAGCGTCGAGTTTTTCTTTTTTAGTTTCAAGGTAGATCGTAGAATCTTCGAAGATGACTTTCTTCAGAATCTTTCGAATAAGGTCATCGGAATTCTTTGAAACTTTTTGAAGTTCATTTATTTTGCTGTTATTCGTCAATCGTTGCCCGTGAAAAAATTGTGACCTAATGCCGTATGCTTCCTTGATTTGCTTAAAAATAATTAGCTTTTCATCCTTGCTATCACCGATATAATGTGACCCTCTTTCAGCAACCTTATGTGTTACTTCACTATTGTCCGTGGTAAATAAGCATTCTAATAGCGAAATATAGAATGAAACTTTTACAGGTAAGTAAGATTGTCCTCTAGCCAATATAAGAAAGTTGATAGCCCTTTCAAGCCTGTTAGTGAATGCTTGGTCAATGGTCTGATAATTTGTATGTCTTACAGTAGTTCCCGTAGTATTATGGACAACGTCGTCTGGAAAATTTCTACCTTTTTGAAATTCTTTCAGTATGTTATAAATTTTGACTGATAATTCTAAATCCAGTCTTGAAAATGTTGTATCTACGAATTGTCCCAGACAGTTACTATTTGCATGTGCTGCTGTAAGCTCCCCTTTTAGTTGTGCCAGTTAAAAGTATAATTTCTGTTTGTTTTTTTTCGTTTAACATGGGAAACGGATTAAATATATTCCATCGGCGGAACAAAGCCCAGCGACTGATGTGGTCTTGAACAGTTGTAATCCTGACGCCACTCTTCTGCTTTTTCTCTTAGTTCGTTCAGTGATGTAAATACATAAGCATTTAATAATTCCTTTCTGATATTTCCATTACAACGTTCAACAAAACCATTTTGCATTGGCCTGCCAGGTTGTATAAACGCAATCGATATTTTGTTTTCCCTGCACCATGCGTCCAGTTTGTGCGATATAAATTCCGGGCCGTTGTCAACACGTATCATTTGCGGTAATCCCCTGAACTCTTTAAGGTATTCCAGTACTCTTATTAAACGTTGTGTTGGCAGTGATAAATCTGATTCGATGTGTAAAACTTCCCTGTTATAATCATCAATGATATTTAACAACCGAAAGCGCCTTCCGTCCCATAAAGTGTCGCTCATAAAATCAATGCTCCATACCTCATTTAATCCTTTCGGCTGGTACAACGACTGTTTTACTCTTTGTGGTAAACGCTTGCGAAAGCGCCTGCGGATATTGAGTTTTAGTTCTGTATAAACACGGTAAACCCGTTTATGATTCCATACAAAACCTTTGCGCCTGATGCGGTAATAGCTTTGCCAAAAACCAATCGCAGGATGCTTTTCAATCAATTGCTGTAACTGATTGATGACTTCTTCATCAGCATTCGGTTTTGACTTATACCGTTGCGTACTTCTGGGCAGACTTACTGCTTTACATGCCTGACGCTGGCTGATACCATGTTCCTGTACCATGTGATCAACCATGCTGCCCATTTCATCAGGCGTTAAAGCTTTTTTGCAACAGCATCCTTTAAGGCTTCGTGAACGAGACTTAGATTGGCATACATCCGTTTAAGCCGGTTGTTTTCTTCTTCCAGCTCTTTGACTTTTTTAAGTTCATTGACTTGCATGCCACTATAGCGTTGCCGCCATTTGTAAAAAGATGCAGGTGTAATACCTAATTCACGGCATAGCTCTTTTGCATCTCTTCCATTCTCATGCTCCTGGATTGCTTTTACAATTTGTGTTTCGGTGAATCTTGATTTTTTCATAATTGCCATTTAAAGTTAAAAAATTTTCAACTTTTAAATGGACGAACTTCGGGGGAGCTTACAAA
>CAXTMV010000270.1:0-7335 GCA_964245425.1 uncultured Flavihumibacter sp. | reverse complement strand
ATAAAGATATAGGAATAATATTTACGCCCGTATACCACAAACAGGTATTAACTACTAAAATTATTAACATTTATGATCGGGAATCTTGCTGTTTATAGCATTTCACTGTTACATTTGATGAAACTTCCGGTATGATCTCCGCTGTGGAATGGTTTAAAGACTGGTTTAATTCGCCCTATTATTACCAGTTGTATTTTAACCGCGATGAAAACGAAGCCACCCGTTTTATCAACGGGCTGCTGAGCCACCTGCATCCGCCCGCCAATGCCTTGCTGATCGATGTTGCCTGCGGTCGCGGGCGCCACGCAAAAATACTGGCGGCAGACGGTTATGAGGTAACCGGCATCGATCTGTCTGCAGAGAATATTTCTTTCGCCAAATCTTTTGAATCAGAGAAACTGCATTTTTTTCAGCACGATATGCGCCTGCCTTTCTGGATCAATTATTTTGATTACGCCTTTAACTTTTTTACCAGCTTCGGTTATTTCAGAACCGAGCGCGAACATTATAATGCCATTCGCACCATGGCCCAGTCCTTAAAACCCGGCGGCGTGCTGGTAATGGATTACCTGAATGTTCATTACGCAGAAGATCACCTGGTGCACAAGTCTGACAAGGAAATTGACGGCGTTAATTACCATCTTACCAAATGGTTTGATGAAACACATTTCTATAAAAAAATCATTGTAGAAGACGATGCGCTGGAAGTGCCGCTGGAGTTTACAGAAAAAGTTGCCAAATTTACCCTGGGCGATTTCAATGACATGTTTGCTTTTCAGCACCTGCAGGTACAGGAAGTCTTTGGCGATTATTCTTTTAGCCCTTATGATCTGAAAAAATCGCCCCGGCTGATCATGGTGGCGAAGAAACTTGATCGGTTGATGGGTTGATTGGTTACCGTGCCAGTTTCCTTTGGCCCGGGCACCCGGGCCGCCAGCCGGGGCTAGCAAATTTCAGCTCTTTGGGCCTGTTTTAATGCTGAACATTAATCATTGAATATTTTTGACAGCCTATCGCTAATGGTTAACCGCTTTCTTGTTATGCTGTAACAGGTACCGCGTTGTTTCATAAAACGCATCTGTATACCGGCGGTTCACCGCCATCAGGGAATCTTTGTTGGCAGTTTTTTCTGCGCCGGAAAAATCGGCCCATCGCAGCTTCTCCTGGCTCCCTTTCTGGTTGTGCGAATAATACCAGGAACCGTTTACAATACCCAGGTCCTGGTTATTGGCATCGTAAATAAAAGCAATATTGCTTTTGCCGCTGTCGGTGGCGTATTGTTTCAGCAAATCGCGGCCAAAGCTGCTATTGGTATAGTTGATGCCGGCCAGGCCTGCCAGTGTAGGCAATACATCTACCTGCGAAGCCACGCAATGCAGGCGGCGGGGGGCTATGATGTTGGGCGAATAAAACAGCAGGGGCACATGGTTACGGGTTAATCCTTCATCGCTCCAGGCGGGTGGAAACATAGTGCCGGCATTTCCATTGATGCCATGGTCGCCCACAAACATAAAAATGGTATTTGCAAACCAGGGTTGTTTTTTGGCCGTCTCCATAAAAGAAGCAAAACAGAAATCGGTAAACCGGAACGCATTCAGCTCATCGTTGTTTTCAAACCCATATTTTTTTAAACTATCGGCTGGCAATGCTGTTTTTTTAAATTCCTTCAGATCCTCTTCCGGAATGGTATAGGGCCGATGGTTATCGGCCGTTTGAATGACGGCGAAAAAAGGTTTTGCCTGTTCTGTTAGGATGCCGGTGGCTTCTTTAAAAAGATTGCGATCGCTGATGCCCCATACATCTATCTTGGGCGATGTAAAATCTTCCTGTTCATAGATGTGAAGGCCGCTGATATTGTTCGACAGCACTCCCCTGATATTGGCCCAGCTGGTGCTTCCTCCTAAAAAATAATATTTACCATAGCCGTTAAAATCATTGATGATGGTATGCTGATCAACCATTGACGGGTTGCGGCTGGCTGTTTTATTGGCTTCCACATCCGTTAAGCCGGTAACACTGGCCCATACGCCTCTTGCCGTGCCGAAAGATGGCGTAAAGCAATTGTCGAAGAATAACCCCTGTCGGCACAATTCATTGAAATAAGGTGTTGGATTTAACGGATTGCCCCACATGGAACTTTTATAAGCGCTGAATGATTCGCAGATGACCATGATGATGTTTGGTTTACGCCCGATATTATCAATATCTGTATTTGCCTTTACCGTTCTGCTATATACAAGCCGTTGCGAGTCGGCCATTGCCATACCCATGTAGCCGGCTACCAGCGGATAATCTTTTTTTACAAGGGCGATATTAAAAGAAGAGCTGCGGAAACTAAGTGAACTGAAAAAAGACTGAAAGGGGTTCAGTGCCAGGTTAGCCTGGAAATCGCTGCCCAAATCGAAGGCATCGCTCCAGCGGAGCGGGTACTGGCCAGCCCTGCCAAAAATACCCAGGGCGCAGAGCAGAAAAACAACTACACCCAGCAATACCCGTTTTGACCTGCTGCCCTGGTAAGCTGTTTTACTGATCTGGCTGTACAGCCTGCGCAATCCCCACAATAACAATAAAACCGCCAGCACCATTACCAGCAATATTCTTATTACAGGATAGGTTTGCCAAACCATGCTGCCAGATATTTTTGCATCTTCCAGGAAACTGAGGGCCGTGGCATTCAGCCGCTGCAACAGGTAGCGGAAATGCAAAAAATCAAACACATACAATATAACCAGTGCCAGCAGAAAAATGAATAACAGAAAAAAAGAAAGTCTTTTGCCGGCCGGGGTAGCAAAGGGATGCAGCGCCGGCACCGACCCGGTCAGCAGCAGCAGCAGGCATACGATCCCTACCTCGCGCGCATCGAACCGGAAACCCAGCCAATAAGAATGAACGGCCGCACCAGCCGGCAAACCCGGCGGTGCAAAATAAATACCGGTTACCACCCGCAACAAAAACATCAGTATAAAAAAAAACAGTGCAACAGAAACAATCCAGCGTGTAAGACGGGGTATCGCTTGCATAAAATGAATGAATTGGCTGCAAAATAGTTTAAAATAAACACTCAACTTTACTGATTACTTTTGCAGCATGTTTTTTTTGCAGACCAACGCCCACTGGTTTTCCGGCATCGCCGCATTCGACAGGAAGCTATTCTTCTTTGTAAACGGTTCGCTGGCCAATGGTTTTTTTGACGGGCTGATGCCTTTTTTGCGCGAATCCAATATCTGGGTGCCCCTGTATTTGTTCATGCTGGTTTTTGCAGCCGTTAATTTTGGCAAACGCGGCTGGTGGTGGATGCTGTTTGTTATCTGCACGGTGGGGCTCTGTGACCTGGTGAGCAGCCACCTCATCAAGGAATTTATTTTCAGGTTAAGGCCCTGCCAGAATACCGCCCTGGCCGGCCATATCAGGATACTGGTCAATTATTGCCCGCGCAGTTCCAGCTTTACCTCCTCGCATGCCACCAATCATTTTGGGCTGGCCATGTTCTTTGTGACCACCCTGCGCGCCTATACGTCCCGCTGGATACATTTATTTTTTGTATGGGCCTTTATCATTTGTTTTGCACAGGTATATGTAGGCGTACACTATCCCCTGGATGTTGCCGCAGGCACGGTGCTGGGCTGCGGAATAGGCTATCTTGTGGCAGTATTTTTTAATAATTACGCAGGATTACTTAGTTTACAAAATAAAATAGCCCGATGACTGATGTTTTTATACTGATTGGACTTATTTTTTTTAACGGCTTATTTGTTATGTCTGAGATAGCCCTGGTCTCAGCTAGAAAATCAAGGTTGGAAAACCTGGCAGCAAAAGGCGATAAACTTGCAAGGATTGCATTGGACCTGGCCAATAACACGGAACTCTTTTTGTCGGCAGCACAAATCGGTATTACCCTGATTGCCATATTAACGGGTGTCTATTCCGGCGAACGTTTTGGCGTTTACCTGAAACCGGTAGTAGAAAAAGTAGATGCTTTCAGGCCCTATGCCGCCCCCATTTCCACCACCATTATCGTTATCATTGTAACTTTCCTGTCGATCATATTCGGCGAGCTGATACCCAAACGGATTGGTCTGCAGAAAGCGGAACGCATTGCGCGGCTGGTAGCCCGCCCCATGATCTTCTTTGCCAGGCTAACCCACCCGATTGTATGGCTGCTGAACAGGACCAGCAATATTTTTTTCCGGCTGTTTAAATTAACCGGTGTAAAAGACGAGTCGGTTACAGAAGATGAAATCAAAGCCATCATCAGCGAGGGAACGGAGCAGGGAACCATTGATGAAGCAGAACAGGAAATCATTGAACGCGTTTTTCACCTTGGCGACCGCAACATTACGTCGCTGATGACCCACCGCAGCGATATTACCTGGTTCGACCTGAACGACAACGAAGACGCCATCCGCGACAAAATTGACCGGCAGCCGCATTCTGTTTATCCGATCTGCGATATTGATATCGATAATATCAAAGGAATTGTTTCTATCAAAGACCTGTATGTAACACCGGATGATACGCCTTTTAAAGACATCATGAAACCAGCGCTCTTTGTGCCGGAGAACAACAGCGCTTACCAGGTGCTGGAAAAGTTCAAGGAATTGCGCGCCCATTGCTGTTTTGTGGTGGATGAATACGGCACCATGCTGGGCCTGATTACACTCAATGACATACTGGAAGCCATCGTGGGCGATCTGCCGGAACCCGATATGCCTGATTATGAAATCACGGAACGGGAAGACGGTTCCTTCCTGGTAGACGGGCAGATTCCTTTCTACGATTTCCTGACCCGTTTTGAAAAAACAGAATGGATGAATGAAGGGGAACATGATTTCGATACCCTGGCCGGATTTATTTTACACGAACTGGAACATATACCACAAACCGGTGAGCAGCTTACCTGGCGCATTTTCGATTTTGAAATCATTGACATGGACGCCCAGCGCATCGACAAAGTGCTGGTAACCGTTAAACCGGAGCCGGTAGAGGGCGATATAGAAACGCCGTAGCGAAGCGCCCCTGTCTCTTTGTTTTCCTAGTATAATACCTCTTCGCGAACAGCAAAAGCACGTATTCTGTATCGTAAAACACCTAGTGCTATAGATAGGTGCTCTACCAGAAAATAATACGGAGCAGAATCCGTTGTATAAAAAATCCATACCATGAAAACTATTCCCCGGTTTATACTTTGCCTGTGCGCCGCCACCCTGGTGCTGACCGGCTGCAAAAAAGAAAGCCTTTCAGCAACCCATCCTGCAGACAATATAACGGAGACCTTGCCGGCTATTCAGACCGCGGTTACGGCCGCCGTCAGTTCGCAGATAGGTGGTTTTTACAGGGCCCTGCCCGCCGGTTACGATGCTACCGCAAAAAAATATCCGCTGCTTGTTTTCCTGCACGGTGCCAATGAAACCGGCAACGGAACAACAGACTTATCACGTTTACTGGCAGACGCGGTTCCCGGCCTGTTGAACCAGCACCTGTTTCCCGCACAGTTTACGGTAAACGGGCAATCCTATTCTTTTATCGTTATCAGTCCGCAGTTTACTGCCTGGCCGCAAGCGGCCGATGTAGACGCTATGATTGATTACGCCCAGGCGCACTACCGGGTAGATGAATCAAGAATATATATTATCGGCCAGAGCATGGGCGGCGGTATTGCCTGGGATTATGCCATGGCACATCCCCGCCGCATTGCAGCGGTTGTACCCATCAGCGGTGCGTCCTGGTCTTCGAAAGAAGCGCTGGGCAGCATTGCCAAAGCAAATCTGCCTGTATGGGCCTTTCACAACAGTGGTGATTCTACCGTGGAAGCTGCTACCACCCTCAACAACACCCAAATCATAAACGAATTTCAGCCTGCTATTGCAGCCAGAACAACCATCTGGACTTCCGCCGGCCATGACGCCTGGACAAAAGCCACCAATCCGGCTACCAGGGCATGCAACGGAAAGAATATCTACGAATGGATGTTGCAATATACCCGGCCCATTACCCATTAACCATCTATGAAAAAAGAAACCGGCAAAACGCCGGTTTTTTTTGTCTTGTCTAAACACGCCACCGCTTTTTTTCTTCCCCCAGCAGTAGGGCAGCACTAACTGACGGGAATGCCTAAACGCGAATTTTACGAAATCGCATCGGAAAAAAACTTCGTATATCCACTTGTTTTACAACTGATCCGTATCTTCCGGATTCCTGTTTCCCACGCTGTTTCCGTGCCTGGGAAAAACCGGGCGGCTTGCTTATTGCAAATGCCTGAAAAACAAGATCCTTTTTATTGGCACTTATATTGAAGGTAATAAGCGACTAAATATCCGTTATGAGACCAACCTGTACCCACCTATTGAAGTATTTTCCTGTATTATTTTTATTGATCATTTTCCAACAGCAGGCGGTGCATGCGCAGCTGATAACCAATATTGCCAATATTGCGTTTAACAAACCCGCTTCCGCCTCTTCAGCCGAATCTGGTGTGTATAGCGCCTCCAAAGCATTCGACGGCGATACCACTACCCGGTTTTCGAGCGGTTTTACAGACAATGAATGGATAGGCGTACGGAAAAGATTTCGATATCGTCTTCTCGCGCAACGGCAGTTTTACCGACATGACCGACTACACAGTAGGCGTAAGAAACAATGTATTAACCTTCAACAGCATGGCCGGCACCAATACCCTGTCCATGAAATCAAATACCATCGCCCGTTATGTGCGCATGCAGGGCATTCACCGCGCAACACAGTTTGGTTATTCATTGTATGAATTCCGGGTGACAGGCGCTACGTCTTCATCGAATGTGTTACCGGTTACGCTGACTGGCTTTACTGCCTCTGAAGAAGGCAATACCACCCTGCTTGAATGGACTACCACTACAGAATACAATACGGCCGGCTTCTCTGTTGAACGCAGCACGGATGGTGTTAATTTTACACCCATCGGCTGGGTAAACAGCACCAATGGCGGAACAGTGACCAGCCATTATTCTTATACCGATAAGCAGGCATCCACCAGCAAGAACTATTATCGCTTAAAGATAATCGCGCTCAATGGTACTTCCGGCGCCAGTCCTTCTGTTTCTATCAGCAGCGCCACCGGCAGCGATGGTTTGAAAGCCTATCCTGTTCCGGTAAGGGACCATTTTGTAATTGAATACCGCGGAACAACCGGTGAAAACATCAATATCTCATTGTTCAATACCGGCGGACAGCCTGTTTATAACAGTACCGTAGCAATAAGAGGCAGCCTGCAAACCATGTCTATTAACAGAACGGGGAATATGCTGCCCGGCATTTATTTTCTTACCATCATTTCAAGCAGCAAGAAACAATACACAGAGC
>CAXTMV010000269.1:0-7361 GCA_964245425.1 uncultured Flavihumibacter sp. | reverse complement strand
CACAAAAAAGTTCATTATGAGCGAGGAAAAAAAATTAACCACCGCAGCGGGCATTCCGTATTACCATAACGAAGACACCCTGAGTGCAGGGCCAAGAGGCCCCTTACTATTACAGGATTTTATTTTGCATGAGAAGATGGCGCATTTTAACCGGGAGCGCATACCGGAAAGAGTGGTACATGCCAAGGGAAGTGCCGCTTACGGCACTTTTACCGTAACCCATGATATTACCCCATATACCCGTGCCAAAGTATTCAGCCAGGTGGGCAAAAAAACGCGTACCATTTTACGCTTTTCTACGGTGGGGGGAGAAAAAGGTTCTGCCGATACGGAACGGGACCCGCGCGGGTTCGCACTTAAATTTTATACGGAAGACGGCAACTGGGACCTGGTAGGCAATAACACACCAATCTTTTTTATCAAAGACCCAAAAAAATTCGGCGATTTCATCCATACCCAGAAACGCGATCCCTATACCAACTGCAAAAGCCCGACCATGATGTGGGATTTCTGGAGTCTCAACCCCGAAAGCCTGCACCAGGTCATGTTCCTGATGAGCGATCGCGGCACACCTTACGGTTATCGCCACATGAATGGTTTTGGCAGTCATACTTTCAGTTTCATTAACAAAGACAATGAAAAACATTGGGTAAAATTTCATTTCAAGACGGCGCAGGGTATTAAGAACTTTACCAATGATGAAGCCGTTGAAATGAAAGGCAAGGACCCTGATTTTGCGCAGCGCGACCTGGTAGAAGCGATCGACCGCGGTGAATTTCCCAAATGGCAGGTGAAAGTGCAGATCATGACCGAAGCAGATGCCAAAACCTATAAATGGAATCCCTTTGATTTAACAAAGACCTGGAGCCAGAAAGATTTTCCATTGATAGACGTAGGGGAACTGGAACTGAATGAAAATCCGCAGAACTATTTTGCAGAGGTGGAACAGGCTGCTTTTGCGCCCGCCCATGTGGTGGATGGCATCAGCTATTCGCCCGATAAAATGTTACAGGGCCGTATCCTGTCTTATCCCGATGCACACCGCCATCGCCTGGGTGCTAACTATGAGCAAATACCGGTAAACAGGTGCCCGTTTGCCGTTAACAATTACCAGCGCGATGGTGCCATGCGGATAGATGGCAACGGCGGCAAAGCGCCTAATTATTTTCCAAACAGTTTTGATGCTATAAAGCCCTATCCGGCTTATGCAGATAAACCGATAGAGCTGGATACGGATCTCGCCACCTGGTATAGCCGCAATGGCGAAGGAGAGAATGATCATTATACCCAGCCGGGCATTTTCTACCGAGAGGTATTGAGCGTACAAGACAAAAAGAACCTGGTCAGCAATATTGTGGGTGCCATGCGTGGTATCAGCGGTCCTAAAAAAGCCTCTATCATCAACCTGCAGCTATGCCATTTTTTCCGGGCCGATATCGGCTTGGGAATGGCCATCGCGCAGGGGCTGGGCATCAACCCGGCAGACGCCATGCCCAAACAACATGCACCCGAAGAAAGCAGCACTGTATAAAAGACCTGAGAAAAACCGATAAAAAGAGTCCTGCCTGCTGGCGGGATTTTTTTATGTCGCAGACCAGGGCCTGCACCTGCGAATCTGTTGGCTGCTCATCGCTTTTATATTACTCCTCCAGCACCACTTTATTTTTTCCTACTTTCAGTTTATACCCCACGCCTGTCTTGAGGGCATAATTTTCTTTGTTATGGCTGACGGGAAAATCATAGCAAACCGGGTAATCATATTCTTTCACCAGGTCCTGTATTATCTCATGCGCTGTTTTGCCGAAAGGTCGTTCCGTATCGCTCATATCAGAAAAACCGCCGATGATCAGGCCGCCTAATTTCTCCAGCTTGCCGCTTCTTTTCAACTGGTACAGCATCCTGTCTACTTTATATAACAGTTCGCCAATATCTTCCAGGAATAATATCCGGCCCTTTGTCTTGATATCTGATAAAGTACCCACCAGGTGTGCTACCAGGGTAAGATTACCGCCTACCAGCTCACCCACCGCCTCACCCCGCCGGTTGTATGCATGCACCGGGCATTCATACCTGGCTTTTTTTCCTTCCAGCGCATTTTTTAAAGACCCTATAAATTCGTTGCCGGCACCGCCATCATTAAAGGCGCCGGCCATGGGCGCATGCAGGGAAGCTATCTTATAATTGCTGTACACATGCTGATGCAGTACGGTAATATCACTGAAACCAATGATCCATTTGGGCTTTTTTTTGAATTCGGAAAAATCAAGCAGCTCAATAATGCGGCCTGTGCCATAACCGCCCCTTCCGCAAAGAATGGCGTTGATGCTGTCATCGTCCAGCATGGCCTGCAATTCATCCGCTCTTTCTTCGTCGGTACCGGAAAAATAATTGGCGGAAGCGCTGCCCAGTGTTTTGCCCACCATTACATTATAGCCCCATTCATGCAGGGTATCGATACAGGCCTGTGCTTTTTCCGCGGCCATATAGCCGGCAGGACAGGTAATGCCGATGGTATCGCCTTTTTGTAAATACGGAGGTAGTATAGTCATACAGTTTATTTAAAGCAGCTGTTATTTTGTGCTGCCGATCTCTTTTAAAGCAACGGCATCCGGTCTTACTTCCAGCCGGTGGCGGACGCTGCATTTCAACGCGTAGTTATTTTTCTGGTGGCCCACCGGGAAATCGAAACAGACAGGATAAGTGTAACCAGCGCATTTTTCCAGCACAATATCCTGCAGGCTGCGGCCGAATGCATCATCGGCCGAATCATCTGCCTTTACCTTAAAGCCGCCAATAATTAAGCCCACCAGGCCGGCCAGTTTACCCGTTCTTCTAAGACCACAGAACATGCGGTCGATGCTATACATGTATTCGCCGGTATCCTCCACAAACAAAATTTTGCCAGCGGTACTGATATCTGACGGGCTACCGGCCAGCGATTCAAGTGTTTTTAAATTGCCGCCCACCAACTGGCCTTCGGCGATACCCGCTTTGTTTTTTTCATTGACTGGTATGGTATACGCTATTTTTTCTCCCAGCAATGCCTGTTTAATGGAGAGAATGGTTTCTACCTGCGCCGGCTCGGCCTTGCTCCAGTCGTCGGGAAAGCTATTGCACATTTTTGAGTGTATGCTGGCGATATTATAATTTCGATGCAGGTGCGAATGAAGCACGGTGATGTCGCTAAAACCGATGATCCATTTAGGACGCTTTGCAAAATGGCTGAAATTCAGTTTGTCGATAATGCGTACCGCGCCATAGCCGCCCCTTGCACACATAATGGCCTTCACCGTATCATCATCCAGCAGTTGCTGCATATCGGCGGCTCTTTCTTCATCGGTACCCCCGAATGTATAATCGCGCTTACCGATGGTATTGCCCGTTTTTATAACAAAACCCCAGCTTTGCATTTGCTGTACGGCGGGCTGTATATCGGCCAGGGTAATATAACCTGCGCAGCTGGTAATGCCGATGGTATCTCCTGGTTGCAGGTAGGGCGGCAACATAAGTTCTTTTGATTCATCCGCAACCTGCTTATTTACAAAACCCATGGCGGGCAATACCACACCCGCGCTGATGAGGGAAGACAGAAAATGCTTGCGCTTCATCTAATAAAGTTATTGGAAATCACCCATTTTGGTGTTGGCTTTAATTAAAGTATTTTTGCAGCCCGGCGATGCCCGCTGTTAAGTCGTATAAGCATGTGGCGCCTGCCTGTCCGGCAGGCAACAAAAGAACAATAGTAACCCAAAAGCAAGGAACAAATTAAAATGAAAGAATATAACAGAATATTGGTAACGGCGGCCCTGCCTTATGCAAACGGACCTGTGCACATTGGCCACCTGGCCGGATGCTACTTACCAGCGGATATCTATGTACGTTACCAGCGTGCGCAGCAGCGCGATATCAAATTTGTAGGCGGCAGCGATGAACATGGTGTGCCCATTACCATCCGTGCCATGAAGGAAGGGATTACGCCCCAGCAGGTAGTAGATAAATACCATGCACTGATCAAAGACAGCCTACAGCAGATGGGTATCTCTTTTGATATCTACTCGCGCACCTCTAACCCGGTACACCACGATACGGCTTCTGCGTTTTTTAAAAAATTGTATGATGCCGGCCTGTTCGAAGAAAAAGAAACAGAACAGTATTATGACGAACAGGCAAAAACATTCCTGGCCGACCGTTATATCATCGGCACCTGCCCGGTATGCGCCAATCCCAACGCTTATGGCGACCAGTGCGAACGATGCGGATCTTCGCTGAGCCCTGAAATCCTGATCAACCCTCACAGCGCGCTCAGCGATGCCGTGCCGGTAAAGAAAAAAACAAAACACTGGTACTTTCCCTTACAAAACTATGAAGCCTGGTTAAAGGAATGGATCATAGAAGGACACAAGGAATGGAAGAATAACGTATACGGGCAGTGCAAAAGCTGGCTCGACAACGGGTTGCAGTCGCGCGCCATGACAAGAGACAGCAATTGGGGCATTAAAGTACCCCTGCCGGATACCGAGGGAAAGGTATTATATGTATGGTTTGATGCGCCCATCGGCTATATTTCTGCTACCAAGGAACTGACGGAAAACTGGGCCGATTACTGGTGCAAAGAAGACAGCAAGCTGGTGCATTTTATCGGCAAGGACAATATTGTTTTTCATTGCATTATTTTCCCGGCCATGCTGAAAGCGCATGGTAATTTTATACTGCCCGACAATGTGCCCGCCAATGAATTTCTAAATATCGAAGGCGAGAAGGTTTCTACCAGCCGCAACTGGGCCGTTTGGGTGGATGATTACCTTAAAGATTTTCCTGACCAGCAGGACACCCTTCGATATGTTTTGTGCGCAAATGCGCCGGAGACCAAAGACAATGATTTTACCTGGAAGGACTTCCAGGACAGGAACAACAGTGAACTGGTAAACATCTTTGGCAATTTTGTAAACCGGGCCTTTGTACTGATGCATAAATTATGCAATGGCAAAGTGCCCCCACTGCACAGGGAAACACTCGATGAAAAAGATGCGGCAGTGTTACATGATATACAACAGGCTAAAACAACCATCGAAAACCTGCTGGAGCAATACAAGTTCAGGGAAGCGCTTTTTGAAGTGATCGACCTGGCAAGAAAAGGAAATAAATACCTGCAGGAAAAAGAACCGTGGAAAGTGGCCACCAGCATCGGAGAAAATACTGCTGACAAGAAACTGATCGACAACTGCCTCCATATATCACTGCAGTTACCGACCAAAATGGATATTTTCATCAATCCATTTCTGCCCGCCACGGCAAAGAAGATGCTGCACATGATGAAAGTGGTAGATAAAATGCTGGAGTGGCAGAATGCCGGCAAAACCAATTTGCTGAGCACCGGCTACAGCCTGCGCGAACCGCAATTATTGTTCAGGAAAATAGAAGAGGAAGAAATCAACCAGCAAATAGAAAAACTGAAAAATAACCGCGTAATGACGGAAACAGAGAAACAAACCACCGCAACCGCCCAGGCCGCCGATCAGCCGGTCAGCAAATCAACCATCCAGTTCGATGATTTTGCCAAGATAGATTTGAAAGTGGGCACCATTAACGCCGCTGAAAAAGTTGCCAAGACAGATAAACTGTTAAAGCTGGAAGTGGACCTGGGCTTTGAAAAAAGAACCATTGTTTCGGGCATTGCACTGCATTTTGCGCCGGAAGCCATTATCGGCAAACAGGTAGTGGTAGTGACCAACCTGGCGCCCCGTAAAATGAAAGGCATAGAAAGCAATGGCATGATATTGATGGCAGAAGACAAAAGCGGCAAGCTGCATTTTGTAAACCCCGACAATAAAATTGAGGAAGGCGCCGGCGTAAGTTAAAAATACTAGTATGAAAATTGGATTTATTGGATTGGGCAGTTTGGGAACGCCGATTGCCCTCAACCTGCAGGAAAGCGAACATACATTGTACGTATACAACCGAACGCTTTTTAAAATGGCCGCGTTAACAGATAAAGGCGCCATTGCCTGCAACAGCATTGCAGAACTGGCCGCCAGCTGCGAAATTGTTTTTACCATCGTATCCGATGATGCTGCGCTGAAAAGCATTTGCGAAGGAACAGACGGGTTAATAGCACATCTCGCCATGGGCAGCATTCATGTGTCTATGAGCACCATTCTTCCGCAAACCGCTTCAGAACTGGCATCCCTGCATGAAATAAAAGGCCAGCAGTACCTGGCGGCACCGGTTTTTGGAAGACCGGAAGCGGCTGCAGCCAAAAAATTGAATTATGTTATCTCCGGCGATGAGGCAGTTCGCACCAAAATAGGACCCCTGCTGAAAGCGGCAGGCGCTGCCGGGGTATTTCATTTTGGCGACAGCTTTACCGCAGCCAATACCGTAAAGCTTTGTGGTAATTTTTTGATAGCCGCTGCCTTGGAGGCCATCGGCGAAAGTGCGGCATTGGCCAACCAGAGCGGCGTTAATGCAGCGGCCATGTGGGCGATGTTTTCACAGACCTTATTCAATACCCCGCTGTACCAGAATTACAGCCATATTATTTTGGAACAAAAATTTGAACCGGCTGCCTTTACGGCAAAGCTGGGATTAAAAGATATGAACCTGGTATTAACGCAGGCGGGTTCCGTGAACCAGGCAATGCCAATGGCCGCCCTGTTAAAAAATAATATGCAGCAGCTGGTCAATAATGGAAAAGCACATATAGACTGGAGTGCGGTATCCGAAGGCGGAAGGATTTCGTGAAAGTATACCCTTCGTATAGTAGTGCATAGTTCTTGCTCAGCGGTTGCCGCAAAAATGATGAATTATTGAACCATGAACTTTGCCTAACTTCGGTTGAAATAGTTGTTTAACTAACTAATTTGCCATGTCAAAAAGAATCATCAAGAAAGTTGCGGTACTGGGTAGTGGTGTCATGGGAAGCCGTATCGCCTGTCATTTTGCAGGTATTGGCCTGCAGGTATTGCTGCTGGATATGGTTCCTGCCAGCTTAACTGCGGCAGAACAGGCGAAGGGCTTTGCCCTCGATCATCCTGCTGTAAAAAACAGGATCGTGAATGAAGCGCTGGCAACGGCCATCAAATCGAATCCTTCACCGGTGTATAGCAAAGAGGTGGTCAAAAAAATAAAGACGGGCAACTTTACCGATAATATGAAGGACATCGCGGCCTGCGATTGGATCATTGAAGTGGTGGTAGAAAGGCTCGACATAAAACAAACCATTTTTACCGCCGTAGAACATTACCGCCGGCCCGGAACACTGATCACATCCAATACTTCCGGTATCCCTATTCACCTGATGGCTGAAGGACGGAGCGATGATTTTAAAAAACATTTTTGCGGAACCCATTTCTTTAACCCGC
>CAXTMV010000268.1:0-7385 GCA_964245425.1 uncultured Flavihumibacter sp. | reverse complement strand
TTTCATATCAATGTAATTTATAAAAGCGGCAAATTACAGTAAGCAGGTCATGCTTATTTGTCATTTATGAAAATTTCAACACTTATAATATGCGCTATCTTTTGTATTTTCGCCAATTACCTAATTATTTTACCCATTTTATGCAATTGGAGAGAAATAATATCAGGATTGTAAACCGTATTAAAAACACATTCAATGGATTCTACCATACTATCAGCTATTGTTGGAGCTACCGCTTTAATTGCGGGAATTATAGCGGGTAAACTCATTTTCGCTAAAAATACCGAGCATAAAGTACAGGAAGCCGAGCAACAGGCGCAAAAGATAATCGCAGATGCACAAACCAATGCAGAAACAGTAAAAAAAGAGAAATTACTAGAAGCCAAAGAGAAATTTGTTCAACTGAAGTCGGATCACGACAGGGAAGTACTGGATCGCAATCGCAAAATGGGCGAAACAGAGAACCGCGTTAAGCAGAAAGAAATCACCATTACCCAGAAAGAGACGGGGCTCGACAAACAAATTAAAGAGAACGAAGCCATTAAGGAAAACCTGAATCGGCAGATCGAGGTCATTAATATTAAAAGAACCGAGCTCGAGAAACACCAGGAAGAGCATATCCGCCGCCTGGAAAAAGTGGCCCAGCTGTCTGCTGAAGATGCCAGGACCCAGCTCATAGAAAGCCTTAAACAGGAAGCCCAGACCCGGGCGCTGGGCCTGCAGCAGGAAATTATTGACGATGCCCGGCAAAAAGCCAATAAGGAAGCCCGCAAGATCATTATTCAGTCCATACAACGTACGGCGGCAGAACAGGCCATTGAAAATTCCATCACCGTTTTTAACCTGGAAAGTGATGAAATAAAGGGCCAGATCATTGGCCGCGAGGGACGTAATATCCGCGCCATTGAAGCAGCTACCGGGGTAGACCTAATTGTAGATGATACCCCTGAAGCCATTGTACTGTCTTCTTTTGACCCCCTGAGAAGGGAAATTGCCCGTTTAAGCCTTCAGCGGCTGGTGGCCGATGGCCGTATTCACCCCGCCCGTATTGAAGAAGTGGTGGAGAAGACCCGCCGCCAGATTGAAGAACAGATAATGGAAATAGGCGAAAGAACAGTTATTGAACTGGGCATACACGGATTACACAAAGAGCTGGTGCGTATTGTTGGAAAAATGAGGTTCCGTTCGTCTTACGGGCAGAACCTGCTCATGCACAGCCGGGAAGTGGCCAATTTATGCGCTACCATGGCCGCAGAACTAGGCATGAATTCAAAACTGGCCAAAAGAGCCGGGCTGCTGCACGATATTGGCAAAGTGCCCGACGAAGAAAGTGAATTAAGTCATGCCCTTTTAGGCGCCCGTATTGCCGAAAAATATGGTGAGAACCCCGCGGTGGTCAATGCCATCGGCGCCCACCACGATGAAATGGAGATGCAATATGTTATTTCGCCCATTATCCAGGCCTGCGATGCCATCAGCGGTGCACGCCCTGGCGCCCGCAGGGAAATTATGCAGCAATACCTGCAGCGCATCAAGGAACTGGAGAGCCTCGCACTCACTTACCAGGGCGTAGAAAAAGCCTATGCCATACAGGCCGGGCGTGAATTAAGGGTTATTGTAGAAGCGGATAAGGTAACGGATGCAGACAGCGACCGGTTGTCTTTTGAAATTGCCCAGAAAATACAAACGGAAATGACCTATCCCGGGCAGATTAAAGTGACGGTTATCCGGGAAAAGAGAGCGGTGAATGTGGCCCGTTAACCATTTTGAACGCTGCATTTTACATTTTAAATGATTTGCGACGGATAAAATTCAAGATTTATCATTCAAAATTCAAAATAAACGCTACCTTTGCCGTCCTATAAATTTTAAACATATGAACGCCGTAGCATTTGTACATGAGCAGTTAACCAAGGGAAAGGATTTTCCGAAGTTTAAAGCTGGCGATAATGTAACCGTTAATTATAAGATTATTGAAGGTGGTAAAGAGCGTATCCAGGGTTTCCGCGGAGATGTTATCAAAAGGCAGGGAACCGGTTTCACCCAAACCTTTACTGTTCGTAAGATTTCTGACGGGGTTGGTGTAGAACGTACTTTTCCATTGTACTCACCTAATATAGACGGCATTCTTTTGAATAAGACCGGTAAGGTACGTCGTGCCAAATTGTACTACCTGCGTGAAAGAAGCGGTAAAAGAGCCCGTATCCAGGAAAAGAAAATGGCAGTGGCGCCCAAAGCATAGCATTATAATTATTTTGTACCAGCATATTTCAGACGGATGCCCAATGGCATCCGTTTTGTTATTAGCGCCTGTACCGCAATCCAGGCATTACAGAATCCCGTATACATTTAGTATACATTTAGTTAATGGTTCGTGTTTGGCAAATAAATATGCCGTCGTTTTTACAGTCTTTACTATCTTTGACCTTCAATTATTCATTATGCTACATGCAAATTTAAAACCTGTGTTGTTGGGTGTACTGGGAACACAAGAAATTATCATCATCCTGATAATCGTATTGTTGTTATTTGGCGGCCGTAAAATTCCGGAGCTGATGCGTGGCCTTGGCAAAGGAATCCGCGAGTTTAATGATGCAAAAAGTAATGTTACCAAAGAGATTGAAGAAGGTTTAAAGGAAAAAGAGAATAAACCGCTTTCTTAATTCGGTTCACCGCTCTTCCTTTTATTCATCTTTGCTGCGAAGTTTACGGACCTTTGTTTAGCTTTCAATCTATACAACATTACCAAGACAGTTTACTCAATGGCACTACCACTTGTGTAGAAGCCGTTGAGTTTTTTTTGCGTCGTATAGAAACCAGTCGCCAGCTGAATGCATTCACCGAAGTGTATGCAGCCGAGGCGCTCCGCGACGCGGCAGCGCTTGACCAGCAAAGACTGGAAGGCAAGCCCCTGGGCAGGCTGCATGGCGTGGTGGTGGGCATCAAAGATGTTATCTGTTACAAAGGGCATGCTGTTACTGCTGCCTCTCATATCCTACAGGGTTTTACAGCTACTTACCATGCCACCGCAGTACAGAAATTGCTGGAGGCGGGCGCCATTATCATTGGAGCCTGTAATTGCGATGAATTTGCCATGGGATCCAGCAACGAAAATTCTTATTATGGCAATACCCTGAATGCGCTGGACGAAAGCAGGGTACCCGGCGGTTCTTCGGGCGGTTCTGCTGTAGCGGTGCAGGCCGGGCTCTGTATGGTTAGCCTCGGCAGCGATACAGGCGGATCTGTACGGCAGCCGGCAGACTTCTGTGGTATTGTGGGCCTGAAGCCCACTTATGGCCGTATTTCAAGATACGGGCTCATTGCCTATGGTTCTTCTTTCGATCAGATAGGTATTTTTGCCAAAAATATTCCGGATACAGCCCTCCTGTTACAAACCATTGCCGGCAAGGATGCGTTCGACAGTACCGTTTCCGACCGCGAAGTGCCTGACTATGGCGCCACTCTTACAGAAACACCCAAAAAATTGCGCATCGGTTATTTTGAAGAGGCCCTGAACCACCCCGGCCTTGATAAAGAAATGGCCCAAAGCATCTCTGCTTATATGGAAGGGCTCTCCGGCCTGGGCCATACCGTGTCGCCCGTTCAATTCGGACTCATCGATTATATCGTTCCGGCTTATTATGTGCTCACCACCGCAGAGGCATCTTCCAATCTTTCCAGGTACGATGGCGTGAGGTTTGGTTACAGAACCGGCGGAGACTACCCCGATCTCGCAGATTTTTACAAGAAAAGTCGTTCTGAAGGGTTTGGAAAAGAAGTAAAACGACGAATCCTGCTGGGCACTTTTGTGCTGAGCGCCGGCTATTTTGACGCCTACTTCACCCAGGCACAAAAGGTCAGAAAAAAGCTATTGGACAAAACCAGGCAGATTTTTGACGATTTTGACGTTATCCTGCTCCCCACAGTGCCCGCAACCGCCTTTAAAATTGGCGAAAAAATGGACGACCCCATAGCTATGTATCTGGCTGATATTTATACGGTTTATGCCAACCTGGTGGGTATCCCCGCCATTTCCCTCCCCCTTTTTAAACACTCCAACGGCCTCCCTTTTGGCCTGCAGGTTATGACAAACCAGTTTTGCGAAGTATCTTTGCTACAGTTAGCACAGCAATTACTGGCTCAATAATTGCAATTTCCTCTGTCCGTCACGCTTTTTAAGCTTCCTTTCTAGTATCCTCCTGAAACAAATCATTGTAAAGACTTTACCGTTAACTGCTTAGCAAACGTAAACTACAACAATGAAAAAGATTTTATTACCATTTATTCTTTTATCGGTGGCGATCTCTTTTGCCAGGGCCCAGCAGGTCGTGTCTTTAGAATCGTCCGGGATGGCCGTTCAGGCAGTTACCGCGGTGAAAGACAGTATGGATACCATCAGCGCCGCCCCGGTGGCGCCTGTAGCCAAAAAGAAAGGTTTCAAAGACCTGTTTGATAATGACCAGGCGGCCATTGCAGGCCCCCGTTTAAATCCCCGCGCCATTAGTTTTGTGCAGGATTATATTGAAAAAAACAGCGAAGACCTGGAAAACATGAAGGGATGGGGCAAACCTTACTTTAACGTAATGGATGCCATCCTGGTAGCACACAATCTTCCCAAAGAATTAAAATACCTGGCCGTAATAGAATCGAGGCTGCACACCAGCGCGGTTTCCTGGGCAGGTGCCGTAGGTCCATGGCAACTGATGCCGGCCACCGCCAGAACCCTGGGGTTGAAAGTAACCCGTAAAAAAGATGAGCGCACCAATTATATTAAGAGCACCCATGCCGCCGCCAAATACCTGAACGATTTATACGACCAGTTTGGCGACTGGCTGCTGGTTATTGCCGCTTACAATGGCGGCGCAGGCAATGTGCTGAAAGCCATTCGCAAAAGTGGCAGCCGTAATTTCTGGGACCTTCAATACTACCTGCCTGCTGAAAGCAGGAACCATGTAAAGAAGTTCATCGGCACCCACTATATATTTGAAGGGCAGGGCGGTTTGTGCACGCTGACCAAAAAAGAAACAGATGAAAACTATGGCGCCGACGGTGTGTTTATATTTAACCGAAAACTGAGCGCCAGCGAACTGGACGAATCGAAAACACAGACCATTTCCGGAAAATATCATTCTGTTGTGATTGCCCGGAATATTGTGATGGATATCTTAGATTTTAACCGTTACAATCCCGGTTTTGATAAAGTGATGGCCAGTGCCAATAATAGTTATGAAATAAAATTGCCCGCCGATAAGATGGACCTTTTTATCGCAAATAAATACCAGATCCTGAACGAGTCTATTCAATTGCTGTTGAGCAGCGCCAATGCTGCTGCTGCCACACCTGCTGTTAAAGACAGTTTGCTGATGGCAACCAAAACAGCTAAGAAATAATAATATCGCATCGCACTGGGCTAATAGAGAAAAAAGAAATGTGGCTAAACTCTTTTTCGCTGTTAGCCCAGTGCGATATTTTTTGCGCGTTGCAAGTTCTTTATGTCCTTTTGCTCTTAGCTAAACAACTGCCTGATGGCTGCTGCTTTCAACAAGCATTCTTCGTATTCGGCTTCTGCGCAGCTATAGAAAGTAATGCCAGAGCCTGCCAGGTAAGAGAGGTATTTATCCGCCTGGTTATAGAGCAGGCTCCTGATAACGACATTGAAATCGAAATCACCATCCGGCCGCAGGTAACCTATTGCACCGGAAAAAATTCCCCGTCGCGTGGTCTCGTATTGTTCAATCAGTTCCAGCACTTTTCTTTTTGGCGCCCCGGTCATAGACCCCATCGGAAAGGTTTGTGCTATGATCCTGGAAAATTCCAGGCCTGGTTGCAGCACGCCATTTACGGTAGAGACCAGCTGGTGCACCTGCGGAAAAGAATATATACCAAAAAGCTCCTCTACCTGCACGCTGCCTTCCACACATATTTTCGACAGATCATTCCTGACCAGGTCTACCACCATAACATTTTCCGACCGGTCTTTGCTGCTGTTCATCAGCGTTTCCTTATTCACCGCATCCTGCAGGGGATTCAGCAAATCTCTTTTGCCGGTGCCCTTCATGGGCTGAGATATGATGTTGTCGCCTTCTTTTTTAAGGTATCGCTCCGGACTGGCACAGAGCAAGTACTTACCGGCATGTTTATAAAAAGCAGCAAAAGGTGCGGGTGAAATACTGCTTAATGAACAATATACTGCCAGTGGGTCAATGACGGCCTGCTCAGCAAAAAATTCCTGGCAGAAATTAATTTCGTAACAATCGCCGCGCAGGATATGCAATTGCAGCTGTTTTACCGTTTCAATATACGTTTGCCTGGAAAGCTTTTGTTGAAAGCTGATGGGTGACAGCTGCTGTGCAGCGGCCGGAATAACAGCTTTTTCTACCTCATCAAAGATTTGCCGGGCGCTGGCAGAACCTGTAGTAAGGATGCAGAGTGATTGCTGAGTTAATAAAAAAACGGTCTCTGGTACAAAGAAAAAAAGATCCGGAAACCCAATGCGGTCTGTGTTGGATGAAGATAGATCTTCTGTTTCATTCTTCAGATCATAACCCAGGTGGCCGAAAAGCCAGCCGTTGTTTTTTTGCCGGAACTGCTGTAGCTGTGGCAATGCATTGCCAGCAGTCAGTTCAATACAATCAATGGTTCCGGCACCTGCAATGCATTCATAACTGTGGTGACTGAAATGATATTGATGATTATCCAGAAAACAACAGGTGCTGAACCGGTTTATCCAGTGCAGCACCTGTTGTTTTGTGCGGTTAAAATCAGTTATGGTAAATTCAGACACTAATAGGGGCTAATGATAACAAAGCAACGCTGATAATGAACGCTAAGAGGCAAGCCTATGAATACAAAGTGGCAATATGATCAGCGTTTATCTGTAACCGGTATATCCGCTACCATTGTCGATTCAGCGTCTAGTAGTCGTCGTCCTCATCGTCGAAGCCACTGTCGTTAAAAAGATCCATGTCTTTAAAATCGTCGTCTACGCCCAGGTCATCATCGTCTGCCTTGCCTTTTTTTGCAGGCGTGCTGCCGCCGGTGCTGCTTTTCTTTGTCTTTGATTTAGGAATATCAAATTCATCAAAATCAGGATCCCAGTTTTCTTCTTCCTCCACTTTTTCCCAGTCATCGTTCACATCAACATCGGCGTCATCGTCATCGTCGTCATCGTCTTTCTTTGTTTTAGAAGCCGACTTTCCTTTAGATGCTTTGGGGGCATCCTCCTCATCGTCGTCGATGTCATCGTCGTCGTCGTCGTCTGTTTGTTTTTTAGATTTGGGAGACGCCTTCTCCTCTTTTTCGTCTGCTTCTTTTGGTGCAGCTTTTTTTGCCGGTTTGTCCTTACTTGACTTCGCCATGGTCTAATAGGATTTTTGATTAGTGTA
>CAXTMV010000267.1:0-7424 GCA_964245425.1 uncultured Flavihumibacter sp. | reverse complement strand
CCCCTCTCCTTCCCTGCTTTCTGCCCATACACGGCCCTTGTGCAGTTCAATGATACGACGGCATAAGTAAAGACCCAGGCCAATACCCTCAGAACGGCCCGGCTTTTCTGCCCGGTAAAACCGGTCAAATACAAATGGCAGGTGTTCGGCGGAAATACCCTTTCCATTGTCTTTTACCGCCACGGTAATGTTTTCTGTATCGCGGTTGACCATCACCGTGATAGCATCATCCGGCGCTGAATACTTCACCGCATTGCTGAGGTAATTGGTCACTACCTGTACCAGCCGGTACCGGTCTGCCGGAACGCTGGTTCCTGCCTTACCCTGTACCACAATGCTTGCCCGGCTGCCGCCTGCACCCATTGTATCGACCGATTCGTCGATCATACTATCAAAATCCACCGCTGTTATTTCAAGTATAAAATGCCCTGACCCTGCTTTGGCAGCGTCGTATAATTCAGCGATCATTTTGTTCAGCCGCATTATGTTGCTGTTGCTGCGTTCCAGCACCCTGGCAAGATCGTCTTTTATATAAGGCTGCAGTTTTTGTAAGACCAGTTCATTGCTTAGTATAATATTGGCCAGGGGGTTTCTTAATTCGTGCGCCACAAAACCCATAATATCCTCCTTTTCTTTTTCAGCCCTTTTTTGAGGGCTGATATCGTGCGCTACCAGCAGTACGCTCCAGTTGCCCGCTCCGTCGGCCGCCATGGGGCGGCAACTGATATCGTACACCGTTGTTTCCATACCCGATACTGTTTCAAGTTCCTGGTGGTAGAACGGCTGGCCGCCTGCAAATACCGCTTTTATTTTTTTGATCCATTCGCCTGCCGTATCAAAAGGTGCCATCAGGGCGCCAAAATCATCCGTGGGCTGGTCAATCATCTGCGGGAATAAGCGGTTAAAGGCGGTATTGTATTTTAACAGGCGCAATGATTCGTCCACCACAAATACCACATCGGCGATCGACTCCAGTATATTTTCATTAAACCCATTGGTATGCGCCAGGGATAATTCTGATTTCTTCTGCTCATCAATGTCCTGTATTATTTTCAGGAAAGTTCTTTCGCCCCGGTCATTGGTCACCAGGATGCTCTCACCCGATACCCAGGTAATACTTCCATCTTTGTGCAGCATATAATTCTTGTCTGTTCCCTGGCCTGTTTTCAGTACAGATAATAATTCATTTTCCGGCTTTTCCTTCATCCGGTCTTCTTCTGTAAAAAGAATGGCAAAATTTTTTCCCAGCAGATCTGCTTCACTATAACCAAAAGACGACTCGAATGCCTGGTTCACCGCCGTAATATGGCCATGGATATCCATTTGCAAAATGGCATTCACCCGGCTGTTGTAAAACAATGAATTAAAATAATCACTATTGGAAAACGAATGGGTGTCAGTTGGCATATATTTATTATTCTAAACGATGTCAAGGTAATAAAAAACATAGATACAGACGTTGTTAAAAGGGCATAGGCTGTATTATCCAACCACTTTCAGCGGTAAGAAAGTTACATCGGGTAGCGCATTCCTATTATTATCAGCATTATTAGCCTTGCGTTGACTTATTTAAGGCACCCCCTGAAAAATAGTGGGGAAAACCAGCCCCATTTGTGAAGGTATTATCTACGGAACCGTCAGACCAGCCCCATTAATTTCTCTTCGGCATATTCAAGCGCCTCTACCGGCGACCTGAATTCTTTTGGCCGGTTTCCTTCTACCAGCAGGATGCCTGCACCCACGGCTATTGGTTCCAATGCCTGGTAACTGGCGGTAAAATATTCTTCCGCATAATAACCCGGCTGTTGCCGGGTATGTGTATCAATGGTAATCCAGACTTCCTTATCCCCGATGCGTATTTTTTCTGTCATATCCATGATAACTTAAAAACCATGCCACCACGACATCAATAAAAAAATAGTTCGGGGCGCTGAAGTTCATTGTTTTTGCAACTGTACGCAAACGATGAACTTCAGCACCCCGAACTAAAAAAAATGCAGGACGTATTAGAAATTGAATCCCAGACGCAGGCCAACAGTAGATACCGTGCCGCCAGTTAAATGGGTGGCTTCGTACTTGATGCCCAGTTCAAATACATTCAGGTTAACACCCACGGTGGGTGCATAGGTAAAGCCGCCCGATGTATTGGAAGCCAGGTTGCCATCGCTGCCTTCATAATAAATTTTATAAGATGAGTAACCCACTTCACCCATTACAAAAAATGGTTTATAAAATATATATTTATACCCGGCTTTTACAGGGATCTGTATGCTGGCCTTGGTATCATCGCCCTGGAAAGATTTGGGAACATACGCAATAGCGCCTGTGGTAAGTGTAACAAAGCCCGGCCCAACGTGGTAAGCGAACCGCAGCGTTAAGCCACCGCTGAAATGGTATACATCTTTCACGTCGCCCAGGGGCAGGCCGCCTTCCAGGCCAAAACCTGCACTAAAGGTTTTGCCTTCTTTTTGCGCAGTAGCGGCAAAATTTACCAGTAAAAGTGAAAAGCAAAGCAGCAGCCCGCAATAAATAATCTTTTTCATGTAGAATTTGTTTTGATTTTGATTGATATGTAAAAATAGCCCGGCGGAAAAACCCGGACAATAACGCATATGGGTAGTTTTTTGAAAAAAATGAATTCCGGTCACCCAGGCTTTTAATGATGACTGGCCATCCATAACCATTTAAACGCAGCCTCCTAATAAAAAGCCGCCCCAAAGTGCGGGCGGCATATGTAAGAAGAGCCACGGATTAAAAACACGTTTTTAATTGACGGTGATATAGGCAACCTCATGTATCATTTCAATGTCCAGGTTGATTTGATGATATAAAGCTCTTCAATTAAGTATGGAAAGAAGAATCGTTTCGGGCAAAGACAGCTTCTGGTAGATGACCGGTCGTTTTTTTTCGACGAAGCGTTTACAGGTAACTGTTGCCCCGCTCGCACAATGAGATAGCCGGCAGGGATTCGGCAGCATGGCCGCCCTAGGCATGCAGCATACCAAAGAAGAAACGGATCATATTTTATTCCTGCTGGTACTGCGCTTACCGGCCATGCTACAGGTAAAAGGAAAGCATTGGGGAAAATTTATCGGACTGAAAAAAAGTATTGGCCGGCTGTTAAAATTGTAACCGCTTTACCATCGGCCATTACATTACATTACATTACTACAGGGTGCGCTGGGCTGGGTGGTATTGCCCGCGCAACCGGTAAAAATTATGAATTGTATTGATTTTCCCTGGCTGCTGCTCTTCAGTCAGGCAACTTTTTACAAATGGATAAGAATAACAGGTTCGGCACTGGCGGGGATCGCAGCTGTTGCCTGGATAATGGAACGTAGTTCGGGTTATGCCACTACCGTTTCGCGGTCAATGACAAATGTATCGGCATATGCAATGGGGGGATTTTCCTGCTCGCTGTTACCGCCCTGGCTCTTATACGCAGCATTGAATCAAAATGAAAAGGGCTTTTAAAGCAGTGCATGGACCCGGAACAACGGTGCAGGATGCATACAGCCAGTCAACTAGGCAACTGATCAATTAATCAGCTAATTTCCTCAGCAATTCCATCGATACCCTGTCCATCCGGGTGCTGCCCATATTCTGGTTACGCATTAATATGACTGCATAACCGCTGCGCCGGTCGATGGTAAATTGTGCCGTATAACCGGGCACAGATCCACTGTGCCCAATGATGTCCGGGCTGTCAAAGATTACCAGGCCAAGACCATATTCTTTTCCGCCACGCGGAATGTTCAGCATCTGGGAAAGGCTGTTGGCACTTACCAGGGGCGGCTTGCCCATTAGCGACATAACAAATTTGGCAAGATCGCGTGGTGTTGAATAAAGGCCTCCATTCGGAACACGAAACCCTCGGCCCTCGAATTCTTTTTCGGGCAGGCTGGTGTTTATTTTGCCGCTGCTGTTATCAATGCCCTGTGCCATGCGGCTTTTTTTGTCTGCCGGTAATGCAAAAAAGGTATCGTCCATGTGCAGGGGCGTCAGGATCCGATCCTGTACCATCTGCATATAAGGCACGCCGGTTATCCTTTGTAAAGACAGTCCCAGCAATGCATACCCCATGTTTGAGTACAGGAATTGAAATCCCGGCTTGCTGTTGAAAGATGTATGCGGAATACAGGTGAGCAGTTTGGCCTCCCAGTCGTTCAGCAGGCCAACACTGGCATTTTTCATATCCGGCTCCCGGTTTAACCCCGCTGTATGCGAAGCCAGTTGCCGGAATGTAACCGGGCCGGCATCGGCATAGCCGTCCAGGTTTTTAATTTCGGGCAGCACTTTCTCTACCGTATCGTCCAATGCTAATTTCTTCTCTTCCGCCAGTTGCATCAGCAATGTGGCCGTAAAGGTTTTGGTAATAGAGCCAACACGGTAAATGGTATTGGTATCTGCGGGCGCATCGGAGACCGTGTTGGCGAACCCGTATGCAGCAAGTGCAATCACCTGGTCGCCTTTTATCACCGCCATAGAAATACCCGCATGCAGGTGGTCGGTGACAAGGCCTTCCGACAATTCATTTTCCAGGTTTTTTAGGGCCCTGGCTGTTTTTGTATTTAACTGGGAAAAACAAGACGGACAAAAAAAACTGATAAGAAGTAAGCCAAGCAGCGGGCGATGAAATACCATATAAATG
The DNA here is from genome assembly GCA_964245425.1 of uncultured Flavihumibacter sp. Taxonomy (GTDB): domain Bacteria; phylum Bacteroidota; class Bacteroidia; order Chitinophagales; family Chitinophagaceae; genus JACMLD01. Next base: position 2,773 of record CAXTMV010000267.1, on the reverse strand, counting down.
CATTGTAGCCCAAATTACGGATTTATATGTATTGTAAATATACAGGGTTGTAATGGCGAACCTGCAGTAATCTTTAAAGAATGAATACGGATCAAAAGGCCATCACTCGCTTAGTACATTGATGGCCGTATCAATCTCTATGTTGAACTGGCGAACCGCTTCTTTGAAAAGCGATTTGGACAATTGAAAAGTATTGGCAGGAGACAGGGCCTCCTCGATCTTCAATTGTAAGGCGCCCAGTCTGCCTTCCTGTTTATCCTGCAGTATCCGGTAGGCAGGCGGCAGCATACGCACAATTCGCTGGTATTCCAGGAACCTGGAATGTAAATGTTTGCCGCTGGCCGATGTATGGTTTTTGGGTATGCTTTTTTTCAGGTCTTTTAGTCTTGTTACCAGCTCCTCGTTCATAATATTCTTATTTGGTTCCAATGCGGTTGCACACATGTTATTACAAATATGAATAAGCTTCCGCATCATTATTTGATACAACAGTCTTGCGTTTAGATATATCTGTTATAAAATCACAAATAATGCCACGAAATAAGATCAATAAGGTGGGGAAGAAAATGAACTATCCTTGTTCGGCAGGCAATTCAAACCAAAAAGTGCTTCCTGTGCCGGGTATACTCTCCACACCGATCCGGCCGCCATGGCGCTTTACGACTTCGGAGGATATATACAGGCCCAGGCCCAGGCCGCTTTGGGCTTCACGTGAAGGGCTGGCACGGTAATAACGGTCAAATAAATAAGGCAGGTCGGCCGCCGGAATACCAGGCCCCTGATCACTAACGGCTACACGTACCATATCCGTTTTCTTTTCTACCGTTATTACAATCCGTGCGGAAGCAGGTGCGTATTTTACGGCATTGTTCACAAAATTCACCACTACCTGGTCTACCCGCTCTTTATCGGCATGCACTTTTGTTTCTATGTCTCCGCTAATCAATAGTTCATAGTGGCCGGCCAGCCGCACGTGGCTACAGGAATCTGTCAGCAGCTCGCCGATGCTGAAGAGCTGCTTGCTGAACGGCAGCTCTGCATCTGTCATGCGTTTTACATCCAGCAGGTTATCAACCAGCTTGCTCATTTTATCCATACTCCTGTTAGACTGTTCAATCAGCTGAATGTGCATAGGGGCATGAGGCCGGTCTTTTATGGCATTTAACAATTGCAGGGAAGCTTTCAGGCTGGTCATGGGCGTTTTTAATTCATGGCTGGCAATGCTTAAAAAATCATCTTTCCGCTGGGCTTCCATTTTTCCGGCGGTAATGTCGTGAGTAACCCCAATCATGTGCGTTGGCCGGCCATTGTCATCAAACCTGGGTTTGCCATGAGCGCCTATCCAATGAATGGAGCCATCGGGCCATTGTATGGCATATTCTGCATGGTATATGCTATTGCCTGCAATAGACTGGTCTATTCTTTCTTTTACATATTCACGGTATGCAGGCAGGATGGCTGCAAATAAATCGGCGAGGTGGAATACAGCTTCTTTACCAAGACCGAAATTTTTCTTGCATTGTTCCGTACACAACATCAGGCCCGTTCCCAGGTCAACGTCATAAGATCCCAGTTCTGCCGCGTCCAGTGCAATTTCCAGCCGCTGGTTGGAGTCATCAACCAGTTTTCTTGCCAGCACCTGGCCGGTTATCTCTGTTGCCAATACCATGATATCTGTGCCATTTTCATTATTTTGTATAGGCTGGTACACATAATTGAAATACGCATGTTCCAGCTGACCGTTCTTTACAATACTGGCCCGGGCCTCATAACCGTAATAGGCGTTACCGGTGGTATATACATTGTCGAGCAGGCCGAGAAAAGGCTGGCCTTCCAGTTCAGGAACAGCCTCTTTTAGCGTTTGGCCGATAATACTATTGTCTTTCCCCCATATCTGCAATATCATTTCGTTTGCATCTTCAATGACCAGGTCTCGCCCGCGCAGCAGGGCGATGGCCATTGGCGATTTTCTCAGCAGGTTACGAAATCGATCGTCACTGGCAACCAGCTTTTTGTTGACTATTTCCAGTTCAATCATCTTTCTCTTCAATTCCAGTTTATCGACAACCTGCCTGGCCAGTGTTTTCAAGGCATTCACCTGGGTACTGTCTAGTTCATGGGTATGGCGGTCAATAACACAGAGTGAGCCCAGTGCAAATCCGTTCGCATCCACCAACGGTACGCCCGCATAAAATACGATGTGCGGATCGCCTGTTACCAGCGGATTGCCTGAAAAGCGATCGTCTTTGGTTGCATCGTCTACCACCATTACCGCATTGGGTGAAACGATGGCATGTGCGCAAAAAGAATATTCCCTGGGTGTTTCCCGGGCAGCCAGGCCAGTATGCGCTTTAAACCATTGTCGGTCTTTATCAACCAGGCTTATCAGCGCAATGGGTGTTTTGCAAATAACGGAAGCCAGTGTGGTCAGGTCATCGAAGTCTTTGTCTTCTGCGGTATCCAGGATGTGATAGGATTGCAATGCCGCCAGGCGTCCCTCCTCATTTTCCGGCAGGGGCTGCCCTGCAAGTGTCGGCCATTCTTCACGCGTCAACGCTCTTTTCATGTATACAAACGGGTGTTGAAATACTAAAAATAAATGTTCCGGTAATATTAATACAAACACCCAATATCAAGGCTAAAAAAAAATAATTTAATCAAATTGGGGAATAAAATCCCCCTGCCGCCTTCTTTTCACCTATTCACCGGCCTTCATACGGCTGGCATGATCTTTATCTTTTATAAATGTCCGCTTTCTGGTTATTAATTGTAC
>CAXTMV010000266.1:0-7444 GCA_964245425.1 uncultured Flavihumibacter sp. | reverse complement strand
CACCGTTCCCCAACCACCCAATTTATCAGATCCAATCCCGTACAAGTAAAAACTTCCGATCCACATAAAGGCCATGAGAAAGCAAAGAAAACTATTTTTAATGGTTGCAGATCTAAAAGTAACAAACCCTTTATTTTTGTTAAGTAAATACAATGTGTAAACCGCATTGGGAATGAACCCCATGGAAAAAAATAAGGCCCACACTGAATTTCCTGCCATAAAAGTGGAAGCGCCTGCCTTTAGAGCTGCTTCGACTAAAGGCTTTCCAAAAGAAAAACCGATATTGGGTAGACAGGAAAGTATACCCGCCGCCACCGCTATTAAGATGGCCCAAATTTTTTGTGGATTCTTTTTTTCTGCTGATGTTTGTTTTAAAATATGTGCTTTCGTACAAAGTAGAATTCCTATTATTACAATCAGCGAACCACTTATCAATACCAGCCCCTTAAGTGTAAGTACATCGGCAAAATGAAACACCAGCATCGGAATCATCGCTCCAAAGCCCGCAATTAGCCCCATGATTATGGGATAGCCAACCGCCATACCCAGTTTGTTCATGGCGATTCCAAATAGTACCGCACCTGTACCCCAACCCAGACCAAATAAAATAAGCGGGAACAAATTCTTTAACTGAACCGAATGGTAAACGCTGAATAAATCCGGAATAAACAAATATGCCAGCAACAAGTTCAGGATGATCATGCCGAGCAGAGAAAACAAAAACCAGGTATTTTCCCATTTCCACTTTGAAGTAAGCGTCATCGGCAGCACAAAACTTCCCTGAAAAAAACCTGCAATAAGCAAAACTAACAAGCCAATCGTTATTTCCATTGTTGATCAGATTAAAAGAACTGCCATTTTTGAAGTATTTTTTAAAAATCCTCAATAGCAGACCGTGGCACTTTTTTTAACGCCTCATAATTACCGTATTCACGTACTTTTTTATAAGGTTTATTGGCGACCGTATTGTACGATACAATAAAGCTCCAGCGGTCAAAGTCTGAGTGGTTACTGTCTGACCGATGCAAAAGGTTACCGTCGAAAATCAATGCATCGCCCGGCTGCATTTCTATATATTCAAGATCAAATCTTTTTACAGCTTCCTGTATTTTTTCATTATCAGCTACAGTTTGGTCATTGATACGCTCATGATTTATTCTGCCAATTTTATGAGATCCCCTTAATACCTGGAGACAACCATTTTCTCTATTGGCGGCATCGATTGCTACAATACAACTGTTCATGCTGGGTAATAAACAACCATAATTGTACCAATAGCCATAGTCCTGATGCCATTCCCATGCACCACCTTCCCTTGCATTTTTTAAAATCATTTTTGCACTGTAGATATAAACCGGCTCCGCAAAAAGAAGTTCTATGTTGTCTGTTATTCTTTCGTTCCTTGAAAACATACCATAAATATCATCAGCAGGCCTGTCCCACATTTTTAATTTTGTAAGATTGCCGCTTTGATCGCTTTTGACCATAATTTCAGTCTGCAACATATCTTTCTCAGCGATGGACCTCAGTTTCTTTACTTCATTCAGAGAAAACAATGATTTAATAATAATGAAACCATTTTCCCTATAATCCTTTTTGTTTTGCTCATTCAGCAAACTGAAATTTTCAGTTTGAATGATGTCTGATGGTTGTAACATATTCCTTAAAATTTATTAATTGTGCAAATCTTTCTTTTTGACGGTTATTCATCCAATCGCAAATCTCTTCCAGATTTCCAACAGGGGTCCGGCTGAAAGGCAGGGTTTGCTGATAACCAGGAGGGCCGAATTCGGGTGTCAGGGTACTGACGGGTACATTTTTCATCAATTGTGCCTCCCAAACCAAATTCCACCAATTTTCATGCGCCTGCAGGTGTATACCAAATTCTGGAGCTCTTGGATCAGTCACCTGCGGGCCGTGCTCGTAGCCTACTCTGCTGTGCAAGTGTATACAGTGCGCTGCACACAGTTTTATGATATCAGTTTCCGTCTGAAGCAACCGTTCGCATACACATACCCAATGACTGAAATCACAACAAAGATTTAGTTTATTAAAAAGGAGCAGAAAGTCCCTTGTTTCCCAGGGATTATAAGTTATCCTTCCGCGGTGAATTTCATGCGCCACAGGGATTCCAATCTGTTTCTCAAAGGCTAACGCCTGTCCGATAAAATCAACTTTCTCATCCATACCCCAGCTATCCCTGCCGCTCTGGCTGTTTATCAAGACTGGTGACAACGACAACGACTCGTGGATTAGTTCTTTGAATGAACGGACATGCGCTGCTACGGTGTCACCACTGGTATGTACCTGCGCTATAAAACTGAATTGATGAATTTTTAACAACTTTCTGAAACCGGGTTCCGCTGCAGCTTTCGCACCCTTATATTCGATGCCGTCGTAACCTGCTTTTTTGATCACAGGAAATATTTGTTCATAAGGCTGGGTTATGCCCCATAAATGGCGGAAAGTCTGCAGTCGCATAGCATTACTTATTATAATAAGTTAAAGCTAAATAAAAAAATTCAAATTTCATACAACTTAATAAAAAACTTATTATAATAAGTTAAACTATATTAGTTTTTCCTGCCCGATTGCACAGTGTATCAGCTTTTAAATGATGCCTTGCAATAAATATTTTTCGGTGTTTACATAAAGCGATGTATATATACTAAACAATGTTCGGTTGGTATCAATCCTTCTTTCCAGACGCAAAACGGGACTTCCTTTTTTAACAGCTAAAAACCGTGCGGTACGTTCATCAGCGGCAATAGCCCAAATTTTTTGTTCACCTCCTTTAATTTCAATTTTATACTGTTGGCGAAGCAACTCGTACAGCGATTTATTTTCTAATGTCCGGCTTGCAAAGTTTGGAAGTTTATTATTGGGAATATAAAGAAATTCGTAAAAAACAATAGTGTCTTTCACCCTTCTTTGCCTTTCTATATAAATACAATTTGTTGCTAATTCTTCCGGAGCGGGCATAAAAATCATATTATCCGGCCAGGGAACAATCCGGGGACCATCAATAATTTTTGTATGTAAATCCGTTGCATTGTTGTTAGAGTTGGCCAACCGTCCTTCAATCGATAATATCCCCAAACCTTTGGGCAATTCTTGTACAATACTTCCCTTGCCCTGGTGTTTCTTTATATAACCGTCATTTACCAGCAGTGCCAGGGCCTGCCGTACCGTAGGCTGAGTTGCTTTATGGGTTAGATACAACTCATGCTCAGAAGGAAGTATGTCACCTGCATTGTATGCACCATTGGTGATTTGCTTCCTTAAGGTTTCATATAACTGACGGTATAAAGGAACCCGGACAATTTTTTTTGCCATACGCAATATTAGTAATATCCTGCTTATCAAAACGCGTTTCAAAAAATGCATTTTTTATGATTTAGTAAGGATAAGCTCCCCTATTGATCAGCTTGTGGCTTTTTTCGGTTAAATCGTTGAGAACCGTGCTCAAAAAAAGTTGTTCATACTGCAAAATACCTGAAAGTTTAGATAAACTGGACCTCCGAACTTGAAAGCCTGCTGCGGGATGATTTAAACCTGGGTCAATGAAAAGTGGATCGGCGACGATATCATGCGGGCCCTTTATAACCTCTTGGGCGATAGGGTAAAGATTGTAATCCCAACGCACATTTGTATTTTTTATATTGGTAGTTACTTTACCACCGGGCCGTGGGACAATGATGTTATTAAGAATAACGATGTCTTCGGAATTATTTGAAAATAACTCAGCATAACCCACAATGCCACCATTGTAATAAGTGGTATTGTTAATAATGTCCACGTGTTTTGTACGAAAAGTATGTATACCTGAGCCACCATTGAAAGCACTGATGTTTCTGGCAATTAACGCACGCCCATTCCATTCGGGACGCTTCGCCCTTTGTACCGTTATACTATCTTTTTTAATTACTGCATCTGCATCTGGGTTAGCACCTCCCTGGAGGGCCTTATCCGTTACATCCAATATAATACCATTTCCATCACTAAGTTTGCCTATCTTCTCCCAGGAAACCAGGGTTTTGTTATTCCATACATAATTACGCCGGACAATAATATGATACCCCGGTGCATCATCGAAAGCCCAATTACTGAGAGTTGTGATCCCAGAACCACCGTATCTCATAAACCAGGCATTGTCGAAAACTTTGCAGTCTTCGACTGTCCAATAATCGGTTTCGATTCCAATAATACCGCCGCCGGGACATTTGCTTACCGTACAATTCCGTATGACTGTATGATGTGGTTTTTCATCCGGTTTTTTTATACGCCCGTTCACAAAAATACCATTTGTATTGAACTTTGGATCCGCTACGGGTTTTTTAGCATCTTCCTGCGCCTGTAATAAAACCAAGGAATCATTTGCGCCGGTCACAGCCAAGCCTTCAATAATGTTGTATGAGCCTGAAATTTGAATTCCGCACCACCCTACAGGACGAATATCTGGATGCTGCCCTATTTCAGCCCTCCACGTAATCCATGCGTCTTTTGTACCCGATACCGTGATATTAAGCACGGCTCCTCCACCAGATTTATCAGAGCTTGTATAAACACCGTCGCCAATCAATACGATATCGCCAGGCTTAACAAGTCCAACCACTTTTTGAAGATTGCGAAAAGGAGAGCCTATGGTCTTACCATCATTTTCATCATTCCCCATAGCAGACACATGCCATGTTTGCTGCGCAAATGACACACTATTACATAACGATAACAGTAAAGTAAAAACCAGAGAACTTTTCATCTTCAGGTAATAATGACTTAAAATTTTATATATTGTTTATTCTTTTCTTAGCACAGATTTTTTTAAACCAGTCAAATCGGAATCCACATGAATTTTTCGTGACCCTGCTTCCAACCTTGCAGCAAAATGCTCACGCGTTTCCAAACTGCCGGTAGTTTTTACGTAAATCTCTTTACCCTTACTAAAATTCTTAATCAAAGTGTAATTCCCTTCGGAAGTAAATGTGCAATTTGAAAAACTCACAGAGGTTTTTGGATAAAGATCATAGTCCTCCACTTGCTTAAATTCTACCCAATTATTTTTTAATATTGAGTTGCGAATATACAGCATATTGATTGGGCTCGTAATAGCAACCAGCGGCTTATCGTTGTCGCTGAACATATTCAGGTTTTCAAGAGATATCGGCCCTTGCACCGGTAAGTTTGCGCCAGGATAATAAGAATGAGACCATTTATTGCTATAACTCATTACTTGGAAAGGAACCCTTTTGCTGTACAAAAAAATATCTCTGAAGACTATATTTTTGACCACGGCAGTATGAATGGTGTCATTTTGAAACATTATCCAGTTGATGCTGTCCAACTCCTGCATTCCACTATCAACAGTTGGCTGTGTTATAGATGTGTACACTTTATTATCCAACGCCACTACCAGTCTGTAGAGCCGGCCATTACTCACTACGCAATCGCCATGATGCAGCTTCATGCCTTTTTTCCAGTCTACCCATGCTGAAGCTACAATTTTTGAAAATGCTCCTTCCAGGTAGTCATCGGGAATATCAGAAAAGTTTTCAATAATGCCGTCTTCCAGGTTCCCAAATTCAGGGTTTGCACTCACCCAGTCACCAGGGACCAATGCAATGGCGTCGTCGCCCGTTTGAAAAACACCATTGCTTATTCTGAAACGCTTACCGGGGCCTAGGTGAATACCGTCCTTTTTACCTTTTATGATAACATCATTAATCAGCAAATCTTCAAATGTACAAATGTGCAATGCAAATTGTCCGTTCACCAAACCGGAACACCTGAACCGTTCTATCTTCAAATCTTTTACATAGAAAAAGGCAACATGTCCACGTAATCCATAAATAGTGCTCATGGGTAAGTCAACGTTATTTATTCTCAGGTCAAGTCCGGTTATACTGATATGATAATTGTACGTTCTTGTAAGCGCGCCTGTGTTTAAAAAAACATGCGTAAATCTGCCTTTTTCATCCGACTTTTCTATAACTACACCATCACCAAATACAATTGAAGTGCTGTCACCTAAATAGACAGTGGCCGCTATTTTGTAGCTGCCCCTTCTACCGACGACAATGGTGCCTCCTTTATTAGCGGCATTTTGTAAAGCCATTGCGTTATTAATACCAGTTTCAGTAGGGAGAAACCCAAAATCAGCAGCGTCCGTAAATCCACTGCTGGTGCTTGCAAACAGGACACCTGTGTTGAAAAAGGAGACAATAATTATTGCTACTATTATATTTTGCATATTCTACACAATAAAGATTAATTGTTTATTTTTTCAAGTCCCGTTAAATCAGCATCTGAATAAATCTTTCCGGAACCGGGGTTTACTGATGCCAAAAAGTTTAACCCTGTTTCGATATTACCAGTAACCTTTAAATGACTAGCTTTTTAGGGCTATTATTTTTTATCAGCGTGAATTGCCCTGAACTGGAGAATATGCAATTGCTGATGCTGACACTTGTTTTGGAGGATACATCAAAATCTGCCACGTTTGAAAAGATAATTAAACTGTTTGCGAGTATAGAATTTTTAATGGAAAAACTGTCAAGCGGAGAAGATACGTTCACCGAGGGAAAGTTGTCGTGCAAAGATTAATAAAGTTTAATGGTAACTGTTCCGCCCTTATTGTCAAGTGTATATTTTTGATTCGCGGTTTTACCATGGTGCGTTATTGAAATTTCATAATCGCCGTTAAAACCCCGAATTTTATATTCACCCGTATTTGATGTAATACCAGATACCTGCGTATTCCATGTTTTACTCACCAGTTCAGTATATACTTTTCCTTCAGGACGAATGTTCCAGTCTTTATCCCATAAAGCCGCAGCAGGTATCCAGTGAGCATTTGCCCAGAAACCCCATTGCACAAAACCGATAACGGCAGGCTGGCTGAACATTGCTGTCATAAAATCCCTCATATATTTTGCTTTAAAATCATCGTCATCGCTCGTAATGTCAAACTCACTGATTTGTATCGGCAGACCGAATGAAGAAAAATGGCTCAGTTTATCAACCACATATTCAATACCTGGCGGTGTACCACCAATATGCGCCTGCTCTCCTATTGCGTCAAGCGGTGCGCCATAATCTTTTAAGAATTTAATATTGTTATAAAAACTGTCGGTTGCGTTTCCCTGGGCATGAAACATTGTATAATCATTAAGGAATAATTTTACTCCTGCTGTATTTTTTCTGGCCGCCCTAAACCAATCTACCATTACTATTTTTCCATTCAATGAATCTATGATATTATTATTCTTGTAAGGTTCATTTACCACATCCCATTCATTAAATTGATTTTTAAGCACTGTCGTTTCTTCTTCGATTTCATCCAATATAGTTTTACGTAATGCAGCCGTATCATTTTTGTATTTAGTCAACTGCGGAGAGTTTTCCCAGGAAGGCCAGACCATAACATGCCCACGGGTAGCAATACCAT
>CAXTMV010000265.1:0-7445 GCA_964245425.1 uncultured Flavihumibacter sp. | reverse complement strand
AATAAACGCCTTGCTATGATTTATATGTATTACCTATCTTATTTTCCTGAACACCTTATTGACCAGGTATACGCCGTACAGGGTTGTAGCCCCTCCAACGGCAATAAACCAGGTAAGCTTTTCTTTGAACAATAACCAGCCCAGCAATACTGCCACAATGGGATTGATATAGGCATACAGCGAAGTTTGTGCCGCAGAAAGGTTTTGTAAAGCATAGAGATATGCAAGAAACGAAATAACAGAACCGAACACCACCAGGTAAGCAATGGCCGTCCAGGCCTGCCAGGGTATTTGTTTAAGCGGTATCGCCCTGCCGCTGAGCCTTGAAACTGTATACAGCACGATCCCGGAAATAACCATTTGTAAACCGATGCCGAAATAAGGATTGAATGTGCCGGCGTGCTTTTTTGTATACAGGGTGCCCAGTGCCCAGGTATAGGTGGCCGCCAATGAAATAAGGATGCCGAGTGTAAATCCGGGGTTCAGGAAATCGTGCAGGTGTTCAAAAAAGATAAAGCAGATACCAGCAAAACCAAGCGCAAAACCCATTACTGCTTTAGGTGGAAGTGCCGGCCCTTTTGTAAAAAAAGTATTGATCACCAGCCACAAGGGTACAATAGCATTAATGATAGCAGCCAGTCCACCCGAAATATAGGCCAGCCCCCAGGTAGCCAGTCCATTGCTTAAAATAAAATTGAACAAAGCCAGCACAAAAATGGTCTTCCACTCTTGTAACCCCGGCCAGCGCGCTTTTCCCCGCGCAATAAAATATACTATATATGCCAGTCCGCCCAGCAATTGCCGTATGCCGGCCAGCTGAAAAGGAGGCATGTGCCTGACGCCCTGCTTGCTGGCCAGCCAGGTAGTTCCCCATAAAAAACAGACTACCGCCAATGCGCCATATGCTTTTGTTTTGGGGGTACCCCGCCTTACATTAGCCGGGTTATAAGGAGATGATAAAATAGTAGAAATAAAGTCGGGCATTGAATGGATAGCTGGTGTCTTATATTTTGTTTTTTGCTGAAATGATCTTACCATTTTGCAATCACTATTGTCCGGATAACCTTTTAATAGATTGGCCTCAGGCCGGCCGGGCGCTCGCAGCCTTTTCGATGCTGCGTTTTGCTTTGAGTAGGTAACGCAGCCAATAAAATAGTTGTTGCAAAAAGCGAGGCATCTCAAAGGCCGCTGGTGTCTATTTTGTCGCAAACCAGGTACGTATATTTTATAATTACTGAAAACCTTTGTTGCACCTGCCTTTTATTGAAAAAAATTATTTTTACCCGGACAACAGTAATACCAAAATCACAAATCAGACATTGCCACATCAGATATTTTTAATGTCTAAAATGCCGTAGCCCGGTAATTACCATTGCCAGGTTATGCTGCTTGCAGTATTCTATGGAATCATTATCGCGGATGGAACCGCCGGGCTGAATAAAAGCGGTAACACCCGCTTCGTGTCCCAGCTGAACACAATCGTTAAACGGAAAAAAAGCATCACTGGCCATTACCGCACCGGTTAAATCAAAATTAAACTGCTTCGCTTTTTCTATTGCATGCCGCAGGGCATCGATGCGGCTGGTCTGGCCGCAACCCTTGCCAATCAGCTGTTTATTTTTTACCAGCGCAATGGCATTGCTCTTAAGGTGTTTGCAAACCAGGTTGGCAAACACCAGGTCGGCATTTTCTGCGTTGCTGGTGGCGCGGGCACCAGTCTCTTTCCAATCTGTATAATTACCTTCATCTGTCTGCTGCAGCAATACGCCGTTTAACAGTGATTTATATTGTTCCTTATTATGCGGCGCTTTCACGAGTTGCAGCAGGATGCGGTTTTTCCTGGATCTCAATACAGCCAGTGCGTCTTCGTCAAAAGCAGGCGCTACCAGCACTTCAAAGAAAATTTCGTTGATGGCATCGGCGGTGGTTTTATCAATGGTACTGTTACAAACCAGTACGCCGCCAAAAGCGCTTTCATTATCGCCCGCCAGTGCCGCATCCCAGGCTTCTTTTACGGTTGCCCTGGCTGCTACCCCGCACACATTGGTATGTTTAATGATGGCGAATACAATACCTTCTGTAACAATGCCATTACTGATGGGTTGTGGAAATTCGCTGATCAGCTGAATGGCGGCGTCTGCATCTACCAGGTTATTATAAGAAAGCTCTTTGCCATTCAATTGGGTAAACAATGCGCTGGTATCGCCATAAAATACACCGGCCTGGTGGGGATTTTCACCGTAGCGCATGATTTTGGGATTGGTTACCGAGGCAAGAAAATACGGTGCGTTGGAAGGGTTGAAATATTTGGCGATGGCAACATCGTAATGCGCTACTATCTCAAAAGCCCTGGCCGCATATGCTTTGCGTTGTTCTATAGTGGTGGTTCCATTTTGCTGCTGCAACAAGGCCGCCAGGTCAGCGTAATCTTTTTTTGCTGCTATCACCACCACATCTTTAAAATTCTTGGCTGCCCCGCGTATCATGGACGGGCCGCCGATATCAATTTTTTCAATGATGTTTTTTTCGGCATCTCCCTCAAAACCGGGCGCCATGGCCGCCGCCAGCGTTTCTTCAAAAGGGTAGAGATCTACTATCACCAGGTCCAGCTCGGGTATTTTATATTGTTCCATCTCCTGCACATCGGTTTCATTATCGCGCCGGCCCAGAATACCGCCAAAAACGGATGGATGCAGTGTCTTCACCCTTCCACCAAGAATAGAAGGATAGGTGGTGAGGTTCTCTACCGGAATAACGGGTATGGCCAGTTTTTCTATGAACGACTGGGTGCCGCCCGTGCTGTAAATGGTAACGCCCAGCTCGTTCAATTGCTGCACCAGGGGTTCCAGGCCGTCTTTATAAAAAACAGAGATTAAGGCTGACTTTATTTTTTTGCTCATAGCTGACATTTTGCAGCGGCATCAAGGTTGAGAAGAGCGGGCAATGGCTTCATTGCGCTTCAACCCGGCCTGCTGGGGAGCCGCAAATTTAATTCAATCCATGTTCATCACAAAAGCTCCGTTATCCACTGTATAAAAGCAGGACAGGCCCAGCTTTGCGGCTTCCTGCTTCCACTTATTCACGTTCCGGGCGGTATTGGAACCATCAAAAATAATTTGACGGCAATTGAAAACCTGTAACAATTTTTCGGTGGGCAACAATGCATTGCGGGAAACAATGACCAGGTCTGCATTGATATTTATGCCCGGTGCATGTAGGTTAAAACCAGTATCTACCAGCACTATTTTTTTATTGCCGAAAAAAAACAACGCACCGGCATAGCCCAGATCCGCAGCATCCCTATAATTATTTACCCGGTGCAGGCTGCGACAGGCCTGCAGGGTAGCGTTGGTCTGTAGATCAGTATCGCCCCTGAAACAACAGGTTCTTCCGCTGATCAGGTCCATTGCCTGGTGGCCGGGCAGGTTATATACAATTAACTGCTGCTGGCGGCTGGCACCCACAAAACTGATGGTGCGTATACAAAGAAAACCCAGCAGGCAGGCAAGGCCTGGCAATAAGGCTGCTTTATTTTTTTTCATGAGCCAGCAAGCCAGTCCGATGATACAACCATATAGCAACAGCACTTGCGGCATGTTTACCTGCAACCCGTTCCAACCGGAAAAAGGCAGGCTTTCTATTCTTTCAATAAAACTGTTCATCTCATATAAAAGCCAGTGCAGGGTAATGCCGGTGAATTTTGCCAGCAGGGGCATAAAAGACACCATGCATAAAAAAATTTCCAGCAGTACAATAATACTTGATAAGGGCACCGCAACCAGGTTCGTCAACAGAAAGTATACCGGGAACTGGTGAAAATGATAAATGCTTACGGGCGTCGTAAGCACTTGTGCCGCCAGCGAAACGGCCATTAGCTTCCAGGCTCCATCTATTATTTTATTTTGAAAATGGCAGCACTGATAGATGGGCTGATTGAATATAACAATGCTTAACAAAGCTGTGTAGGATAGCTGGAATCCCGCATCCCAGAGCCAGCCCGGATTGATACACAAGAGGATAAACGCGGATGCGGCCAGCGCATTATAAATACCGGCTTTTCGCTGCAGACTTTCACCCAATACCAACCCTGTAAACATGACCGCCGACCGGAGAATGGATGGACCACCGCCTGCCAGCAGCGAAAACAACCAAAGCCCCATTAGTACAGCAACCGGTACCAGCCATTTTGTTTGCTTTGTGTTTTTGAGTGGGCTTAATACTGTGTTTAGTAGCCAGTAAATGAGGGCCAGGTGCATACCTGAAATAGCAATGATATGTACCACACCCGTATTGGTATAAGATTGTACCAGGTTTTTATCCAGGTCGTCTTTATAACCCACTAGCAACGCTTCTGCCAGCCCTGCTTCTTTCTGACCCGGTATATAACGGCTGATGATGTGTACTATCTTTTCCCTGGCAGTAAAAAGAAATTGCCGGAAGCTATTTGGCTCTTTGCCAGGCAGCAGCCTGTATTCGCCTGCGGCCAGAAATACCTGCTGGTAGATACCCATGAAAGCCGCGTACTGTTCATAATTGAAAGCACCCGGGTTACCTGAATTCCTGATGGCCTGTAACTTTTTATTGAATACGATCTGCGATCCATAATGAAGCTGTGCAGACAGGCTGTCTTTCTTAAAATAGATCAGGATGGTACCCTGCACCGTGCGGATCATGTCTGGCTGCAGCAGTGCGTCTACAGCAGCGATGGATTTATATGAATTAGGTTTGGCGGATAATGGTTCTGCCAGTGTAACCACCAGACAGTTGCCGCTGCTGTAATAATGATTAAACCATGGCTGCCGGTGGGAGGCATCTTTGTAATAAGCCAGCAGCCAGCCCGCTAAAAAAAGCAACAGGTGTATGAGCAGGCCATTGACCCAGCCAAACCTATACTGCAGAAAACCGCTGCGCAGGTTAAATAAGACCAGTGCAGCAACAGCTGTTGCCAGCAATGCCCAGCAGGCCGCAACAGGCAATGGAGCATACCATTGCAGGGCGATACCCGCCATAAAGGGTATGATCAGGCGCAGGAAGGGCGCCTGTTTCCAGAGGTATAAGGTCTGCCGTGGCATACCGGAATTTACCGAAAATTTGATTTGCCGCAAAAGCATGTTACCAAAAACTTATCGTACTGTTTTTATTATGATCTTTTACAGACGCAGGGTTACCTTTAGGCCTCAATTTTTACGGTATGAAAAAGATCGCTTTTATGCTTCTGTTGTTCTGTGCGGCAAACGCTGTGGGCCAGGACGGCCTGCCACTGGCGGCAAACAGGATACAGTTACCAAACGGATGGTCGCTTACGCCCGCCGGAAAAAGCCTGCCACTGGGCGATCTGCCTTTGAACATGGCGCTGTCTGCGAATAAGAAATACATGGCCGTTACAAACAACCGGCAAAGCGATCAAAGCCTTCAGCTGATATATGTGCAGGCAGAAAAAGTGCTGGATAGTATTTCAATTCCCAAAAGCATGTACGGATTAAAATTCAGCGCCGCCGGAAAACTGTATGCATCCGGTGGCAATGACAACCGCATTTTGCAATACGCGGTTGTTGATAATAAACTGGTGCTGGAAGACAGTTTGCTGCTGGGCAAAAAATGGCCCGAAAAAATATCGCCGGCCGGTATTGAAATAGACGATGACCAACATGTATTATATGTTGTAACCAAGGAAAACAATTCGCTTTACCTGGTTGATCTTTCAACCAAAAAAGTAATCCTGCAACTGCCGCTGGGCGGAGAAGGATATACCTGCCTGCTATCAGCCGATAAAAAGCAATTGTACATCAGCTGCTGGGGCTGCGACAAGGTTATGCTGTTCAATACGGGCACCCGTGCTTTTTCCGGAGAAATAAAAGTAGGTGATAACCCCAACGATCTTTGTCGCACCAAAAAAGACAAGTACCTGTTTGTGGCCAATGCCAATGATAACAGCGTATCGGTGATTGATGTGTTGCAGCATAAAGTAATCGAAACACTCAATACTGCTTTGTATGCAGACGCTCCCAATGGTTCCACTACCAACGGGCTTGCTTTGAGCACCGACGAGAAAACACTGTACATTGCCAATGCGGATAATAATTGCCTGGCTGTATTTGATGTAAGCCAGCCAGGATCCAGCAAAAGCAAGGGCTTTATACCCGTGGGCTGGTATCCAACCGGTGTTAAGGTTATCGGCAAAAAGATTTTTGTTACAAATGGTAAAGGCTTCTCGTCAATGGCCAATCCTTACGGGCCTAACCCGGTGCGCCCGCGGGAAGAAGTCGTATACCAGGGCGGCGATAAAACAAAACCTGTAAGCGTTCAGTACATTGCCGGTTTGTTTAAAGGTGCATTAAGCATTATCGCCACCCCAACAGAAAAACAACTGGCAGCTTATTCTTCGCTTGTATACGGCAACACACCTTACAATAAAGAAAAGGAAAGCATTACAGGGGGCGAAGCTGGCAATCCCATACCCATGCGCACCGGCGATGCTTCTCCCATTAAATATGTGTTTTATATCATTAAAGAAAACCGCACCTACGACCAGGTACTGGGCGATGTAAAAGAAGGAAATGGCGATTCAAGCCTGGTATTGTTCGGCAATACCGTTACGCCGAACCTGCACAAGCTGGTAAAAGAATTTGTACTGCTGGATAATTTTTATGTAGATGCTGAAGTAAGTATGGATGGCCATAACTGGAGTACGGCCGCCTATGCCACTGATTACCTCGAAAAAACCTGGCCCACCAGTTACGGCGGACGCGGGGGTGTATACGATGGAGAAGGCAACCGCGCCATTGCCAACAACAAAAATGGTTTTATATGGAATCAATGCAAACGAGCCGGCATCAGTTATAGAACCTATGGAGAATTTGCTGACGACGCAAAACCCAATATTGCAGTGCTCAAAGATCATGTTTGTCCTTATTATACCGGTTGGAGTCTCTCCGTTCGCGATACCACCCGCGTACACCAATGGAAAAAAGAATTTGATTCTTTGCTGGCAGCCGGTAATGTACCCAGGTTTAATACGGTGCGGCTTGGCAACGACCACACAGAAGGTCTTCGCAAAGGGCGTCCCACCCCTTATTCTCATGTAGCCGATAACGACCTGGCTGTAGGCATGTTTATTGAATACCTGAGCAAAAGCGCTATCTGGAAAGAAAGTGCCGTTTTTGTAGTGGAAGATGATGCGCAAAATGGTGCGGACCATGTTGATGCCCACAGAAGCACGGCATATGTGGCAGGCGGCTTTGTAAAAAGAGGATATGTGGATCATACGATGTATTCCACTTCTTCTATGCTTCGCACCATTGAATTGATTTTAGGCATGCCGCCTATGAGCCAGTACGATGCGGCCGCCACACCTATGTGGAATTGTTTTATGCACACTGCAAGCGCGGCCCCTTTTGCAACCGTATTTTTTCAGTCAGGTCCTGCATGGTCCCAATCATCCTGTA
>CAXTMV010000264.1:0-7481 GCA_964245425.1 uncultured Flavihumibacter sp. | reverse complement strand
AATATTAATCATTCAAACAAACATACGAACAGTCCAGAAACTAGTCACTCATTTTCGAGATATTTAATTTGAAGTAATTTATCTTTTTTGAATGTAGAAACCAAAAGTGTTCAGATGGAAAGGGGATTGGTGATAGGAGTTGATATAGGCGGTACCCGTACGAAGGCAGGGTTGGTGGATATCAGCACGGGCCAGGTTCTTCACTGTATGATTTATCCAACAGAGAAAAAAGATGCTGCTATTTTTCTTGAATTGATGGGTGATGCTATAAGTCATTTAACAGAAGTAGCATCACTTTAGGAAAGAATTATTAGTAGTATTGGCTTTGGTATACCGGGATTTACGCGGACAAATGGAGTAGTGGAAACAACCTACGGTTTTTTGGAATTCATGAAAAACTATCCACTTAAAAAAATTATAGAAAATTTATTTTTTCTCGAATGTTGTATTGATAATGATGCAAGGGTTGTATCAATGGGAGAAGCGAGGTACGGACAAGGAAAGGGATATAGCAGGGTGTTGACTCTTACTTTGGGCACCGGTGTTGGGTTTGGTTTTGTTGTTGATAGAAAATTTCCAGATGCGCTTCCATTGTCGCATATGGGTGGCCATATAAGTATTACCGGCAGTGGCGGAGATTGCTATTGCGGAAAAACGGGATGTCTTGAAGCATTGGTATCATCTGGTGGTATTATCAACCTGGGAAAAGATATACAGGATATTGGTCAAGATTTATCTGCCGAAATAATTTTCTCAATGGCAGTTGCTGGCAATATTGCTGCTGAGCTGGTTGTCAAAAGGATAATCGCATACCTTAATACGGCTATTCACAACTATATTAACTTATTTGCACCCGACATAATTGTATTAGGCGGTGGTATTGCACAAGGATTAATTCCTTATCTGGAAAAATTGAATGGTGATACCTATCTGACACCCTATCCCGGTTACACTTGTAAAATAATGATCTCTGAGCTACAAGAGTGGGCGGGAGTACTTGGCAGTGCGGCGCTGTTTGACGTGTAGAACAATGTATTTGAAAGTTAATTCATTTAAATTTTATAAGATATTAATTAAGGAAATTTATTTTAAATCGAAACATCCATGAATCTGAAGAACAATTTGTGGTTTGTATATGCCGTGGCAGCAGGTTTGTTGTGGGGTTTATGGGGTGTAGTAGCAAAACTTATTTCAGAAGATGTTAGTCCATTCATGAACCATTTTTTGTTTACCGCTGGTATGGTTTTGACACTACCATTTGTCATAAAAAAATGCACATTGGCCAGTTTTAATAAAAAGGGTTTAATATGGGGCTGTGTGGCGGGATCGTTTGCTATTGCTGGAAACATGGCGGTTTTCTATGCTTTCAGTAATAATGGACAGGCTTCTATTGTAATACCCGTAACCAACTTATATCCGCTGGTCACAATTATTATTGCAGTATTAGTTTTTAAAGAACATTTAAATGTTGTGAATATTGCAGGTATTGTCATTTCTATACCTGCTATTTTGTTGCTCTCAGGAGAAACATTGCTGTTTACGCATCCTGGTGATTTCTTTAAAGGGATTGGTTTGCATGTATGGTTTCTGTTTTCGCTGGCAGCAATATTTTGCTGGGGTATATTTAGTGCAGTACAAAAAATTACTACTAACCATATTTCAGCAGAATGGTCGTATGTTGCATTTGTAATTACGTCGGTAATTATTACAATTGCTTTTGTGCTCGCGGGAAAAGTAAGCTTTAATATTTCAAACAAAACTATTTCACTCGGAATGGTTGCTGGTATGATAAATGGAATGGGGGTGCTGGCAAGTTTTGCAGCGTATCGTGCAGAAGGTAAAGCTGCCGCCGTCACTACTATCGCTGGAGCATTGCAGCCTGTTTTTACTATTGTGCTAGCTATAATATTTTTACAAGAAAGCTTGTCAGGCATGGAGTTCCTGGGTATTTTGTTGGCAATAGGTAGTGCGCTGCTGCTGTCCTATGAAAAAAAGAAAAAGGAAGGGCTAATCGTAACTTTATAAACAGATTAATAAAAAATAAATGCTCTTAGAAATCAATGATATGCCCCTAAAAGCGCGATATTTTCAGGACAATGTACCTGCCTTTGTTTTGCCGCTGAGAGTGCCTTATATCGGAATGGGGTCTTCTTATTTTGCACCCCTTGCATTTAAGTATATGGGGATCGATATCTTTCCGGAACTGGCATCGGAATTTTATTATTATGGGCATCATCCTGAAAAATTGGAGAATGGCGTATTGCTTTCTCAATCCGGGAGAAGCAGTGAAGTATTGTGGTGCGCGGGGTTATTTAAACATTATGTTGCGGTCTCCAACAGTGAAGAGAGCCCGCTTTGCAAATACGCCGGGGTTGCCAATGTTATTTCTTTACTTGCGGGTGAAGAAAAATATTCTTCCTCGAAAACATATATCAATACTTTATTAGCATTATTTAAGGGTTTTAGTATTGATGTCAACAAAGCCGTTGAATTGCTGCAAAATCGCATGTATGCATATGAAAGAAAGGGTGCTGCACTGGCAAATGCCGTGTTAGAGCTTTTGCAAAAAGAAAATATCTCGGGGATTTATATAACTGGTAGCGGTCCTAATATCGCAACGGCAATGCAGGCTGCCTTAATCTTGAGTGAAAGCACCAAAATATGTTTTACTGGCTTGCCCATGGCGCAATATGACCATGGTCCCAAAGAAACGGCTAAAAGCAGTGTTGTGATCCAGATTTTAGCAAAAGGTAAATCTTATGAACGCAGTATAAAATTAGGAGCAACCATTAGCGCGGCAGGGGCGCACGTATTTACGGTGGAAGAACCGGAGGCATTTGAAAACGAATCAATACTTCACAACATTATACCGTTTAATTTCATGGCTTATTATTTATCACAGAAACTAGGTATTCTCGAAACTTTTAGCGTTGGGGGAAAAGTTACCCAAGTAGACGTATAACAGAGGTATAGATTGCTCTCGAGTTTTATCTATCAGATAGGATTTGCTGAATTTTATTTTATAATTTTTGGTTTTTCAAAGAACGATGTGGTTATTCGTAAATGAACCGTTTCCAGGATAAATTCTGATTAACTTACATGGCTTGTTTTAGTAAACAGATACACCGGAAAGAAAGTGTCGTTAAATTTCTTTACTATTAAAAGATTTGTTATTATAATCGATCAAAAACCCAGCTCAGGGTGTTGGCCTAATTTTAGGCCAGGGTAACAAAAAATTTAACGTGCGTATCAGGAAATTATTTTGTAACGTACTTGGGCTGGTTCACACTTGGTTAAAAGCAGAATAAAAGCAAACGATGAAGGAAACTATTTACTTGCTGACTACTCTTTTGTTGACAGGTGTTGGCCTATCAGCGCAACCATTTGCCAGTTGGACGAAAACGCAGTTAAAACTAAGTAATGGAATTGTTGAAAGGATTATTGAATTGCCGGGAGATAGTGGTCATTTTTTAACAACTTCGTACAAGCCAGTGAATGGTCCGTTTAATTATTTTACTAATCGTAATACTGATTTTCAGTTTGTAGTTGACGATAGTGTATATTCCGGCAATAGTAATTGGAGGCAAGAAAATATTACTTGTTTTACCGATGCACATCAGGGCGACGGCGCTGCCGTTACGCTTATAAGCAGTGATAATAAAATTGAACTCGCCATAGAATTTTTATTATACCCCGGTCAACCGGTAATCCGCAAAAATCTGGTGCTGAAAAATCTTTCCCTTAATACACTACGGCTAGAATCTGTTGACATCGAAAAATTCAATATGAGTTTTTATAATCCATCTACTTTTAGCTGGATATGCCACGATTATGGTCGCAGGCGATCTATCGGACCTTATGATGGTAACATGCAGGATGCATTAGTTATTGTGCATAACAGCGATTGGCAACAAGGCATAATCGTAGGCAATGAATCAGCAGGGGTAATTAAGCATACCAGTGCCTTTTGGAATGAAGAATCTCTATGCAGCGGGCTTACACATAGTGATGCCCGCTATCCATTCAGGAAATTTATTAATAAGGACGAATCCTTTACAAGCCCTCAGGTCTTCACTATTATCTATAATGATCACAAAGACCCGGATGAGATGTTGAATACAGCTGTTCCTGAATTTATTGGAAAATATTTGGGGTCAAAAATCTCTGAATTAAAACACCAGCCAACTTTTGTGTACAATACGTGGGTACCTTTCAAAAAGAATATTAATGAAAAATTGATTATGGAGCTGGCTAAATCAGCAGCTGCTGCCGGTATGAAAGAGTTCATTATAGATGATGGGTGGCAGGAAAATTATGGCGATTGGGTTATTGATAAAAATAAATTTCCAAAAGGGTTAAAACCAGTATTCAATTATATAAAATCGCTGGGGATGAAACCTGGTTTATGGATAAGCGTTGGAAGTGCTTCGCCAGCAAGTAATGTTTTTAAAACACATCCTGAATGGTTTTTACTGGATGAAAAACAACAGCCGACTAATCTACACATTGAAGATACTACATTACGTACAGCCTGTTTTGGAACTGGTTGGTATGATTATATAAAAAATATTTTAATGAAATTATGTTTGGAATATGGACTTGAATATATGAAGCTTGACTTCACGGTTGTCACAAGTCCATATCGTTTTACTGCTGGCCAGACGGGTTGTTATGCGCTTAATCACCCTGGCCATAAAGACCACAATGAATCTTTGTATAGTAATTATGAGCAGGTTTGGAAATTATTTGATGAATTGCACGAAGCTAAATCAGACCTTTTTATCGACTGTACTTTTGAAACGATGGGTGGCTTGCAATTAATCGACTATGCTATGCTGAAGCATGCGGACGGCAATTGGCTTTCAAACTTTCATGGACCGGATTCGAAAGTTGATTTGCGCATTCGCAACATGGCCTGGTGGCGGTCGCCCGCCCTGCCTGCTGCAGCACTCGTAATAGGCAATCCTGAAATGCAGGACAATGGTTGGGAGATCCACATTAAATCGCTGGCAGGTGCATTACCTATCATGTTAGGCGATCCGCGAAAATTGACAGCGGTTGATTTTAAAAAATACAGAAGTTACGCTGACTGGCTGCAGTTAATGGAGAAAAGGTATAACATAATGAGTTTCAGGCAGGATTTGCAAGGTTTCGGTGAGCCGGTTGAAGGTAGCTGGGATGGATTTCAGCGCGTCAACACGCAAAATAAGTCTGGCGGAATTGTTGGGATCTTCAGGCATGGCAGTATGGAAATGAAAAGAGTTATTACTATTCTTTATCTCGACAAAGAAAAAATCTATGAAGTAAAAAACAGGGCTGGCATAATAGTAGCCGTTATGACAGGTTTTAAGCTGGCAACGGTGGGATTTCCAGTTGTTATTAGTAAACCATATGACGGAGATTTATTTGAAGTAACAAGACAAAATTAATAACAATAGTAATAAATGTAATGTCATAACATAAAGCCGAATCAGAATTAGTTATCTCCGGTATGTCCTTCTATAAGTCAAGGGGTTTTTATCATACATCAATTTAAATTGACGGTTAAAGTTAGAAAGATTGTTAAAACCACAGTCATAGCATATATCTTTAATGGTATCATGTTTTTCTATTAATAATTTTGCCGCGTGGTTCAGGCGTAATTCGTTGAGATACGATGCAAATGTTTTTTTGGTTCGCTGCCTAAAATACCTTGAGAACGCATTTTCCGACATGTTAGCAACTTTCGCTGCATCGGCCCTGCTAATATTAACTGAAAAACTTTTCATTAAAAAATCCAGCACCCTGCTCATTCTTTCGCATTCTTTTTCGTTAATGCCTGTAATGCGATAATTGGAAATAACCTGGTATTGTTTTATATCTGCGATTGCCTGAAGAATCTCAAGAAGTTTTAAACAACGTGGAAAATCTTTTAAAGTAAGCAATTCATGTAATTTCTTGCTTACTATTGCATTTGCATTCCCTGTAATCTCAATACCTTTGATGCTGTCAGCCAAAAGTTTTTTAATCTTTTTTGCTTCTGGTAAAGAAAAAAAATTACCAAATGAATTTTCTAAAAAATGTACGACAATCGATCTTGCACGGGTGGATGATTTAGATTTATAATATTTCATGTCGTTTCTGTACAAATGCGGTAGGTTTGGACCTAATAAAACAAGGTTGCCGGGCCGGAAATTTGAAATGTTATCACCAATAAAACGTTTCCCACTACTTTCAGTGACCAGCACAATTTCATATTCGGGATGGAAATGCCACGGGGTAGGGTAATATTTAAATTCGAATTTCCTAACGACAAAACTTTCCTCACTTGTCCTGGGTAAATATTCCAACGCGGGTTTCATGAAGATTTTCTTTCTTAAAATATGTTACGAAAGTATCATTTTTTACTACCAAAAAGGTATTATTTACTCCAAAAGGCATTTAGCTTAGCAATATATTTAACGAAATATGTTGCCATGTGTTTTACCTTTTTTACCGAGAGCCATGTAAATTTATTCCACAAAAATGGCTATATTATCATAAAAAACTTTTACTGCAACAGTGAAGTTACAAAAATGTATGATGCTGCGATAAGTCAGTCAAATGAAAATTACATTAACAAATGGAATATCAACAAAGTTGATTTGCCCTCCTGGTTTTCCCCCCCTGATAATTTGTTTGGTTGTATGGCGCGAAGCTCCAAAATAATTTATCCTGTTATTTCTTTATTAGGTGCAAAGCATTCTGTGTGTCATGTTCAGTCAAAAGTAATGGAAAAAAAACCGGCATCCGGTGGTGTATGGGGGTGGCATCAGGATTATGCATATTGGGAAACAAACGATTTTAAATCATCCTCGCAAATGATTAGTGTAATGGTGGCCTTAACACCTATTAATAACAGCAACGGTGGGTCGCAACTTATCAAGGGTTCTCACAAGCTACCAACTTTGGAGCACTCGTTTAATGATGAGGAAGAAAGCACAGGAGTCGATAGCTCAACCATAAACTACTTGCTTGAATCAATGGATTTAGTAAATTTAGTACTTAATGCGGGAGATGCGATATTTTTTCACAGTAATTTACTGCATCGTTCAGGAGAAAATAAATCAACTGAATCCTGCTGGGCTGCGATCAGTTGCTACTCTTCTATGGGCAACCAACGTTTTAAAGGGCCGTTCTCTTCCTGGTATACACCCATTGAAATCTCTACAAATGAACTTAGGAAAAGCCATAATGTACAATTTTTACTTGCAGGCTTTTGTGACAATAAGCATCATTTTTCCGAATCTTGAAAATCATTCCGAAGCAGTGTGTATGCTTTATAAAAGTTCTCTACTTATTTAAATATTTAAATTAAGGGTATTAGGTCGCTGAATAAATATAAAGAAGCATATTATTATTTCGATAGAGGATGGGAAGAATGTCGCAATAATACAAGATTTTTCGTGTAACCATTCGGCCAAGTGCATATAGTTTATCAGGATAAGTACAAATAATTTTGT
>CAXTMV010000263.1:0-7491 GCA_964245425.1 uncultured Flavihumibacter sp. | reverse complement strand
GTTTATGCATGGCATTTTCCTGCTGTTGTGTGTAGCATTTATTCCCGGACTGCTCAACTATATTCCCTATGCTTCCCTGGCGGCCATTCTTATTTATACAGGGTATAAACTGACAAAGATTTCTATTTTCCGGGAATTTTACCGGAAGGGATGGAACCAGTTTTTGCCTTTTGTAGTTACCATACTGGCCATTTTGTTCACAGATTTACTGGTGGGCATACTGGTAGGCTGTGGCGTGGGATTATTTTTTTTGCTGCGCAGCAATTTTAAATCTGCGGTAATGGTGGTAAATGACGGGAACAAATTCCTTTTTCGGCTGCGCAAGGATGTTTCTTTTCTGAACAAGCCGATTATCAAAAGCAAGCTGGAACAGGTGCCGGAAGATGCCTATGTACTGATAGACGCAGCCCGGGCCGATTTTATAGACCGCGATGTAGTTGAAGTGATAGAAGATTTCATGAAACATGCGCACCTGAAAGATATTACGGTAGAGCTCAAACAAAGCGTTTACAAAGAGCAGGGTTTTACAAAGCCGGTACCGGTATTCATCTCAAATATTAAAAACTGAACCATGCAACCAACAGATAAACTATTACTGGAAAATAAAGCCTGGGTACAGGAAACCCTGATGGACGATCCCGATTATTTCAACCGGCTGTCTCAGAACCAGGAACCTGATTTTTTATGGATCGGCTGCAGCGACAGCCGGGTACCCGCCAATAAAATTACGGGTACCCATCCCGGTGAGTTATTTGTGCACCGTAATATTGCCAACGTGGTGATGGAAGGAGATATCAATATCCTGAGCGTACTGGAATATGCGGTGGCACACCTGAAAGTGAAACATATTATTGTTTGCGGCCACTACGGCTGCGGTGGCGTGAAGGCGGCCATGAGCGACAAAAGCTTCGGGCTGCTTGACAAATGGCTGCTGAACATCAAGAATGTGTACGAGACCAACCGGTTCGTTATTGATGCTGTACCCGATTTGCAGGACCGGGCCAACCTGCTGGCCGAGTACAATGTAAAGCAGCAGGTCATCAACATCTCAAAAACAGCCATTGTACAAAATGCCTGGCAGAGCAATGCCATGCCGCAGATTCATGGCTGGATATACGATTTGAAAGATGGCTTGCTGAAACAAATCTATAAGATGGCAAAACCAGTTTAAGTAGAAAGGCTGTTTTTTTGCCACAGCGGCAAGGCGTTTCACACAGCAAACGCTTTACCGCTGTGGTAAAATTTTCCGCAAGAGTTCTAGCAAAAATTGAGTAATATGCAAGCAGTAATACAGTATTTATGAAACCGTATGAGAAACTGTTAACGGAGAATAAAGCCTGGGCTGCAGAAAAAGTGCAGGCCGACCCGGAGTATTTTAACCGCCTGGCGCTTTTACAGGCACCGGAGTTTTTGTGGATCGGCTGCAGCGATAGCCGGGTACCCGCCAATGAAATCACCGGCACACAACCAGGCGAGATTTTTGTACACCGCAATGTGGCCAATATGGTCGTAAATACGGATGTGAACCTGCTGAGCGTACTGGACTATGCTGTTAATCACCTGAAGGTAAAACATGTAATTGTTTGCGGGCATTATGGCTGCGGGGGCATTAAATCTGCCATTACCAATACCGATTTTAAACCGGTACTGAATATGTGGTTGCGGAATATAAAAGATGTTTACCGCCTGCACCGGACCGAACTGGATGCGATAGCCAGTGAAGCTGCCAGGGTGGATCGTTTAACTGAATTGAATGTACAGGAACAGCTCTTTAACCTGGCCAAAACATCCATCATTCAAAAAGCCTGGAAGGCAGAACAGCGGCCCGATTTGCATGGCTGGGTATATGGATTGAAAGATGGCATCATTAAACCCGTGTTTGAAATGAATGCCGGTACCAAAATAGATGCCATTTATGAGTACGATGACGACCAGGATGTAAAAGGATAAGACGGGATTTCTGATTTCTGCTTTACATTTACAAAGGCCGGCAAGAATCCCCAATAGCTTAAAAATCCTTGTCATCTCCGTCTAAATTTACCATATGCCATCACCCCAAGGAATCTGGAAAGTTATTACCGCTTCTTCTGCAGGCACCCTGATTGAATGGTACGATTTTTATATTTTCGGCAGCCTGTCTACCATTATTTCGCATAAATTTTTTCCAGATACCAATCCAACAGCTGCTTTATTGTCTACGCTGGCCACTTTTGCAGCAGGTTTTATTGTGCGGCCTTTTGGCGCATTGGTTTTTGGCCGCCTGGGCGATTTGATTGGCAGGAAGTATACATTCCTGTTAACCCTGGTGCTAATGGGCGGCTCTACTTTTCTGATCGGTTGTGTACCATCTTATGCAACCATTGGCGGCTGGGCACCGATGCTGGTTTTATTGCTGCGTTTATTGCAGGGCCTGGCATTGGGTGGCGAATACGGGGGTGCGGCTACTTATGTAGAAGAGCATGTGCCGGCCGGCCGGCGCGGCTATTACACCAGTTTTATACAAACCACGGCAACATTGGGCCTGTTCCTGAGCCTGGGCGTTATTCTTTCTGTGCGGCGCATAACCGGTGTAGAAGCATTTACCAACGGGCAAGGATGGCGTTATCCTTTCCTGCTTTCGATTGTGCTGGTGGCGGTATCGGTATTTATCCGGTTGCGTATGAACGAATCGCCTATGTTCCTGAAGCTTAAAACGGCGGGTACCACTTCCGTTAACCCGCTGAAGGAAAGTTTCGGTCGCAAGGCAAATTTCAAAATGGTTCTGCTGGCATTGTTTGGCGCCACCATGGGGCAGGGCGTTATCTGGTACAGCAGCCAGTTCTATGCACAGAATTTTATTCTTACCAAATGCTTTATAGAATACGAACAGGCAAATACCATTATATTGATAGCCCTGGTGATTGCCACACCTTTTTTTATCATATTCGGCAGCCTGTCTGATAAATGGGGCCGCAAAAATATCATGCTGGCAGGCATGCTGCTGGGCGCGCTTTTGTACCGGCCCATCTTTCAGCAATTATATGAAACGGCTGATACCAGTAAGAAAGTAATATTGGCCAACCAGACCAGTATTAAGCGGGTTGCAGAACTGGTAAAAGGATCCAATACCGATTCTATGCATACCACCACCATCACCAATTATTTTGAGGATGGCACCCAACAGAAAATCACCACCAAACAAAAAATAACGGCAGCTGGCGAAAAAATGGCCCCACAAACCACCAAAGAAACGGTACTGGGTGAAACCGGCCGGCTGGCCATGATTGCCTATATTGCCCTGATGGTGGTGTTTGTAACCATGGTATATGGCCCGGTGGCAGCTTTCCTGGTAGAATTGTTTCCAACACGGATCCGCTATACATCTATGTCTTTACCCTACCATATCGGCAATGGCGTGTTTGGCGGACTGGTGCCCTTTATTGCCACGCTGATCACTACCCTGCCCGGATCAAATTACCTGTCGGGCCTTTGGTACCCCATTATAGTGGCCGCTCTGGGTTTTGTGATTGGCAGTTTATACCTGAGCAATAAAACAAATAATGTAGAAGAAGCATAAAAATACTACCATGAACAAAATCAAACGCCTGCTCGGAATATGCTGGATGGTACTGGCACCCATCCTGATCTTTGTGCTGGTAAAAAGCGCGGTGCACAATATCGATGCAAATGGCAAGGGTGATATCAATAAGCCACTGCCCTGGATAATCATTATTACCATTTTTACGCCCATTGCAGCTGGCTTTATGATTTTTGGCTGGTATGCATATAAGGGAGAATATGATGAGGTTGCTGAATGAGATTTTTTACCCCGGAAGAACCGGCGTTTTTTACGGGGGTAGAAAATAATCTCCCAATATTTTTTAGTATATCGTTATTAAAAACGCCGTTAACGCCGTGAAAAACGCCTGTTCCTCGGTAGTAAAATTGTAGGTTTGTACCATGTCTATAGAAGTAAAAGGGCTTACCAAGATATATGGTGAACAGAAAGCAGTAGATGATATTTCCTTCAGTGCTGCTAAGGGTGAAATCGTAGGATTCCTGGGGCCCAATGGGGCCGGTAAATCTACCACCATGAAGATCATTACCGGCTACCTGCTGGCAGATGCCGGCACCTGCCGGGTTTGTGGCATCGATGTAAAAGCCTCACCATTGGAAAGCAAAAGGAAAATTGGCTACCTGCCGGAATCCAACCCCCTGTATTATGACATGTATGTGCGCGAGTACCTCGATTTTGTAGCAGGCGTTCATGCCGTGGAAAATAAAAAAACAAGAATAGAAGAAGTGATCGAGACCGTGGGCCTGACGCCTGAAAGCAAAAAGAAAATTGGCCAGTTGTCTAAAGGATACAAACAAAGAGTAGGCCTGGCCGCTGCACTGATACACAACCCGGAAGTACTGGTACTGGACGAACCTACCACCGGCCTGGACCCCAACCAGATAATTGACATACGCGAGGTAATTAAAAAACTGGGCCAGCAAAAAACAATCTTATTCTCTTCTCATATTCTGCAGGAAGTGGAAGCCATTTGCGACCGGGTGGTAATTATCAATAAAGGCAGGCTGGTAGCCGATGATACCCTGCATGTATTGCGGAACCAGTCGCAAAACAACCAGTTGGTAAAAGTTATATTCAAAGAGAAGATAGAACCCGCTTTACTGGAAGCACTGCCGGGTGTGGAAGCTCTACATAATAGTAATGGAAACGAATGGGAGCTGACCTGCAGCAATACCAATGATGTAAAGAGATTGTTGCTGGAACTGGCTTTGCAGCAAAACCTGGATATTGTTTCGCTGCAAAGCGGCGAACAAAGGCTGGAAGAAGTGTTCAGGCAATTGACCAACCCAGTAAAGGAAGGATGATGCCCGGCGCCCGGCCAGCGTTATTCCCTGTATCCTTTCCGCCAAAAATATATTTATTCGTTTGATCTTCAACGGTATATGGCGAAGTTGTATTATCTAATCCTTATTTTTTCGCCTGAAATCCCCTGCAGCCCAAAAATCCCTTCTTTCAGGGCATCTTTCACTTGCCCCGCCCGCTGAATTAGCGTACCTTTGCCGCTTGAAAACAGGCTGCGGGAAACCGGCCCTTGTCCACCTGTGAAAAAGGATAACAAGTAATTATGAATATCAGAAATATAGCTATTATAGCACACGTTGACCATGGTAAGACTACCCTGGTAGATAAGATCTTACATGCCACCAAAGTGTTTCGCGACAACCAGGAAACCGGCGAGTTGATAATGGACAGCAATGACCTGGAAAGGGAGCGTGGTATTACCATCTTCAGTAAAAATGCGGCGGTAGAATACAATGGTACCAAAATAAATGTTATTGATACGCCGGGTCACAGTGACTTTGGCGGTGAAGTGGAACGTGTGTTGAAAATGGCCGATGGCGTATTGCTGCTGGTGGATGCCTTTGAAGGACCCATGCCGCAGACCCGTTTTGTATTGCAAAAAGCCCTGCAGCTGAACCTGCGCCCCATTGTAGTAATCAATAAAGTTGATAAGCCCAATTGCCGGCCCGATGAAGTGCACGACGCAGTATTTGAATTATTCTTTAACCTGGATGCAACAGAAGAACAGCTGGACTTTCCGACTTTTTACGGCTCTGGAAAAAATGGCTGGTTTAACAATAAGAACGAACAGATAGAAGGCATCGGGCCATTACTGGATGGCATACTGGAACATGTGCCTGCGCCCAAGATAGCAGAAGGCCCGCTTCAGATGCAGATTACTTCGCTCGATTATTCTTCTTTCTTGGGCAGGATCGCCGTGGGTAAAGTAGCAAGAGGCTCCATCAAAGAAGGACAAAACATCGCCCTGATGCAGGCGGGTGGTGTGATCAAAAAACTGAAGGTACGCGAGCTTTATACCTTTATGGGCATGGGCAAGAAAAAGGCAACCGAAGTATTTGCCGGTGACATTTGCGCGGTGGTTGGACTGGAAGATTTTAATATTGGTGATACCATTGCAGATGTAGAAAACCCCGAGGCATTACCGGTTATCAGTGTAGATGAACCGACGATGAGCATGTTGTTTGGAATCAATAACTCCCCGTTCTTTGGCCGCGAAGGTAAATTTGTGACCAGCCGTCATTTGCGCGACCGGCTGATGAAGGAAACAGAAAAAAACCTGGCCCTTCGTGTAGAAGATACAGATAGTGCAGATAGTTTCCTGGTGTTTGGCCGGGGTATCCTGCACCTGGGCATCCTCATTGAGACCATGCGCAGGGAAGGATTTGAGCTGACCATCGGACAACCAACTGTGCTGATAAAAGATATTGAAGGAAAAAAGAATGAACCATTTGAGGTATTGGTAGTAGATGTGCCTGCCGATTACAGCGGTAAAGTAATTGACCTGGTTACACAGAAGAAAGGTGAAATGCATATTATGGAAAGCAAGGGCGAAATGCAGCACCTTGAATTCGAAATACCTTCCCGCGGGCTGATTGGCCTGCGTAGCAATATGCTTACCAATACAGCAGGCGAAGCCGTTATGGCCCACCGCTTCCTGGAATACCGGCCCTGGAAAGGCCCGATACCCGGCAGGAACAACGGGGTATTGCTGTCAAAAAACCAGGAACGAACCACCGGTTATTCAATCGATAAACTACAGGACCGCGGAACCTTTTTTGTAGACCCGGGCGAAGAAGTATATACCGGCCAGATCATCGCCGAACATATTAAGCCGGGCGACCTGGTAGTGAATGCCACCGAACCCAAAAAGCTGACCAACCACCGCGCCAGCGGCAGCGACGATGCATCCCGCATTGCGCCTAAAACACTGATGACGCTGGAAGAATGCATGGAATACATTCAGCAGGATGAATGTATCGAGGTAACACCAAAAAGCATCCGCATGCGTAAAGTGGTGCTGGATGAAGATGAAAGAAAGAAAGTGCAGAAAAGAATGGGCGCCGAAGCCTAAAAAATACAAACCCTTACCTGAAACGGTAAGGGTTTTTTGTTAAACAGGAATAAGGAATAAAGGCAAATGCATTTAACTTTGCCTACCGCCATGAAGAAATATGTAGCGATACTGGTAATATTTTTTTTCTTTTGCACGCGCACACCCGTGCAGGCGCAATGTTCTATCTGTACCAAAACAGCGCAGCAGATGGGCGAACGCCCGGCCAAAGCCCTCAACGGTGGCATTCTTTACCTGGCTGCCATGCCCTTTCTTATCTTCAGTTTTATTGGCTACCGCTGGTGGAAGAGTAATCAGGACGTATAAACGTAACGGTTGCCGTTTGATTGACGGCGAAATATATTCCGGCCAATATTGATTGGTTGACGGATTTTCTGTGGATAGACAGAAAACCAACCAGGTGAAATCTATCCGCACTACGCGTTATTCATTCTGTAGAACGGATCTTCCTTATTGCAGCATTATGCATACTGCAAGGCGCGAAAATGCCCATTGTTTTGCAACGCCGGGCCATCGCGTTACCAACCGCATGTTTTGAATTGTTTTTTACAGGCTACAGATA
>CAXTMV010000262.1:0-7550 GCA_964245425.1 uncultured Flavihumibacter sp. | reverse complement strand
GGTAAATCTAACTTATTTAAGCTCAAAGCAAATGATAACGTTCCTATTATTTAGAAATTCAATTATTTATAAAATTAAATAATTTTCTTTTAAGCCAATCTTTAAGTTTTTATTGTAATATATGTAATGCGCCTAATGAATAGCATTGGCCTGTTCCAGGATTGGTACTATTCTTCGGTAAACTTACTATGAGTAAACAAAAATTGATAAACGAAGATTTAAATATAAAACTATACGGATTTTTGAGTATTTAATAAAAATATAAACAATGAATATAGTGCTAATCGGAGCATCTGGATTTGTCGGAACTGCTGTTCGCAACGAGTTAGTTAGAAGAATGCATACCGTAACCGCTATCGTACGCAATCCTGAAAAAGTTGAAAAAAATACACTTGTAACAGCAATAAAGATAGACGTACATGACGAAATGCAATTGACTAATGTGTTGAAAGGCCATGACGCAGTAGTAAATTCATTTACTCCTGGTATCAGTAGCACCAACATATACGAAGACTATTTACAGGGTAATATTACAATTCAACAAAGTGTAATTAAAAGTGGCTTGAAAAGATTATTGATTGTCGGAGGAGCGGGTAGTCTTTTTATAACTCCTGAACTTCAGCTGGTTGATAGCCTGGAATTTCCTTCAGACTGGAAAGCCGGTGCATCGTCCGCCCGTGACTATCTCAATATTATAAAAAATGAAAGTCAACTGGACTGGACTTTTTTGAGTCCTTCCATAGAAATGTACAAAGGTAATGGTGGTGTACGTTTAGGTCGATACCGGACTAGTCTGGAAACGCCTGTATACGATAAAAATGGGAAAAGCTTTATTTCAGTTGAAGATTTGGCACTAGCGATAGTGGATGAATTGGAAACTCCGCAGTTTATCCGTAAGCGTTTTACAGTTGGATACTAAGCTGAGGTGACAACAAAGCGTTAATACATAATTTTTTGCGTCACGATTATTAATGGTGTATGATAGTTTTTACCATTAGCTAATAATAAGTGCTTGTTTGAAAAGTTAAAATACTGAAAAGAAAAAAAAGTATGAAAAATGAAAATTCAGATCCAACTGTCATTGACATATGGACATGGCAACAAGAACACGCTTTTGTGCAGGGAAGAATTGTGAATGCGACAGGAAAAATAATTTTCTGCGCTGGCCAGACATCTGTTGATGACAATGGAAGTCCCGTAAGTCCGGGCGACATGGGAGCTCAAATAACCCAAGCTTTAAATAACCTTGAAGCGGTATTAGCAAAAGTGGGAGCAACATTGAAGGATATTGTTCGAATGACCTATTATGTGACGGATGTTCCGGCTTTTCTCGAGTTTAACCATTTGCTGGGTAAAAGATATACAACATCTGGCTGTAATCCCGCAACAACTCTAATTGGAGTTACATCACTCTTTCACCGTGACATTCTATTCGAGGTGGAAGCTACTGCGGTTGTTCATTGATTAACTGAAAATTGACCTGAATTAATCATGTTGCCTTATATCTGCTTTGACCAACTCATGTTTTTGAAAAAGGGTCATATAGAAAAGTCATTAATAGTTTGATTACCATAGTTTTATTTAGGATGATTAGCAAAATCATGTGGAGGCAAAGTAAGTTCCCATATTTTCAATAATAGAATTACTGGACACAGACAGATTCTATATAAAAAGAACTATCCTGGCTGTATCTAAATGGCCACTTATAAGATAATGCTAATTTTTCCAGTTCAATTCAACTGTCAGCAAAACGACTCATTGCTGAACAGCAACCTTTTCACGTCAATGATATGATAAATGATATTGTTGGGGAGTA
The DNA here is from genome assembly GCA_964245425.1 of uncultured Flavihumibacter sp. Lineage (GTDB taxonomy): Bacteria > Bacteroidota > Bacteroidia > Chitinophagales > Chitinophagaceae > JACMLD01. Next base: position 5,734 of record CAXTMV010000262.1, on the reverse strand, counting down.
ACCAATTTCTACTTATGATGATGTATCTATACGCGGATTTCATAATAACAGTAAAGAATGCTGATAAATTGACTATGCAACTTCAACGAATGATTTCAAGCTTTTTATTGAAAAATAATGAATTAGTTAAAGTGATAAGAGCTCAGCAACCTCAACATGGCTGCACATATTAATTAATCCTGGGGAATTTTATTTATATACTTGCAGAATTGTGATATATACCCAACTGTTCCTGAGTATACTACATTAATCTACCTTTTTATCGACGTCCTTTTTGAATGACACCCGGCCGAAAACCAAAATGCGAAAAGAAAGCTGCTGAAAAATTAGAAGGATCAGGGTAACCCACCATCAGGCATATTACCCGTAATGGATAATTTGTTTGGCTCAACAGTCTATATCCTTCTTCCATTCTTGATTGCCGGGAAAACTTGGATACGGTTGTACCATATAAATGTTTAAAGGCCATTTGTAACTTAATTTCTGTGAGTCCTGACATCCTTGCTAGTTCTTTTACTGAGTAAAATTCTTCAAAATCGCTGAGAATTATTTTTTTTGCTTCTTCTGCCTTCTTAATTTCTGAGAGCGAGAAGAAAAGGCTTTCACTAAATGCATTAACTTGCGAAACGAGGTAAACTAAAAATTCACGAATTAATGCATCAAAATATGGTTTAGCCAGGTTGCCTTGGCCTTCATAACGGATTATTGAATGAATAATACGCAGCATGTCTGGCGACGCAAATTGTACATCGTCTAGCAAATTGGCAGCATTCCCTTTTTCATTTGCTTCAAGTAGTCGGCTTAACTTTCGGGAATCTACCGCATATTCAAAAAGAGTGCTGGGTTGGAAATGGACATCGAAGGTATGGCAGGAAATGCCGGCCTGAAACGTTGACACAACTTTGGCGGCAGGACTGCATGTAATTTCATACTGATTAACCTCCATTGGTATGTGGTCAATGCCGTCCCACGTTGAGTTAAAAGAATTTAAGAGTGGGATTTGAAGTTCAAGCAGCGGAGTGTAGACTTCCCCAATAAAACGATAATCTTTGGTGATTAAATAATTGCTGTACCAGATGTCAAAACCATTTCCCTTGAAATGCTGAAACGCCATCTTTCCGAAATCCCCTTCACTCATAAATGCTTCATCCGCAGCCATTTTGAATTTTTGAAAAGCTGGACTGAGTTCATTTTTAAATTCCAGCCGGTCCCCTGAATTGGTGTAGATTTGAAAATTACCCATGGATAGATTTTTAATCACGAATTTGAGGTTACATTTTTTAAATTTTCCACACTTTGCACCCAACTGGGGTAAAATTTACTTTTTTTCCCGGATATTTAATTAGGAAATTCTGCACTATCGCATATCCCTTAATCTAAAAATTCATCCAGTGCATATGAATGATATATTTCAATTCCCCACAATTCTAACTATACAATTTACTTTCTATCTCTAATTGCTTGCTGAACGTTTTGCGGGTGGAACCCATCCTTTCACAACTAAATAAAGAAGCCTGTTTTGGCCATATGGCAACATTTTAATATATTTCTCAGCTGAAATAATAGGGTGTGTTAAGGATGCAATAACCATTATTTGAAATCTATTGAGGGCAAGGATATTGAATAATATTATTCACTGAAGATGGAAATGATGGGATCAAGAAAGCCGTCCCAAAGTTGAGGGGTGCGAATTTTTTACCGCATACAAAAACGCCTGATTTGCCTGAAGCAGGCAAGTCTTCACTGATTAGGATTTTTGAACCAATAACACTTGTTACACTGTTCAATAACAAATCAAATCCCAATCTGAAGGATCTTAGAGAATACCTGAAACGGATCGATGTAATGGACAACAATCAAATTAAATTACTGGGTGTTAGCCTTCATTGTAATCGGAATTATTAAATTCTGGAAGATCTGCCTATAGATGATATAAAGAAAAAAAGATTCTTTTTTGCGCTAATTAATGCAAGGATAATTCTGGCCACTTTAAGAGGCATGTTGAACCTTAAGAGCCTGAAATTTCCAGGGGATTTAGATAAAATCAAATTTGATTACCCTAACGCCTCTTCAGATACCGCCGCTATTTCATTTCCTTGTACGGGAACCCTGCTGCATAAGTGGGCAGAGAATATCGAAAGCCGTGTTTATAAGGCGCTGGATAGTTTTTTGCCGATAGATCAGATTCAACCGGAAGGGCATAATGAATTATTCACCTTTTCCTTGGTTGCAAATTCAAAGATTTACATTAACGATGCTGAAATTGAAACTCGAATCTTATTCATGTTTGATGATACTCATAAACTTTCTTTGGGGCAGCGTGAATTCCTTCTGAAATATATTATTGAGCAAAGGAATAATTATAATATTTGGATATCTGAAAGATTGGAAGCATTAACAGATGAGGAGAATTTACGGTCTTATCTGGAACGAGACTATAATGAAATAAATCTTGAATCTATCTGGCAGAAAAAGGAATCTAAATTTAAAAGTATTGTCACTAATATTGCCAATCGAAGGGCCCAGATTTCTACAGAAGATGTGCCGGAATTCGATCAGAATTTAGCAGATAGTTTAAATGAAGCCGTATACAAGGATGATTTTGAAAAATCATTCAAAGTAGTATTAGCCCGGCTGGAGGCGTTTTCTAAACAAACCAGGAAATTTATTGAGTGGACAAAATATGTTAGGTCAGCTGATTTATCACCTCTGGAAAGGTTATTACTATCACGGGCCACAGAAATTTTAGTCCATAAAAATTTAACGCAGCCCCAGACCACAATGGATATGGAGTTGAGTGATAAAGAGCTTTTGGCAGGTATAAATTCAACCATTCAGAATGCGGCAGAGTATTTTATCAGTCAGGAATTCAAGTTGCCATATTACTATGGATTTGAACATATCCTTCAAGTTTCCTCCTACAACATTGATCAGTTTTTGCAGTTTTCTTCGGAGCTTTATGAAGGGATGTTATCAAACAGATTATCTACGCGATCCAGTGTTATTACAGCAGAAGAGCAACAAAAAATTATCAGACGAGTAGTTAATGACAAGTGGAATGAATTGGGAAGGTTAATTCCTTTTCCTGAACTGGTAAAAAAATTTTTACAGAAATTTCATGAATATGCCCTGAAAGAGACAAATCGTCCAACCATACCTTATGCCCCTGGCGTTACAGGCTTTGCCTTGAAAGAACCTTCTGAATTAAAACTGATTAGGGATGGATATTGGCTTGATGATGAGATTTATAAACCATTGGTGAATGTATTATCAACGTGTATTTCCTTTAATCTCCTGGAAAAACGTGAAATAAGCCAGGGTAAAAAAGGCAGTGATGCAGAAACGGTTTTTTATCTGAACAGGTGGCTATGTGTTCGGTTTAACCTGCCATTGGGTTACGGCGGGTGGAGACATATTAAGCCACGCGACCTGATAAAATGGACTAAATAAACTATGAATAATTTGCGCTGGGAACCATACCTGCTTGCTGCTAAATCAAAGGCTGAAGAGCTTTTGAAAAAACACTTCCAAAACGAAAATCGTTTGCTTTTTATTATGGCAAAAGGATTTGATATTCGGATGAATTTTATATTGCGAAGAGTACTTGAATTGTGTCCAGATATTAATATTCACTGTTGGCTAATTTGTTTTAACGAAGGGGAAGACTCCAGTTCGCATAAATATGCAGAACATGTAGAACGTAATTTGAGCGAATTTAAGGAATTGATGAAAGGAAAAAACTACGAAGAAAAATTCATTAACCTATGGAAAGAAGAAGGAAGCAGGAAAAGGAGAATCGGAGATCGCGAGGCTGCTTCCATTCTAAATAATTATGATGATATCAAAAATTACTCGGAAGTCTTCGTGGATATCAGCGCTCTTCCGAGAGGGATTTATTTTTCTTTAATTGGTAAAATATTACACATAATTGATTCAAAACCAATTGATTCAAAAAACATTAACTTTGTGGTTGCTGCAGCGGAAAATGCAAAGATTGATGCAAGCATTACAGAGAATACAATTGATACAGAAGGAAAATTTTTAGTTGGTTTTATGGGAGGTGTAAAATCCCAGTCTGAAAGAGAAGAATCATTAATTTGGCTTCCAATAATGGGTGAAGATAAAAAGCCACACATTTCAGTAGCATATGGCGAATTAGAACCGACAGAAGTTTGCCCAATTTTCCCATTTCCGGCTAAAAATCCAAGAAGGCCAGATGCGTTGTTAATTAAGTATCATAGGTTGTTATTTGACAGACTGAAGGTTGAATCGCAAAACATCATGTATGTCCCGGAACAAAATCCATTTGAAGCTTATAAAATATTGGTTAAAACGGTAAGAAATTACAGCAATTCATTACAGATTTTAGGCGGATGCCGGGCAGCACTTTCAACTTTTTCTAGTAAATTATTATCAATTGGTACATTGTTAGCTGCATATCAAGTGAATATTGTAGATCAGCAGGATATCATCGGCGTAATGAATGTAGATGCGCGTGGATACGAAATAGAAAATATCGATGCCTGGAAAGAGTTTGATAAAGAAAGTGAACTATTTTTAATTTGGCTTACAGGAGATCCTTATGAATTATAAAAGCAATTTAGACATGTTTAGACCAATTTGTGTCGGAATCGGACTGGTGGCGCTGGATGTTCTTTTTAATGGAAAACCTAATTTGCCGATTGGATTTTATGCGGGTGGTTCATGTGGAAACGTAATGACCATTCTTTCTTTTCTGGGGTGGGAAACTTTTCCCATTGCTAGGCTAAGAAACAACGAAGCAGGAAATATACTGCTGCGCGACTTGGAAACATTTGGTGTAAATAACACATTAATTACTTTAAAGGAGGATGGAAGCACGCCGATTATTATTCATCGCGTGTTAAAAGACAAAGAAGGCAATCCAAAGCATAGGTTTGAGTTTAGGGATCCGGACACCGGAGCCTATTTACCGTCTTACAAACCGGTTTTGTCCGCCTGTGTTGATTCAATTATTGAAAATAAACCCAGATCAAACGTTTTTTACCTTGACCGAGTCAACAGGGCATCCATTGACATGGCAAAAAAAAGTAAGAATCAAAAATCATTCATTTTTTTTGAGCCATCAAGTTATAAGGACGATAAAATTCACAGGGAATGTTTGTCGTATGCAGACATTGTGAAATTTGCCTCTGATCGAATTACAAATTATCAGGAACTCTTTCCTGTTTGCGAGCGTGAATTGGAAATCATGACAATGGGTGATAAAGGGCTTGTTTATAGATTAAGAAATCAAAAGAATTGGACTTCGGTTCCCGCATTTGAAATCAGTACGTTAGTTGATGCAGCTGGCTCGGGTGATTGGTGCACCTCTGGCATTATTTATCAGCTTTTCGATCAAACTATTGATTCTAAATTAGATGTTGGAAAAGTAGAGAATGCACTGAAGTTTGGTCAGACTTTAGCAGCATTAAATTGTTGTTTTATGGGTGCGCGTGGAATTATGTATGCAATGACGAAACCAATTTTTTGGGAGTCAATAAATAATGTTTTTTCTAACGTAAGCTATACTGATTATTCACAATGTTCAAATCAAAATGGACAAACCAGGGTATTAGAGCAATTAATTTTGGGGACACTTTACTAACTACTAACATCATTTCCATATATAACTAAAATTATGCAAAAATGTTAGTCACGCTAACGCTGTATTTCAGAGACTATTTGACCGAGGGAAGCTTTTTATTTAATCCAA
>CAXTMV010000261.1:0-7551 GCA_964245425.1 uncultured Flavihumibacter sp. | reverse complement strand
ATAATAAACTTTACAAAAATGAGTACAGAATTATTAGGAATCCTCGTAACATTTCTTATTACGGTATTGCTTGCCTTTCCATTAGGAAAATACATTTCAAAAGTTTTTGCGGGAGAAAAGACATTTCTTGATTTTTTGAAACCATTGGAGCGCCTGATTTATCGGCTGGGTGGGGTTAATCCCGGGCAGGCCATGAATTGGAAAGAATTTTTAAAGGCTATGCTTACTATCAACCTATTATGGTTTGTGTATGCCTTTATTATGTTTTTGTTCCAAGCGCATTTACCCTTGAACCCAGATGGAAATCCCAATATGACACCGGACTTAAGCTTTAATACAGCGATCAGTTTTGTGGTTAACTGTAATTTGCAGGATTATTCGGGTGAAACTGGCGTCACTTATCTGACGCAATTAATTGTAATTACCTTTTTGCATTTTGTAAGTGCTGCGACGGGAATTACCTGCCTTGTAGCATTGTTAAACGGCTTGAAAGAAAAGACGACCAATAATCTTGGTAATTTTTGGCAAATTTTTACAGTGACAATTACCAGGATATTACTTCCAATTTGCATTGTTGTTGCTGTATTGTTAGCTTTCAATGGAACTCCGGCAAGTTTTGATGGTAAAGATAGCATTGTAACAATGCAAGGGGATACGGTAAGTGTATCCAGAGGGCCTGCCGCAGGAATGATTGCAATTAAGCATTTGGGTACTAATGGTGGTGGATGGTTTGGTGCAAATTCAGCCCATCCGCTTGAGAACCCTAATTATTTCACTAATATGCTGGAAGTTATTGTGCAATGCCTGATACCTATAGCGATGATATTTGCGCTGGGTTTTTACATAAAGCGAAAAAAATTTGCTTACGTGATATTTGGTATTATGACGATCGGGCTTTTTTTCCTCTTGATACCCACTGTTGTTACAGAATTACATGGCAACCCCGAAATAACGAAAATGGGGGTTACTCAGGTCACGGGGGCCATGGAAGGAAAAGAAGTTAGATTTGGTCCCGCGGCCTCCGGTTACTGGAGCATAATTACGACCATCATTTCAACCGGTTCTGTAAATTCCATGCATGATAGCTCAATGGCCTTGTCAGGGCTCATGCAACTCCTGGGAATGCTTGTCAACGGCTTTTATGGTGGTTGTGGCGTCGGTATATTGAATTATTTCATTTACATAATCATTGCTGTCTTTATTTCAGGACTGATGGTAGGAAGAACCCCGGAATTTATGGGGCATAAAGTGGAAGCCAGGGAAGTCAAGATTGCTGCATTGGTAACTCTTCTGTCAGCATTCGTTATTAAAGGATTTACTGCTGTAGCCGCCTATTATTTCGTTGTCCATGGTAATATAGACTGGGCTGTCAAACCATCCGCGTGGTTAAATAATCCATCTTATCATGGTTTTTCTGAAATGCTGTATCAGTTTACTTCTTCCAACGCAAATAATGGAAGTGGGTTTGAAGGACTTTCGGACAATAATCCTTTCTGGAATATTACAGCTGGTTTTGCGATGATTCTTGGAAGATTTTTACCCATAATAGGCCCAATAGCAATCATTGGACTTATGGCTAATAAAAAATACGTACCCGAATCTGTGGGTACATTAAAAGTGGATTCTCTGACGTTTGGAGTTATGACTTTCGCAGTAATCATTATCATCACTGCGCTGTCGTATTTTCCGCCACTTGTACTGGGACCAATTGCTGAGTATTTAAGCATGCATGGCTGATATAATCTACTAAAAATCGTATTTCAAAACAGAATATTTCATTTGTGTACAAATAATGCCTTCCGCTAAGCCAAATAGCAAAGAAGCTAAAAATACTGCGGTGCTTAGTTTAAAATAAATCATATGTCAAAGAATCAATCAAATAAACTGTTCGAGCCGGCACTGGTAAAAGAAGCCCTCAAACAATCATTCGTCAAATTGAACCCGCGTATCATGATGCGCAACCCGGTGATGTTCACCGTGGAGATCGGTACCGCCATCATGTTTGCTGTATGTATATGGATTCTGACTGGCGAAAAGGCACAAGGAAGCCTCGGATACAACCTGGCAATTTTTCTTATACTTTTTGCAACTGTTTTGTTTGCTAATTTCGCTGAAGCAATTGCAGAGGCAAGAGGAAAAGCTCAGGCTAACAGTCTTCGTAAAACACGCGAAGAAACACCAGCGAAAAAGATATTTCCCGTCGGTGAGATTTATACTGATGAAGTTAAAATGGTGCCGTCTTCACAGTTGAAAAAGGGAGATGTATTTCTTTGTGAAACGGGTGATATGATACCGATGGATGGGGAAATCATAGAAGGTATTGCCACAATTGATGAGAGCGCGATTACTGGGGAAAGTGCGCCCGTAATTCGGGAAAGTGGAGGTGACAAGTCTTCCGTTACAGGCGGTACAAAGGTGCTAAGTGACCGTATCAAAGTAAAAGTAACTACAGAACCCGGAGAAAGCTTTTTGGATAAAATGATTGCGTTGGTAGAAGGAGCTTCACGCCAAAAAACACCTAATGAAATTGCATTAACCATCTTACTTGCAAGTTTCACGCTTATTTTTTTAATTGTCTGTGTTACGTTAAAACCATTCGCTGATTATGCAAATACACCCATTACTGTGGCGGCACTTGTGTCACTTTATGTGTGCTTAATTCCCACAACAATTGGTGGATTGTTAAGTGCTATCGGTATCGCAGGAATGGATAGGGCGTTACGTGCCAACGTTATTACCAAAAGTGGTAAAGCAGTTGAAACGGCGGGAGACCTTGATACACTATTATTAGACAAGACCGGGACGATAACTATTGGTAACCGCAAAGCCACCAATTTTTGGCCAGCTAACGGTATCGATAAGACTGCTTTTACAGAAGCTTGCGCCTTGTCTTCATTGGCCGATCAAACACCGGAAGGAAAATCAATCATCGAACTGGCAGGTATTAACGTGAATACATTTAATACCAATGGGGCAAAATTTATCGATTTTACAGCAGAAACCAGAAGTAGCGGTATCGATTTACCAACTGGATTAAAAATACGAAAAGGCGCTTTTGATTCCATTAAAAATCTGGCCGCCAAAGCAGGGAATTCCGTTCCGGAAGAAACCAGCGTGAGAGTGACTACCATTTCTTCTAATGGCGGAACTCCACTAGTAGTCAGTGAAAATGACAAAATACTGGGTGTTATTGAATTGCAGGATATTATCAAACCCGGAATACAGGAGCGTTTTGACCGTCTGCGTAAGATGGGCGTAAAAACGGTCATGGTAACAGGCGACAATCCACTTACCGCAAAGTATATCGCTGAAAAAGCAGGGGTGGATGATTTTATCGCGGAAGCCAAGCCGGAAGATAAGATGAATTATATTAAAAAGGAACAGCAGGGCGGCAAATTGGTAGCTATGATGGGCGATGGTACCAATGATGCACCTGCGCTGGCGCAAGCTGACGTCGGTGTTGCGATGAATAGTGGAACGGCGGCTGCAAAAGAAGCCGGTAATATGGTTGATTTGGACAACGATCCAACCAAATTGATTGAAATAGTAGAAATAGGCAAGCAATTACTAATGACGAGGGGTACATTAACAACCTTTTCAATTGCTAACGATGTCGCCAAATATTTTGCTATTGTTCCTGCCCTTTTCATCGTATCTATTCCAGGACTGCAAGCGCTTAATATTATGTATTTAAAAAGTGCGGAAAGCGCAATATTGTCTGCTGTTATATTTAATGCAATTATCATTCCTATTCTTATTCCGCTCGCATTAAGAGGTGTGGCTTATAAACCGATTGGTGCAAGTGCATTGTTAAGACGAAACTTGTTAATTTATGGTTTAGGTGGCATTATTGCACCTTTCATTGGTATAAAATTGATTGACATGTTAATCGGTGTTTTCCTGTAATAAAAATTCAAAATTTAAGTATGAAAAAATATTTGTTGCCGTCACTGAAATTGACAGTTATATTTATCATTTTGTGTGCCATAATATTTCCGCTGCTTATTGCAGGTATCGGAAAATTTACTTCCGGCGGCGGGAAAGGAGAAACAGTAAGCATTAATGGAAAAGTTGTGGGTTATGCTAATATAGGTCAGAAATTTACACAGGATAAATATTTCTGGAGTAGACCTTCTGCAGTTGATTACAATGCAGCCGGCTCTGCCGGTTCTAATAAAGGGCCGACAAATCCTGATTATCTAAAACAAGTGCAGGACAGAATCGATAGTTTTCTGGTGCATAACCCTGGCGTGACTAAAAAAGAGATTCCTTCGGAACTGGTCACGGCATCCGGAAGTGGACTTGATCCCGATTTGTCACCGGCTGCTGTCCAGGTTCAGGTTAAACGCGTAGCTGTAGTTCGCAAATTAGATGAAAACAAGGTCACCGCGCTGGTACAAGCAAGTATACAAAAGCCGCTTCTTGGTTTGTTCGGTCCAGCGAAAATAAATGTCTTAAAATTAAATATTGCCCTGGATGAATTGAAATAGAATACACGCACTTCACCTGTAATTGTCAATCAAGTTGTTTATTAAATTACGGCAATGATAATGTTTCATTTAATAAACTGATAATGTCTTGCATCCGGCACGCTGCGCATTTTAATGTTTTGTTGGCTTTGGACTATTACTCGCAAAATAGTAATATTCGACCTCTTGTGATTTCAAATTTTTAGAATGATATTTATCTGGTGTAGCAACTTAAAGAAGAGTTTTTTTGCGGAGAATCATTGATATATCTGGAAATTGATGATTTTTTTACTGATTAACGTGCTGAATAAATTTTAAAAATATTAGCATTGTGTGTTCATTGTAAAATTTGCTTTTAGAACAAACAATAAGTATGGCTGAACCTGAAAAAATTGCCGAACAATTTCTTGAGCTTATTCGCAAAAGCCGGCGGGGGAGATTTAAAATATATATTGGTATGAGTGCCGGTGTAGGCAAGACATATAAAATGCTACAGGAGGCTCAAAGTTTATTACGCAACGGTGTTGAGGTCAAAATAGGATATATTGAAACACATAACCGTGAAGAAACACATACACTGCTAGATGGGCTTCCTGTGATCCCAAGGCGTAAATTATTTTATAAAGGGAAGGAACTTGACGAACTAGATATACAAGCTGTAATTAATCTACATCCAGAAATTGTAATCATTGATGAATTGGCGCATACCAATATTGAAGGCAGCAAAAATGAAAAGCGGTGGCAGGATGTGATGGACATACTCGATGCGGGTATTAATGTAATCAGCGCTGTCAATATACAGCATATAGAAAGCCTCAATGAAGATGTTAAAGAGATTACAGGTATTGAGGTAGCCGAGCGTGTTCCTGATAGTGTTTTGCAACAGGCAGATGAAGTGGTAAATATCGATTTAACGGCAGATGAATTGGTTGTCCGTCTAAAAGAGGGTAAAATTTATACAGCTGACAAGATTGAACGTGCATTAAAGAATTTCTTTCAACCTGAACGAATTCTGCAGTTGCGTGAGTTGGCGTTGAAAGAGGTAGCATCTCAGGTGGAACGAAAGGTGGAAACGGAGGTTCCACGTAATGCATCCCTGCGGCATGAACGTTTTCTGGCTTGTATAGGAAGCAATGAAACAACGGCAAAAAATGTCATTCGCAAAACGGCCCGGTTGGCTAATTATTACCATAGTAAATGGTGGTTGCTATACGTGCAAACACCAAAAGAGGACGGTGACAAGATTGGATTGGCAGCCCAAAGGCATTTGATAAATAATTTCAAACTAGCTACAGAACTTGGCGCCGAGGTTATCCGTATCAAAAATACCGATATTTCAAAAGGTATTATTGAAACATCTGAGCAAAAGGATATCACGACCATTTGTATTGGCAAACCACATCTTAGTTTGTTCAGTGTTATATTGAATACAGCTGTTTTTAACCAGTTGCTCAATAAGTTATCCGCATCCAGTATTGATATCGTAATTCTTTCCTGATATGAGTATGAGATTAAAAACCAAATTATCCATTGGATTGATATTTCTTTTTATCGTCATACTGCTCTTTGGTATATTGGGAATATTTTCTATTAACCGCCTGGCAGGGGAGGCGGACACAGTGCTGAAAAATAACCATGAATCATTGTTGTATTGCAATAAAATGCTGGCGGCTCTTGAAACAATAAGAATCCGCAAGGATGCCATTCCATTATTTGAAAAGAACCTTGTGAGCCAGGAAAACAATGTAACGGAAGTAGGTGAATCAGAAGCAACGCAGGAGCTTAGAAAAAACTTTACGGAATTGAAAGCCAATCCACTCGATTCTTCCAATTATGCAGAAATAAGACTTTCATTGATTAGAATACAGGACTTGAATGAACTTGCGATACTTCGGAAAAATGCGATAGTACAAAAAACAGCATATACTGCACGATTATGGTTAACCATTACGTTTACAATACTTACATTAGTGTCGTTTGTTTTGTTGTTTAATCTCCCCGGTATCGTATCAGGCCCTATCCAGTCTCTTGCCGACGGTATTACTGCAATTGCTGGCAAGGATTACCGAAAACGCATTTACCTGACTCAGGGGGATGAGTTCGGACAATTGGCCAATGCTTTTAACAGTATGGCAGAGAAATTGGACGAATACGAAAACAGTAATATTGCCAAAATGCAGTTTGAAAAAAGTCGTATTGAAACAATTATTAATCAGATGAAAGATGGCATTGTTGGATTGGATAATAAAAAAAATATCCTGTTTATGAATGCGGTTGCACAAAGCCTTCTGGGCTTAAAACAGGTTGATATCGCCGGAAAATATGCGCCTGACGTTGCATTGAGCAATGATCTTATGAGGACTTTATTGCAGGAAAACCCGGAGAAAAAAGAATTAAAGATATTTGCCGACAACAAAGAAAGTTTTTTTAATAAAGATGTTTTAAACGTTACCAGCAATGATGCCAGCATTGGACAAGTTATTGTTTTACGGAATATAACCTTATTTCATGAACTTAATGAAGCAAAAACTAATTTTATAGCCACAGTTTCACATGAATTAAAAACGCCCATTTCAGCTATTAAGATGAGTGCGCAATTAATGAGGGATAATCGCGTAGGAGTTTTAAATACTGAGCAGGAAGAATTAGTAAAAGGAATAGCTGACGATGCAGAGCGATTATTAAAGCTAACGGGGGAGTTGTTAAATCTTAGCCAGGTGGAAACGGGTAATATCCAATTAAAGTTGCATGCAACGAAACCTTTTGTAATAGTCGAACAGGCCTTCAAAGCTGTTAGTTTTGAAGCGCAACAAAAAAATATTAGTATTAAACTTAATTTACAGGACCGCTTACCTGAAGTACAAATTGATGAGGAAAAATCGTCCTGGGTTTTGATTAATTTGTTAACCAATGCTATCAAATACTCTTTCACAGGTTCGGTAATTGATGTATCAGTTCATTTGCGCGATGGGGAATTGTGGTTTGAAGTAAAAGATTATGGAAAAGGTATTGATAAAAAATATCTTCCAAAAATATTTGAGCGATATTTTAAAGTTCCGGGCACGCATGAGCGCAATGGTAC
>CAXTMV010000260.1:0-7574 GCA_964245425.1 uncultured Flavihumibacter sp. | reverse complement strand
GTAAAAGCAAGACGTGTTGAAATGACATCGTTCTTAACTGGGCAATGCTTCTTTTATGCTGCAGCTGGCTTATGACGGCTGGGCGGCCCTTCCAGACACCATTCATACCAAGGGTTTCTCGCACAGTGTGAACGTATACATAATGCTGGATTTCCCCTTTAAAACCGATCCCCGCTTCAGCGCAGGGCTTGGACTGGGCGTTGGCAGCAGTAACATAAAATTTGATGAACAGCAACCCAATATTATAGCCCAAAGCAATACCCTGCCCTTTACCGATTTTTCCGGAACCAATGCCGGCAACCATTTTAAGAAATACAAGCTGGTATCCACTTATGTGGAAGCGCCTATAGAACTGCGTTTTGTAAAAGATCCGGAAAACAGCGATGCCAGCTGGAAAGCTGCGATAGGCGTTAAAGCCGGTTTTCTCGTGAATGTACATACCCGTGGCAAAACCCTGGTAAATGCGGCCGGCAATACCCTTAATAACTATGTAGAGAAGGAAAGCTCCAAATTCTTCTTTAATGGCACGCGACTGGCGGGTACGGCCCGTATCGGGTATGGCCATGTGAGTCTTTTCGGCCAGTACCAGATAACCAGCTTTATCAAGGACGGCCGCGGACCTGCTATCCACCCGTATAGTATTGGAATTACGCTGAGCGGTTTGTAATCATGTGAGGCCATTTTTACACCAAGACAGCAAGGTTTTTTTAACGCCATCTAACCAGCAAAGGCCTATACCGGCCCCTGACCAACTGCCCCGTTGGGGGAAACCACTATCGCGCAGCCCTCGCTTTCCCGCGTTGTTTATATGTATTTTTTGCCAGGTTGTTGTTCCGTCTTCTTTCAGCGCGCTGCGGGGTACTATTTTTCTTTGCCTTCCTTGCATCTTTCCGCGAAACAATCTGTTTTGCGCGAAATCCGGTTACCTTTGCAGTCCTAAAACAGGCTATATATTTTGCTGGAAAAGAAAAACATCATACAAAACGACGTCAGAACGGTGCTGGTGGGTGTCATCAATAAAGACCAAACGGAGCAGCAGGCAAATGAATACCTCGATGAGCTGGCCTTTCTGGCCGAGACCGCCGGTGCCCTGGCCGTTAAGCGCTTCACCCAGAAACTGGCACAGCCAGACAGCCGCAGTTTTGTGGGCAAGGGCAAGCTGGAAGAGATCAAAAAATACGTGGAAAGCCGCGATGTGCAGCTGGTGATCTTCGACGATGAACTCAGCGGCTCGCAGATACAGAATATTGAAAAAGAACTGAACACCGTTACCATCGATCGCTCTGACCTGATACTGGATATCTTCGCCCGCAGGGCAAAAACTGCCCAGGCCAAAACACAGGTGGAACTGGCGCAATACCAGTACCTGCTGCCCCGCCTCAAAGGCATGTGGAAGCACCTGGAGCGGCAGGGCGGTGGCATCGGCAGCCGCGGACCCGGTGAAACCGAAATTGAGACCGACCGTCGTATTGTAAAAGACAAGATAACGTTGTTGCGTAAACGCCTGGCGGAAATAGACAAGCAGGCTTTTACCCAGCGCAAAGACCGCGGCGAGTTCATCCGCGTAGCGCTGGTAGGCTATACCAATGTGGGCAAGAGTTCCATCATGAACCTGCTGAGCAAAAGCGATGTGTTTGCAGAGAACAAGCTCTTTGCAACGCTGGATACCACCACGCGCAAAGTAGTATTTGAAAACACGCCTTTCTTATTGAGCGATACGGTGGGTTTTATCCGCAAGCTGCCGCACCACCTGGTAGAAAGTTTTAAAAGCACGCTGGATGAAGTAAGGGAAGCGGATATCCTGCTGCACGTGGTAGACATGAGCCATGCACAGCACGAAGATCATATTGCGGTAGTGAACAAGACCCTGCAGGATCTGAAAGCGCAGGACAAACCCGTTATCACCATTTTCAATAAAATGGACCTCTTCGAAAAAAACCATTTCGATCCCTGGCTGGAAGAAGAGGAAAAGAAACAGATACTGGAAGACCTGAAGCAACGCTGGCAGCACGAGATGCAGGGCAACTGTGTATTCATCTCTGCCATTGAAAGACGGAACCTGGACACCCTGCGGGCCACCATCCTGCAAAAGGTAAAAGCACAGTACCATGTCCGTTATCCATACAAAACCGAATACCTCTATTAATGGCACTTACCGGCTTAGAAAACTGGCAAAAGCTGGCGGAATCGGAAGGGGACCTGCCTTTCGGGTTCAATCATATTGCCGTGGTTGAACTGCCTGAAAAAAAAATCTGCGTAGCGCATTACCAGGATAAATTATATGCTTTCGCGGCTACCTGTCCGCATGCCGGTGGCATCATGTCGGATGGTTATCTGGATGCCGTGGGCAATATTGTTTGTCCCATCCACGGTTATAAATTCAGCCTGCAAAATGGCCGCAACACCAGCGGCGAAGGTTATGTGCTGAAGCATTGGCCGGTAGAAACAAGACCAGACGGGGTCTTTATTTTATGTTGACTTCTCTTACGGGATATTTTACCACCGCTTTAAAAGAGGTTCGCACGGCGGAACACAGGTAAACGCTTTTAACGCCCTGTGAAACACCTTTGACGCGGCGGTTGACTAGTTGAGCAAGCGCATATCCTCCTCCGCTAGTGCTATCTCCCCCGCCTTCAGGTTTTCCATAAAATGCGCCAGGGAAGAAGTGCCGGGTATGGGCAGCAGCCAGGGCGAGTGGTGCAATAGCCAGGCGATATTGATCTGTGCTTCTGATACCCCATATTTTTTGGCGACCTCTGCAATGCGATTGTCTTTCTTGGGCATGGAGTTGACCAGGGAAAAATAAGGCAGCAGCGGCATCTGGTGGCGTTCACAGATATCCAGGATCTCTTCGCCGCCGCGGTTCTCGCCGTGGCTGGTCTGCAGGGTGGCGCGCTGGCCATGGCCGAACATATTTTCTACCGTGGCGATCTTGCCCATGTTCATGGCCACTTCCAGTTCTGCGGGCGATACATTGCTGACGCCTACATGCAAGATCTTTCCTTCCTGCTGCAGATCAAACATCGCATCCATGGACTCTGCAAAAGGCACGGCAGAGCCGGGCAGTACCCGAAAATGCACCAGGCTGATCTGTTCTAATTTCAGTGTTTTTAAATTATTATCGATACTGCTGCGCAGGTTCTCCGGACTGTTAAAAGGCACCCAGCTTTTATCGGGTTTCCGGGCGGCGCCCACTTTACTGCAGATTACCAGTCCGGGCGGGTAAGGGTACAGTGCTTCCGCGATCAGGCGGTTGGTTACGTCCTGGCCGTAAAAATCGGCGGTATCCAGCAATTGGACACCGTTCTGTACGGCGGCTTTTAATATTTCCAGGGCTTCGGGCCGGTTGGGCGGTTCGTCGTAGAAGCCGGGGCCGGTGAGGCGCATGGTGCCATAGCCCAGGCGGTTTACGGTAAGCGGATGATCGGTATTGCCTGCGATGGTGATGGTGCCGGGAAATTGCATAAACGAATTTTTAAGAGCTTAAAAATAGGCTATTCAGCCTTTACATTGGTTTCTTGTGTAAGGAACAGGCAATCGCTTTGATAGATCGGCCTCAGGCTGGTAAGGCCTTCGCATCCTTTTCGATGCGATATTTATGTTGCAGGAGCAGTTCGGTAATCATATGGCCGGGTGAATCTTTAATGGGTGCCCCAGGCCAGTCTGTTAAAAGCTCACCCCAACCACAAGGATTCATTATCGCAAAGTATTTTTTACAACACAATAAAATAAACCATTATTACAGGGCAATAAGGGTTCTCCTAAACTGTTTTTCTGTAAGCATTTTTATATCCTGATGCCCGCTAAAAACCGGACCTGTTTTGACCTATTACGCTGATAGCTGCCTTATTCCGTTTAAACAATTGCGTGCAGTGCTGCTGTACCTGCTATTGATGGCCGGCAGCAGCGATCTTTGTTATGGAGGTGCCGGGGCTTCCCCCACCGGGCTGGTAATATCGGTTACCGTTAAAAACCCTTCCTGCAATAACAGGATACAGCCTACCAGCAACAGTCATTTGGGAGACGGTTCCATACTGGCCATAGCTACCGGCGGCACATCGCCCTATACCTATTCATTGAAACTACAGACGGGTCCGCAAAACAACGGGTATTTTCCGGGGCTTGGCCAGGGCAACTATGATGTAGAAGTGGTGGATGCGCTGGGTGCCACCGCATCGCAAAGCGTATACCTGGCCAACAGCCTGCCCCAGCCGCTGATGGGTACGAATATCCTGCAGGTACCCTCCGATTGTACCGCGGCGGACGGCAGCCTGGAGCTGATGCCTTTTGGCGGCACGCCGCCCTATACCTTCAGTACCGACGGCGGCCTGAGTTACCATACCGGTGGCAATACCCTTACCGGTTTGCAGCAGGGCGCTTATTACCAATTTTTTTTGAAGGATGCCAATGGCTGCATTGCCGTGTCCGGCACCAGCGGCGTGGTATCCGGCGCCCATGATATGTTTATCTGCAATTTTTGCTGCCTGTTGCAGATCCAGTCGTATACGGCCAAATATGCCTGCGATAATACCGGCCAGTTTTCGGTCTATGCCAGCAATGCCACCAAACCGGTATTTTTTTCTTTGGATGGCATCAACTACCAGGCCGCCAACAATGCTAACGAGTACGAACATACGTTTTATAACCTGTTGCCGGGTAATTACCATGTCTATGCAAAAGATGCCACCGGAAGCATTACGCAGGGCAGCTATACCTTACCGAAAGCCTGTGCCGATACCATCAACTACCTGAGCGCGGAGGCCGGTTGCGGCAAAAACAACGGATCGGTTACGTTGTCGGCCGATTTTGGTACGGCGCCTTATTCCTATACACTGGATGGCGTCAGCTATCAAACCAGCAATACCTTTACCGGGCTGGCAGCGGGCAATTACAATACTGGTGCGGTGGATGCACTGGGTGCCAGCAGTTCAAGCCTGGCGGTGGTAAAGGAGAATTGCCCGGTGCTGAGCCTGGTATCTTCTGTGCAGCATTGCGGCAAAACGGATGGCAGCATTACGGCGCAGGGTGTACAGGGGCTGGCACCCTATGCATTTTCCATTGATGGGCTGCATTACCAGGCGGATAATGTATTTACAGGTTTGGCCGCCGGCAGCTATACCATCCGTTTACAGGATGCCAATGGCAGCGTGGTACAGGTGCCGGTTACGGTTTACTCCGATAATTGCCTGCAGGTAAACACTGTTATTGTCAATACCAGCTGTGGCAGGGCCAATGGCAGTATTACGGTGCAGGGCGCCAACGGAACCATGCCTTATACTTATTCAAAAGACGGAATAAATTTTGAATCGAGCAATGTTTTCAGCGGGTTGCTGGCGGGCAGTTATGTGGTAACGGTAAAAGATGCCGCAGGATTGACCAGCACCAGCCATACTAACGTCTATGATCAACCGGCACCGGCTATTCAGCTGAGTACGGTGCCCGCCTCCTGCCAAAATGAAGGCGGATCCATAACAATGGGGGCCAATGGCGGTTTGCCGCCTTTTCAATACAGCGTCAATGGGGGTCCAGTTGGCAGGACAGTCCGGTATTCAGCCAGTTGGATTCGGGTTTGTACCAGCCATTTATAAAAGATGCCAATGGCTGCACCGTGGCACAAGCGGTACGGTTGACAGCCCTGCCTTCGCCGGTTGTTTTTTTGGGTAACGATACCACGCTTTGTACGGGTTCGGAATTATTGCTGGTGGCGCCGGCATCGGTGAATTATCAATACCGCTGGCAGGACAACACAACAGGCAATGCCAGCCTGGTAACACAGGCGGGCAGTTATTATGTAAGCGTTACCAACCAGTACCAGTGCGCCACCTCAGATACCATTAACATCCGGTACCGGCCGGTGCCGGTTTTTAGCCTGGGCAGCGATACGGCTATTTGTAGCAACCAATCGCTGCACTTGCAGCCAGCAGTGATGCCGGGTCATTATTTATGGAGTACGGGCAGCCAGTCGGCGGCGGTAACCATTGCCCAGGCGGGCAATTACTGGCTGCAGGTAAACAATGGCGGCTGTGTGTATGCAGACAGCATCCGGGTAGATGCCAAACCTACTCCAACGGTCAATTTTGGGCAGGATACCATTCTTTGTGCCGGCCAGACCTTGCTGCTGAATGCGACGAACAGCAATGCCAGTTACAGCTGGCAGGATGGGTCTTCGCTGCCGGTACTGTCGGTCAGTCGGCCCGGTACGTACGCGGTAACGGTGAATGAAGGCGGATGCTATGCCACGGGTAGCATCACCATTGGTTATACAACGATACCCTTGTTACAGCTGGTACGCGATACCACGCTTTGTATAACGGAGAAATTATTGTTGGACGCTTCCTTTCCGCAATCCGCCTATCTCTGGCAGGATGGTTCTGTGCAGCCCGGGTTTACGGTGGTTCAGCCGGGTTTGTATACGGTGCGGGTAACCAACCATTGCGGCGTGCGCACCGATTCCATTGCCGTTAAATATGAACCCTGCGATTGCCATATCTATGTGCCCAATGCTTTTACGGCCAACCACGACGGCAGGAATGACCTGTTCCGGCCGGTGCTGCAATGTTTGTACAGCAGCTACCTGTTGCAGGTTTTCAATCGTTTTGGGCAATTGATTTTCAGCAGTGCGGATCCTGCCCATGGCTGGAATGGAAAGTATAAGGGAACCGATCAGCCGGTGGGTGGATATGTGTGGATGCTGCAATATGCGGATAAGCCAACGGGTAAACGATTCCGACAAAAGGGGATGGTATTGTTGTTGCGCTGATCTTCTCATCACTACCCGATAATCATTTGATTGTCAAACTACTGCTGCTCCATTTTAGTCGCCTTTTTACACCAGCCTAAGATTTGTCCGCCGCTCAGCGATCGGTGTTTTTATATCAATTAATATGGTAGAATGTTTCGATTATCCTTTGCAGGGAATATAAAATCCTTATTTTTGCCCTCCCAAAAGGGAAACTCCTCCTTAGCTCAGTTGGTTAGAGCATCTGACTGTTAATCAGAGGGTCTCTGGTTCAAGTCCAGAAGGAGGAGCACTACAGACAAGGGTTTCAAGCAAATAGCTTTGAAACCCTTTTTAATTTGCACAGGATTTGCACAGTAAAAATGATGATCCTGATGTGCGAAAACCTTTAATGCTTTTTCACGTAATTTGGACTTAATAATCTGTGATCTTACTGTTGATCTCAAACTCGCTGACTATAAGTCGGACCAACTATAGGTGTTGATTAAAGGCAAGCTGTATGGATAAATCACTTAAAGCTAGTATTGCGGCTCTATTAAGAGCAAAAAGGGGCTTCGAATTTGAAGACCTAATAAATCAGCTTTATCTGATTCGATAAGGGGCAGATGGATACCAGCCGACCAGAGAAAGAAGAGATGATGGCGCAGAGGGTCTAATACTTAGCTCTAGAACAGTGGTGGCAGCTTATGGCCCAGATAAATACGACGAAAAAAAATATCTCAAAAAGATAAATGATGATTTTGTAGACTATATGAGCAAATGGGCATCTTCAAACCCAAATTGGAAAATGCATTACAATGGTTCGCTGACACCAGAACAGATAAGAGTATCGGAT
>CAXTMV010000259.1:0-7637 GCA_964245425.1 uncultured Flavihumibacter sp. | reverse complement strand
CTTGTAAAAAAATTATACCACCGGCAAGCAAGCGTCAGGAAATGAATAACAGGCAATTTACTTTTACGAGACTGCGCTACCATAGCGGCGATTGGGACACCGACCAGCGCATGCCATCGAATATACTGAATTCGCTGATAGAATATACTACCATACCTGTAAACCCGCAGGAAAAGGTAATTGATCTGAGCAGCGATGATATTTTTCAATACCCTTTTTGTTATATCAGTGGTCATAAACTGGTGCAATTTGATAAACAGGAGGCCGCCAACTTTAAAACCTATATCCAAAATGGGGGCTTTGTTTTTGCAGACGACTGCAACCATGATATAGACGGACTGTTTGCCAAATCCTTTGAAACGCAGATGAACGCTTTATTTGGGCCCGGCGCCCTGAAAAAGATCAGGAACGACCATCCTCTTTATCATTCTTTTTTCAAATTTGAGAAAGGGCCGCCCAATACCAATTTTGAACTGAACGGATGGGGCGACGACCTGATTCATGATTATTTAAAGGCTATTGAGATAAACGGCCGTATTGCGGTCTTGTACAGCAATAAAGATTATGGCTGTGAATGGGACTATGACTACCGGAACAAACGTTTTCTGAGTGAAGACAATACCAAATTTGGTGTTAATATTATCGTGTACGCGCTGCAGGCATAAGGGGGTAAAGGGGTAAAATTAGTAAAAGTAGAACCCGCGACCGGTTTTCTTTCCCAGTTCTCCCTTATCTACCTTCTCTTTTTGCAGGATGGATGGTTGCAGTCTTGCTGGTTTACCCAAGGCTTCATAGATGGATTGGCTGACGGCGTAATTAACATCGTTGCCAATCAAATCCATCAATTTAAAAGGTCCCATTTTAAAACCGGCCCCTTCCATCAATACATCAATTGTTTCGGGCGCCACGCCGGCTGCCGCCAGGCGCAGCGCCTCCAGATAATAAGGCCGGGCCACATGGTTTACAATAAAGCCCGGGGCATCTTTGCATAATACGGGTATCTTTCCCATTTGTTTGGCCAGGCCAATAATGGTATGCACGGTGTTTTCGCTGGTCAGATCTCCTTTTATAATTTCAACCAGTTTCATAGCCGGCGCCGGGTTAAAAAAATGCATGCCGACAACCCGTTGCGGATGAATAACCGATGCGGCAATGGCCGTAACGGATAAAGAAGAAGTATTGGTTGCAAAAATGGCTTCACTGTGGTTAAACTCGTGCAACTGGTTAAACAAGCCCGCTTTTACAGTTGTGTTTTCAACAATGGCTTCTATGAACAGATCGGCGATGCAATCATTCATGTTGGCACTGAAGCGAAGACGGCTGCGCGCTGATTCGTACCCGGCAGCGGATATTTTATTTTTTTCGAGTAATGACTGCAGGCTTTTGTCGATGCTTTCCGCGGCTTGTGCCAGCATCGCTTTATTTACATCATACAAAATAGTATAGAAGCCGGCCTGGGCCGCCACCTGCGCAATACCCCGCCCCATGGTGCCTGCGCCGCAGATACAGATAGACTGGATAAAAGGCATGCTAATAAGGTTAAAGGTACACAGTCTGAGCGCTAAGGTTCTCCTGCCACGATATCAGGTTCATTGTTTTGTGTTATCAGCCGGGCAAACGAATAAAGAACGACCGAACGTTTAACTGCACAAACTATATAACGCTTGTAAATTGTCTTAAAAACCGCACGTCGTTCTCACTGAACAGGCGAATATCGGTGATACCATATTTTAACAGGGTAGGTCGCTCGATGCCCATGCCGAATGCAAAGCCGGTATATTTATTGGGATCGATACCGCAATTGGTCAATACATTCGGGTGCACCATGCCGCAGCCAAGTATTTCAAGCCAACCGGTATGTTTACAAATGCTGCAACCTTTACCATGACAGATCTGGCACTCAATATCCATTTCTGCGCTGGGTTCTGTAAAAGGAAAATAACTGGGGCGAAAACGAACTTTTATATTTTTACCATACATCTCCTGTACAAAAAAATAAAGCGTTTGCTTTAAATCTGCGAAGGAAACATTCTCATCAATGTACAAACCTTCTATCTGGTGAAAGAAACAATGGCTGCGGGCGCTGATGGTCTCATTGCGGTAAACACGCCCGCGCATAACGATGCGCAGCGGCAGCTTGCCTTTTTCCATTTCACGGATTTGCACATTACTGGTATGGGTGCGCAGCAACCAGTCTGGGTTCTGCTGTACATAAAAAGTATCCTGCATATCCCGCGCCGGATGGTGCTCGGGTAAATTAAGTGCCGTAAAATTGTGAAAATCATCTTCTATTTCTGGTCCGTCGGCCACAGAAAAACCAAGCCGGCTGAATATCTCTATCATTTTATTGCGCATGGCGCTGATGGGGTGCCTGCTGCCAAGGGGCAATGGATCGCCAGGCAGGGAAATATCGATGTCTGCTGCCCCTGTCGCCTGCCCGCCGCCCGACATTTCTTTCCATGTTTCATACCTGCCTTCCGTGAACTGCTTAAATTCATTCATCACCTGGCCAAACGCTTTTTTCTGATCGCCGGGCACATTTTTCATTTCTGTCATCAAAGCTTTCACAATTCCTTTGGTGCCCAGGAATTTAATGCGGTATTCTTCCAGCGATTTCTCATCGGTTACCTGCCAGGCGTCTATTTCTTTTTTATATGCGTCTATCTGTTGCACAAGCTGTTCCATGGAGCAAAGATAAGACAATAGAAAATGAGACTACCATAACTACAGCGTCAAAGAAGTTTTTCACAGCGGAAAAAGAGTGGGTCCTGCAATAATGGCCGCTTCCGGATAGTTAAAGTGCAAGGAGGAAATGTTTTTGACGCCAAGAAAAAAACGGCTATCCGCTCTGATAAACAACAAGCGGAGCGACACCTCGGATTACAGCATTTTCCTGAGTACGTCGAGCATCTCTGATTTGGTAATGGGTACGCCCATTATCTTGTTATAGCCTTTTGCATCAACAAAATAAACATCGCGTATAATTTTTATTAGCTGGCCGTTGTTGATCTCGGGTACCAGTATATGTTCAAAATTCTTTAGCAGGGCACCCAGGTTTTTGGGAAAGGGGCGCATGTAGCGGATATGGGCATGGCTAATGGCATGCCCTTCTGACTGCAATTCTGCCAAGGCACTTTTGATGGCACCATAAGTTGAACCCCAGCCCAGCACCAGTATCTTGCCAGCGGCGGGACCGCTGTCTAGTTTTTGTTCGGGGATATAGTCTGCAATCTTATCTACTTTTTCCTGCCTGATCTTTATCATCAGCTGGTGATTCTCCGGCTCATAGTTAACGTTGCCGGTAATGTTCTGTTTTTCCAGTCCGCCCACCCGGTGCTCCAGTGCCTTGGTGCCCGGTACAGCCCAGGGGCGTACCAGTTTTTCGTCGCGCAGGTAAGGTTGAAATTTTTCTTCGCCATCACCCAGTTCGGTTTTAAATTTTACATCGATGGGCGGCAGTTCATCCGCTTTGGGAAATTTCCATGGTTCGGCGCCATTGGCAATATAGCCATCACTTAAAAAGATAACCGGTGTCATATGCTGTACCGAAATGCGTGCGGCTTCATATATCATTTCAAAACAATCGCTGGGTGTGGAAGAGGCGATAACAGGCATGGGACATTCGCCATTTCGGCCGTAATAAGCCTGCAGCAGATCGCTCTGTTCCGTTTTAGTAGGCAGGCCGGTAGAGGGGCCGCCGCGTTGCACATTGATGATCAGCAGCGGGATCTCCATCATCACTGCCAGGCCCATGGCTTCTGCCTTTAATGCCATACCGGGGCCCGACGTAGTAGTAACGGCGAGGTTGCCGCCATAAGAAGCCCCAATGGCTGAAGAGATTGCCGCTATTTCATCTTCTGCCTGGAATGTTTTTACGCCAAAACTTTTATGCCGGCTAAGTTCATGCAGGATGTCTGATGCGGGTGTAATAGGATAAGAGCCCAGGAAAAGCGGCAACCCGCTTTTTTGGGAAGCGGCAATCAGGCCATAGGCCAGCGCCTGGTTGCCCATGATGCTTCGGTAAACGCCCGGCTGCATTTTTGCTTTCTCCACCTTGTAGGTGGTGGTAAAGGTCTCGGTGGTATCGCCAAAATGATAACCGGCCTGCAACGCTTTCACATTGCTTTCGAATATTTCCGGTTTCTTGCCAAATTTATCTTTAAAGAACTGGATCGTATTTTCCATCTCGCGATTGTACATCCAGTATAAAAAACCGAGTACGAACATGTTCTTTGCCCGGTCTTTTTCTTTGGTGCCCATGGTAATTTCCTTCAGGGCCTCGCGCGTCATTTTTGTAACATCTATCTTGAATACGGTATAGCTTTCAAGGCTGTTGTCTTCCAGCGGATTCACGCCTTCGGGGTAATTGGCCAGGCGAAGGTTTTTGCTGTCGAAGCCATCGGTATTGGCAATGATCTTGCCGCCTTTTTTCAGGCCGCGCAGGTTGGCTTTTAAGGCTGCAGCATTCATGGCTACCAGCACATCACATTCGTCGCCGGGTGTAAAAACCCGGTCGCTGCTGAACCGCAGCTGGTAGCCGCTTACACCGGGCAGGGTGCCCTGGGGGGCGCGTATCTCTGCAGGAAAATCCGGGAATGTTGCCAGGTCGATCCCCAGTAGGGCTGTATTATTGGTAAACTGGCTGCCGGTCAGCTGCATGCCATCGCCGCTGTCGCCGGCAAATTTGATGACCACATCGTTGAGTACTTCCTGCTGCTTAATCATATGGAAAGAAATTATTGCAAGGTAAGATTCTAAATCCAAAATTCACCTTTCTTAGTTCTCACTTAGTTCTTGGTTCGCAAGTTCGTAATTCGTTTTCCAGGCCAGGGAACTCACGACCCTGAACAATGAACTATTTTACCGGCAGATAGAAAGTTCCTGTTGTTAATCCGACAGCGTCTGTACTGGAAATCGCTCGGGTTACAGGATCAGCACCCTAGACGGTTCCTGCAAAGCTGCCTGTTATATAACTGCCCGTGATTTCGCTGATGGTAACAGTATAGTTGGGCTTGAACCCGGTATAACCTGGTATCGTATAAAACAGCCATTTTCTTAGCGGCGCAGCAGCCCACAAAATTGTTCCTGATAACCTATTTTTGAAATACCATGACAGACGAACATTTTATGCAGCTGGCATTGAAAGAGGCGCAAAGGGCTTTCGATGAGGGAGAGGTGCCGGTGGGTGCTATTATCACCATCAATAATAAAATCATTGCCCGCGGATATAACCAGGTAGAAAAATTAAACGACTGTACGGCACACGCGGAGATCATTGCGCTTACTTCCGCTTTTAATTTTCTGGGCAATAAATATATACCCGATGCCACTTTATATGTAACAGTAGAACCCTGCCTGATGTGTACCGGCGCTTTATACTGGAGCAAGATAGCCCGCATCGTCTGGGGTGCTTCCGATGAAAAGAACGGGCACCGGCATGTTACAGATCCGCACTGGCCCTTTCATCCTAAAACAGTTACTGAAACAGGCGTATTAAAAGAAGAATGCGCTGCGCTGATCAAAGCATTCTTTCAATCGAAGAGATAACAATTCAAAAGCCAAAAATTAAAATTCAAAAAACTTCGCGCGGATAAACCGGGCAAATTTTTTGAATCTTGAATGCTTATTTCTGAACTATTAATTTGACCGGATCCCATTTAATGGCTTTGTCCTGGTAATAACTCTCGTTGCAAAGCAGTGCGGGGGCTGCTGCGCGGTAACCAAACAATGCATCTTCCATAACAGGTTTGCCTGTGCGGATGCCTTGCGTCCAGTGGTAAAAATGATCGTAATGAGCGCCTTTATACCCATCTTCCGCCTTAAACACGGTTACTTCCGGTGCCTTCATTTTTTTTCGATCGTAATCCGGCGCATATTGCCTGGCCTTCAATATATCTGCATAGTTTTCGGGCGGGTAAGAGAAATTTTTGGTAAGGGTTACCTTGTCCCAGTCCACCGTTAAAGATCCTTCATTGCCTACCAGCCGTAAAGAAGTGCCCTCTGCCGTGCCATCCACAAAATTAACGCGCAAGGAAAGATTAAAGGCTGGGTGTGCGGCGGTTTGCGGATAATCGAACATGCCCAGCAGGATATCGGGTGCTTCGCGTCCGTCTTTCCAGTACCGCAATCCGCCGGTAGCCATGATCTTGTTGGGTCCCATAGAACTGGTAATATAGTGCAGGCTGGAGAACAGGTGTACAAAAAGATCGCCCGAAACACCGGTACCATAATCCTTATAGCAACGCCAGCGAAAAAAACGTTTGGGATCAAAGGGCCGGTCGGGGTAGTTTTTCAAAAACCTTTTCCAGTCTACCGTTTTTTCAGATGCATCGGCAGGCATATCATATTGCCAGGCGCCGCCCGGTGTATTGCGGGCCCAAAAGCCTTCTGCATAATTGAGTTGCCCAATGGCACCTGCCTCTAATAGTTCCTTTGCTTTTTCGTTTCCCAATGAACTCATGCCCTGGCTGCCTACCTGGAAAATGGATTTGTTTTTTGTTTGTGCCTCAATAACCGCGGGCCCTTCTGTAATATCATGCACCATTGGCTTTTCGCAATACACGGCCTTGCCGGCGTTCATGGCCGCAATAGAGATTTCCTGGTGCCAGTGATCCGGTGTGGCCACAATAACGGCGTCGATGTCTTTGCGCGCCAGTATTTCCTTAAATTCCTTGGTTACAAAGATATCATTGCCATATCTCTTCTTTATATCATTCAGCCGGCCATCGTACAGGTCGCAGGCGGCCACCAGTTTTATACCGGGTACCATTACCGCTGTACTGGTATCTGCATTACCCATGCCGCCTGCTCCAATCAATGCCAGCTGAATATTATCATTAGAGCTATACGGTTTTCTTTTCAGTACAAATGACCGGGGTGTACTGGCTGCTGCAAAGGAAGGGGCCAGCGTAACAGCGGCGATGCTTTTTGCCATGCCGGCAATAAAATTTCTGCGGGAAGGGGAAGTTTTTTTACGCATAAGCTGGTATTGGACAGGCTGTTTAAGAAAAAAGGAAGTTACAACCTTCTTTTTTATTCGATGCAGGAATGAACGGCCGTCCGGCATTTCTTTTGAGTAATCAACTTTTGCCCTGTAAATTTGTTTTCTTTTTTAGCTAGCAAAATTCAATTAAAAATTAATTATTATGGCATTTACATTACCCGCGCTGCCCTATGCACACGATGCACTGGAGCCGCATATAGACACATTGACCATGCAGATACACCATGGCAAACACCACCAGGCTTATGTTGACAATCTTAATAAAGCCATCGCCGGCACACCCAATGAAGGTAAATCACTGGAAGAACTGGTAAAAGCAGCGGGCACTATCAGCCCGGCCGTTCGCAACAATGGCGGTGGTCACTGGAACCATAGTTTTTTCTGGGAAACACTGGCGCCCGGCGCAGGTGGCCAGCCATCGGGTCCTTTGGCCGATGCCATCACCAGCGCTTTTGGTTCTTTTGATGCCTTCAAGGAAAAATTCAATGCTGCAGGCGCCACGCGCTTTGGCAGTGGCTGGGCATGGTTACTGGTAAAGGATGGCAAGCTGGAAATCAGTTCTACCCCCAACCAGGATAACCCACTGATGGATGTGGCAGAAGTAAAAGGCACACCGATTATTGGTGTAGATGTG
>CAXTMV010000258.1:0-7664 GCA_964245425.1 uncultured Flavihumibacter sp. | reverse complement strand
GCCTAATTAATATTACCTCCGCCTATCTTTTCCTGCTGGCCTATTATTTTAATTATATCCGCAAACTGGAGGCCGGCCGCATTTTGTCTATTATCAATATCAACCTTTATTTAATCATTATCAGCCATGTAGAAGGCCGGCGGGCCGGCGGATATTTATTGTATTTCCCCTATTTTCTTGCGCTGACATTTGTGGTGAGCATACGGCGCAATTTCAGGGAGCTGTTGCTGGTCTGCGGCATTACGCTGGTTTCTTTGCTGGTCTGCATACTGGGCAACCCGATGGTGAATGATATACAGATCATGAAAGAATCGATGTATTCAATACTGTACAACAGCAATCTTTTTGTCTCGCTGGTTGCCACTATTTTTTTCTCTTATGCCATCCTGCGGCTGAATAAAGAAAACGAAGTGGCCATCCTGCAGGAAAAAAAATTCGGCGATACTATTTTCAATACTTCGCTGGACGGCGTATTTATTATTTACAACGAGTCTAATACCATTGCTAATTGCAATCACCGGGCGCTTGAATTATTTGAGGCAGATAACCTGGGTGAAATGGAAGGAACGCCTGTATCGGGCTGGTTCAGCGACGAACACATCAGGCATTTCAGTTCTATTGAGCAATCTGTACAGAATTCTAAGACCTGGCAGGGGGAGCTTACTTTTAATAGCAGGAAAGGGAAAAAGATTTATGGTTATGTGAGCGTAGTTCCTTTTTCGTACAAGGGTATCAGGTACACAAAAATCAGTATCCTGGATATCTCCGAGGTAAAAATTACGGAGTTTGCACTCATGAAGTCAAAGCAAAAAGCGGAGGAAGCCTCCAAAATAAAATCGCGTTTCCTGAGTAATATGAGCCATGAACTGAGAACACCGCTCAATGGTATCATTGGCGCCTCCAATTTATTGCTCCACGAGAATTACCTGGAAGGGCAGAAACCACAACTGGATATCCTGAAATTTTCTTCGGAGCACATGATGCTGCTCATCAATGACATCCTCGACTATAACAAAATTGAAGCCGGTAAACTGGAACTGGAAGCAGCCCCCGTAAACATAAAAGAGCTGGCCAGCCGTATAAAGGCGCAGTTTGCACCACAGGTGATTGGCAAAGGCCTGCATTTTTATACGGAAATAGATGAAGACCTCGACCTGGAAGTGATCACCGACCCCACCCGCCTGAACCAGGTCTTGTGTAACCTGCTGTCAAATGCCATCAAGTTCACCAAAGAAGGAAGTGTTTGTTTCATTGTAAAAAGGCTTTTCGCTTCCAGCAGTAATGTAACCATACAGTTTATGGTGGTAGATACGGGCATTGGCATCCCTAAAGAGAAACAAAAAGAAATCTTTGCCAGCTTTACACAGGCCGATGTGGATACCACCCGTAAATACGGCGGTACGGGACTGGGACTTTCCATCAGCAAGGAATTGGTACATATGTTCAACAGCGAGCTGGAAGTAGAAAGCACCGCGGGCAAGGGCAGTGTTTTCCAGTTTACAACGGAATGGAAAATCAATATCCACCGAAAATTATACATCAACGAAGACAAGGCAGAGGATCTGCGCCCGCTGGATGGAATGCGGATACTGTTGGCAGAAGACAATCCCGTAAACATGGCCATTGCCAAGCGTTTCTTACAGAAATGGGGTGTTGAGTTAACGGAAGCCGTTAATGGCAGACTGGCAGTGGAAGCATTTAAACCCGGGTTATTCGACCTGGTATTGCTGGATCTTGAAATGCCTGAAATGGATGGTGCTACCGCTTTGCAGGAAATCAGGAAGATTGACCAGGAGATACCCGTACTGGCCTTTACAGCCGCGGCTTACGACAATATGCTGGCAGACCTGCTGCAAAAAGGGTTTATCGACTTTATACCCAAACCTTTTCGTCCGGAAGATCTGCATAATAAAATATATTTTCACCTGCAGAATGCAAAGAGGGCCTGAGTACAGGCCATCTGGCCGCATTCACAAAAAGAGCGTTTTAACTGGGATGATATGAAATATTTTTTTCTTTTGCTGGGCTCGCTTGCCGTTGGGGTATGCCTGCATGCACAGGCACGCGTTCAGAAAGATTCGCTTGTTGTATCCGATTCTGCCTTTGTACGGGTGGAAACAGAATCGAGTTTTCCCGGCGGTGCTGCCGGCTGGTCGCGCTTTCTTGGAAATAACATGGTCTATCCTGAAAAAGCCGTCCGCCAGAAAGTGCAGGGTACCGTAGTGGTGCAGTTTATTGTTGACAAAGATGGCTCCATCAGTGATATAGAGGCCATCAGCGGCCCCCCGTTATTGCAGGCAGCGGCCGTTAGTGTTGTCAAACTTAGTCCTAACTGGAAGCCTGCGGTACAGGATGGCAGGAAAGTAAAATCGTACAAAAAACAACCCATCACTTTCCGTCTTCAATAATCCGGTTAAACTAGCATTGCAATTATAGGAATGGGCTTCCCGCTGCCGCGGAAGTTTTTTTTAGATTTAATAGTCTATTAATTTGGTAGACTAATTTAAAACCTTATCTTTGTTTTACAACAAGCATGATACATAGCCATGTGGCTGAGCGGAGAGGCATAGGTCTGCAAAACCTGATACGGCGGTTCGATTCCGTCCATGGCGTCTAAACGGTTATTTAAACTGGCTGGTATATCTATACCGGCCAGTTGCATGATAGGACTAAGGCAGAGAGAACAGCGAGAAGGAAAGCCGCCCAGAATAAAATCATCGGACAGGGTTGGCAGGAAGGCTGGTTTGGTCCGAGCTCCTTTAGGCTATTGGCATTGTGCGACCTTTTTTCCATGGTACACGCTCTTTTTCTCTTTGTTCCCTTAGTCTCAGTATCGTAACTTTCCTGGTGAAGAGAATGAGCAATCCTCACTAAAACAACCCGTTTGGACAAACGCGATTACGATGCAGTGGTAGTAGGTTCGGGACCCAATGGCTTGGCCGCGGCCATCACCCTGCAGCAGGCGGGTCTTTCCGTATTATTGCTGGAAGCGAAAGACCGTATTGGCGGTGGCATGCGAACGGAAGAACTGACTTTACCGGGTTTTATGCATGATGTATGTTCAGCGGTGCATCCCCTGGCTGTATTGTCGCCTTTCTTTTCATCGCTGCAGCTCGAACAGCAGGGCCTTCAATATATATACCCACCTGTTGCCGCCGCACACCCTTTCAGCGATGGCAGCGCCGCGGTGTTGCTGAAAAGTGTGGAAGAAACAGCCGCCTTGCTGGCGGCCGATGCGCCGGTATACCGCCGGTTAATAAGTCCGGTGCTGAACGACTGGCCGGCCATCGCCGCAGATGTGCTGGCGCCCTTGCGCCTGCCCGCCCATCCCCTATTAATGGCCCGCTTTGGATGGAATGCCCTGGCACCTGCCACGCGCATCGAAAAAAGATTTACAACAGAAAAAGCAAAAGGATTATGGGCGGGGATGACCGCTCACGCCATTCAGGATCTTTCCAATGCGGCTACGTCGGCGGTTGGTATGGTATTACTGGCAGCAGGCCACCTGCGCGGCTGGCCTGTTCCGGCAGGCGGAGCCGCTTCCATTGCAACGGCGCTGGCCAACCTTTTTATTTCACTGGGCGGCAAAATAGAAACCCAGTTCTATGTGCATTCGCTTGATCAGTTGCCTTCCGCACATGCGCTGTTATTTGATGTAACGCCAAAACAGTTATTACAGATCGCCGGCCATCGTTTCTCTGCCTTGTATAAATGGCAATTGAAACGCTACCGGTATGGCATGGGTGTTTTTAAAGTAGACTGGGCACTGGATGCGCCCATTCCTTTTATTGCGGAGGAATGCAGGCGGGCCGGTACCATTCATATCGGTAATACTTTTGCGGAGATCGCCGCCGCTGAACAGCAGACCTCAGCGGGTGGCCACCCGGAAAAACCGTTTGTATTGCTGGCCCAGCAAAGTTTGTTTGACGCTTCGCGGGCACCTGCCGGAAAACATACGGCATGGGCTTATTGCCATACCCCCAATGGCGCTGAAAAAGACATGACCGCTGCCATTGAAAAACAGGTAGAGCGTTTTGCGCCGGGTTTCCGTGATAGGATACTGGCCAGGCATACCATGAACAGCAGCCAAATGGAAACATACAATCCCAATTATGTGGGCGGTGATATCAATGGTGGCATCATGGATATTCGTCAGCTGTTTACCAGGCCGGTGCTAAGGTGTTCGCCTTATACCACATCGGCAAAAGGTATTTATATCTGTTCTTCCGCTACACCGCCGGGTGGTGGCGTGCATGGCATGTGCGGCTATCACGCCGCGCGGAAAGTATTGCAGAACCAATTTCGGGGAATCAGCAACAAGACTGACTGACAACCGGAAAAAACGTATTTTCATAGCATGTTTAAATTCATCTTATCACTGGGCTGTATGGCATGGGCAATAACCGCCGTTGCGCAAGTACAGACAAACGCCAGTTTTGAAAAAAAAGAGCTTGTTCATGGGAGTGATACACTCCGCTACCGGGTACAGTATCCATTAAATTATAAAGCAAAGCAGAAATATCCGTTGGTACTACTGTTGCATGGGTCTGGCGAACGCGGCAGCGACAATGAATTACAGTTAAAATGGGGTGGGAGCCTGTTTGCAGATACGGCCAATCGCCTTCAATACCCCGCCATTGTTGTGTTTCCACAATGTCCGCAGGCAGATACCTGGGCGCGAATGAGCGGAAGGGCCGATGTTGATTCTACCAAACGCTTCAATTTCTTGTCTGATGAGCCGGTGGGTGTTGCGCTGGGCCTGGTGATGCGGCTGGTAGATTCATTGGTAGCTGCCGGCGTGGTGAACAGTAAAAAGCTGTATGTAGGTGGTTTGTCCATGGGTGGCATGGGCACCTATGAACTGCTCTGGCGCAGACCTGGCCTATTTGCTGCGGCCTTTCCTATCTGCGGCGCGGGCGATACCAGCAAAGTGAAAGAATATGCGAAGAAATTTCCAGTTTGGATATTCCAGGGTGATAGAGACCCCGCCGTAGCGGTTACCTATGCCCGGGCTATGGTGGCGGCTTTTACAAAAGCTGGCGCCAGCCTGCAATACACTGAATACCCAGGCGTAGGGCACGACAGCTGGAAGAATGCATTTGCGGAACCAGCTTTACTGCCCTGGTTGTTTAAGCAGCAACGGTGAGCAGCTAATTGATTGATCAGTTGATTGTTTAGCAGTACGGCAGGTTGTTTTTCAAACCCCATTATTAATGGCTCATGTCTAATTATTAATTTTCTGATGCGCCTCTCTGTAAACGTTAAGCCATTCAATGAATTGTTACCCGCAGAATTGTACGCCATATTAAGACTTCGCAGTGAAATATTTGTGGTGGAGCAGAATTGTGTATACCTGGACATGGACAATAAAGACCAGTTGAGCCACCATCTTATGCTTAGCAATAAAAATAATGATCTACTGGCTTATGCGCGGCTGCTGCCCCCAGGGCTGTCGTATACTGAAATGTCCATCGGCAGGGTAGTAACCAGTGCTGCCGTCCGCGGCACGGGCGCGGGCCGGGTGCTGATGAATACAGCTATTGAACAATGCAGGAATATTTTCGGAACCGGCCCCATTCGCATTGGGGCGCAGGCCTATATCAAATCTTTTTATGCTTCATTGGGTTTTAAAGATGATGGAGAACCCTACGAGGAAGATGGCATCCCCCATATCGAAATGATAAAACTGGATGTAGGCGATATCTGATTGGGTATGTACAAATAAAATAGAGCAGATAAAAAGCTGCACTCATTAAAAGAGTGCAGCGTCATTAATATGATACCGGATTGTTCATCATGTGATTGCAGTAAAGCGCAGGTTAAAAAAGATCAGGCAGCGCGCCCGATAGCCTTGAAAAGAATAGAGACAACGGCAATGACCAGTAAAATGTGAATGATGCCGCCTGCATGCAGTGCGAAAAAGCCGATGGCCCAGGCGATTACCAGGATAACGGCGATAAGATAAAGTAGGTTGCCCATAAATTTGTTATTTGTGTTATGAATGAAATTTTTCAATTGAATGATTTGCAAAATGATGCCAGTTTTTATAAGGCTGTATGACGAACCATGCAGGGCTCTTTCTGCCCAGATGGGCAAAAGCATCTACATAAATTTATTTTTTGCGCACCTGCCAGATGGTACCTGATGCATCGTCGGCCACCAGCAATGAGCCATCGCTGAGAATGGTTACGCCTACAGGCCTTCCATATACCTCACTTTTCTTTTCATTAGCAATAAAACCGGTTAGGAAATCTTCGGGCTTGCCGCTGGGCCTTCCATTGCTGAACGGAATAAAAATAACTTTGTAACCCACCAGCGCAGACCGGTTCCAGGAGCCATGCTGGCCGATAAAAACACCGTGCTGGTAACGAACTGGAAATGCATTGCCCTCGTAAAAGGCCAGGCCTAAAGATGCCGTATGCGGGCCCAGGGCAAGATCAGGAACGATGGCCTTGGCCACCAGGTCGGGCCTTGGGTCGTCTTTGCGTCGCGGGTCAGGGTGTGCACCAAAATAAGAATAGGGCCAGCCATAAAAGCCGCCTTCTTTTACACCGGTTATATAATCAGGCACCAGGTTGTCGCCTAATTCATCCCGTTCATTTACGGCTGCCCACAAGACGCCCGAGGCTTTTTGAAAACCCATTCCCACCGGGTTGCGCAGTCCGCTGGCATATATTCTTTCGCCGGTACCATCGGGATTTATTTCCAATATATTAGCCCGCCTGATTTCATTCTCCGGGCCATGTTCACCGGCATTTGATCCGGAGCCAACAGATACATATATTTTCTTTCCATCGGGACTGGGAATGATATTACGTGTCCAGTGATTGTTATAACCACCCTGCGGCAAAGCAAGAATGGCTTTGCCCGGCCCTTTGATCAGGGTGTCTGCGGGGTTGTAATCAAATAATTGGAGGCCATCTGTATTGGCAATATAAAAATGTGTGTGAAGCACCAGCATGCCGAAGGGGCGGTTCAGGTTTTCGGCGTACACATACCGCTTTCCATTCCTGAAAAGTATTATCCGGTTGGCGCTTGTACCGGGGTGTTCTGTTCTTATTTTGGGCGCAATTTTGGCGCCCAGCTTTTTTAGACCCGTTAAAACGGTATTGGCCTCGGCTACAAAAATATCACCGTTGGGTGCCTGGTATATCCACCGGGGATTGTCGAGGCTGTCGGCAAATTTGCTGACGGTAAAACCCGAAGGAGCAATGGGCATTTGGCCCGGCGGCCATCCAATTACTTTACTGAAATTTTTGACCGACTGGGTAGCAAAGGGGGCAGGCAATGAGTCTACGTTGCTGAACGCTGAATCTTTTATAACGGCGGCCTGTTCACTGGCTGCCGGCGATACAGCGGATAGGCTGTTGTTATTGCAGGCAAGAACAAGGGTAGACAATAGCAGCAGGAGGAGATATTTTTTCATCAGATTTTTTTTATGGAAATGGCAGTTGCACTGGTAGATCTCAAACAAAACGCGCACCAGATATAAAGGCCGGTACCAAAGGAAAAATAACCACGCTGAACAGTTGTTGAGGAATTTAATGTGCATCTTTTTACTATTTTGTTACCCAGGGCGGCGCAGGGGAGCACATAGAAGGCTGGCATGCTTTTTAAACCATTATTACTGAAAAGATAATGCAAATCATTTACAATAATTATCT
>CAXTMV010000257.1:0-7687 GCA_964245425.1 uncultured Flavihumibacter sp. | reverse complement strand
CACCGTATTAAGAATGAAATCGAATTTATTTTGCAGGCCCGCCATGACTGCCGGGTCTGAAGCCAGGGCAAAATGATGTGCGCCCAGCTTTTTTGCATCCGTTTCTTTTGATTTGGAATGGCTGAGCATGGTTACTTCAGCGCCAAAGGATACGGCAAATTTAACTGCCATATGCCCCAGGCCGCCCAGCCCCAGTACCGCCACTTTATGTCCTTTACGAACCCCAACATGCTTCAATGGCGAATAAGTGGTAATGCCGGCGCATAAAAGCGGCGCCACTCCTTCCAGCGGTAATTTTTCCGATACATGCAGTACATATTTTTCATCTGCTACTATCTGTGTTGAGTAACCGCCATAAGTAATCGTCTTGCCATCCCTTTCGTAGGCATTGTAGGTACCTGTCATACCATTATCGCAATACTGTTCTTCGCCTGCCAGGCATTGGGGGCAGGTTCGGCAGGAATCCACAAAACAACCGATGCCGGCCAGGTCACCCGCTTTGAATGCGGTTACCGCGTTGCCGGTTTTGGTTACCCGCCCAACAATTTCATGGCCGGGCACCATCGGATACATGGCATTGCCCCACTCATTGCGGATCTGGTGCAGGTCTGAATGGCAGATGCCGCAATACAATATTTCTATTTCTACATCGTGCGAACCCACTTCGCGGCGGTCGATGCTGAAGGGGGCAACAGGTGAAACGGCGTCCTGGGCCGCATATGCTTTTGTTGTACTCATAAATAGTGGAATGATTTGATTTGAAAGGATAAAGACAAATTTACTCTTACAAAGTTCAAAACCGGTTCTAATTTTAATCGGCCGCCCATCCTGCACCGCCTATTCCGGTAATAATATGGATGGAAAGCGCCTTATTTGCAGCGGGATGTTTAGATTTGGATCCTAACCGGCTGCTGGCTACCAATGCGGCGCCCTGTTTAAAATTCAGTAGCTTTAATGCCGGAAGGCTATGCCGGACAAAATATAACCAAACAATTTACCATGACTGCATTTTCCAAGCGCCCGGCCTGCTTCGTTTTGCTGGCCGCCTGCATTTTTTTTACAGCATTGCCAGGATTTTCGAACGAGAAAAAACCGGTACGTGACTACTATGAAATAACCGTGTATCATTTTAAAACAGCTGCCCAGGAAAAAACAATCGATGATTACCTGGAACATGCCCTGGTACCGGCACTGCACCGCAAAGGCATCAGCAAAACAGGGGTATTTAAACCCATTGCCAATGATACGGCTGCCGATAAACTGATCTATGTTTTTGTGCCTTTCAAGTCTTTTGATGAATTATTGTCATTGCCCTCACAACTGGAAAAAGATGCGGCATACGCCACGGCCGGCAGCAGCTACCTGACAGCTGCTTACGATGCCCCGCCTTATACAAGAATGGAATCGATTTGGCTGCTGGCTTTTCCACTGGCGCCGCAAATGCAGTTGCCAGGTCTTACGGGTGTACATGCAGATCGGGTATATGAACTGAGAAGCTATGAGAGCCCTACAGAAAAATTGCATGTTAACAAAGTACACATGTTCAATGAGGGCGGCGAAATACCTTTGTTTACAAGACTTGAATTTAATGCAGTATTTTATGCAGATGTTATCAATGGCAGCCATATGCCCAACCTCATGTACCTGACCAGTTTTGACAACATGGCTGCGCGTGAACAGCACTGGAAGACCTTTAGCGCTGATCCTGAATGGAAGAAATTAGTAGCCCTGCCTGAATACCAGCACAATGTTTCAAAGGCAGAAGTGATTTTATGCCACGCGGCCGCCTACTCGGATTTATAACCTGCGTTAATGCGATTGCCTCTGCGTTGCAGGTAATGCCAGACAACAGCGCCGGCCATACTATTACTGAATAACTATCCAACGAAACAATATTATGTCTTTGCTAAAAAAAGTAAACCCTTCTTCTACCATAAACAATGATACCGGCTTCGGTAATAATGCCAGTGATTATGGCGGGCGTTTTATAAACCGCGACGGAACCTTTAACCTGCGTAAAGAAGGAATGCCTTTCTGGGAGCGGTTTAGCATTTATCATAATATGCTGAACCTGCCCCGCTGGAAGTTTATTGGCCTTATCGTGTTATTCTACCTGGTTATCAACCTGGTATATACGTTGATTTACCTGCTGATTGGCACAGACGGTTTTATCGGTATGATTGCCGTTACTCCCTGGCAGAAAATAAAGGAAGTCTATTTTTTCAGTACGGAAACCTTTACCACCGTTGGCTATGGACGGGTAAACCCCGTAGGCGATGCGGCCAATTTTATTGCGTCCATCGAGGCAATGAGTGGTTTTCTTTCTTTTGCTGTGGCCACGGGTTTGATATACGGCCGCTTTTCAAAACCAAAATCATACCTGGTCTTCAGCGACCTTGCGCTGGTATCGCCCTACCAGGATAAGACAGCCCTGATGTTTCGTTTTGCTTCCTATAAAGACAATCATTTTCTCACCAATGTTGAAATAAAGGTAAACCTGGGGCTGAAGGTGGAAGAGAACAGCAAGCCTGTCTATAAGTTCTTTGACCTGAAGCTGGAGCGCAGCCGGGTAGACAGTTTGCCCATGAACTGGACGGTGGTGCACCCGATAGATGAAAACAGCCCGTTTTCGGGGTTTACGGCAGATGATATGAAAACCGGCGATGTGGAACTGTACGTGCTGGTGCGGGGATTCGACGATGTTTATTCAAATGTGGTGCTGCAACGAACTTCGTATACATATGAAGAAATAGCATTCAATAAGAAATTCAAACCTATGTACCGCGAAAGCGATGATGGCAAAACAACCATCCTTGAACTACATAAACTGAATGAACTGGTTGAAATAAAACAACCGCAGATAACCGCCTGAGACGATGAGTCGTTTTTCTGCCATTCCGCCACAACAAAAATTTAATCCCGGCGTTTTTTCCGGTGAATCCGTGTTGATCTAAGCTTTCTGTAACTATGAAAATTGCTACATACCCCATTACCGGCCAGGCGGCCATCGCTGTTATAATTGCTGCACTGGTTATTGCCACCGGTTGCCAGTTTTCATCTGCTGCAAAGGCTGCAGCCCTACCCACTGTTATCAACCCATCTGATACAGATTATGTAGCAAAGCCGATTGCAGGTATGAAAGAACCGGCATCAGCTGCTGCCATCATGAGCAGGCAGCAAGTCCCTATTTTATGCTACCACCAGATCCGCGACTGGCGCCCAACCGATTCAAAACAGGCAAAAGATTATATCGTACCGGAAGCCAGCTTTGCAGCCCAGATCAAAATGCTGGCAGATAGTGGTTTTCATACCATTTCGGCAGATCAGTTGTACAGCTACCTGTTGAACGGGGCCGTACTGCCGTCCAAACCCATACTGCTGACTTTTGACGATACCGATTTACCACAGTATACGATTGCGAAACCTACTATGGAAAAATATGGATTTAAGGGCATGTTTTTTATTATGACGGTTTCACTGGGACGCCCCCATTACATGAGCCGCGAACAGGTAAAGGCACTCTCCATGGCAGGTAATGAAATAGGATCACATACCTGGGATCATAAAAATATAAAGAAATTTACAGCGGCCGACTGGGCCGTTCAGATAGACAAACCAACCCAAACACTGGAGGCCATTACCGGCAAACCCATTCATTATTTTGCGTATCCTTTCGGCTTGTGGAATGATGCGGCGATTCCGCAATTAAAAGCACATGGTTTTCAGGCTGCTTTCCAGTTGTCGGCCAAACGCCGCGACGAGGAGCCGCTTTATACCATCCGCCGTATTATTGTGCCGGGTGCCTGGAGCGCAGCTACCCTCAGCAATTGGATAAAACACAGTTTTTGAGGCGGGCACAAAAAAGGCCGCCATCCGGCAGCCTTAAAATTTGTTTCTAATAAAGGGATTATCAGGCTTTTTTAACGTTCACCGCGTTCATTCCTTTCTTTCCTTCCTGCAAATCAAATTCAACTTTGTCGCCTTCTGTTACCTGGTCGATCAGGCCGCTGGCATGTACAAAGGTTTCCTTGTTGGAATCGTCGTGTTTAATAAAACCGAAGCCTTTTTCACCGTTGAAAAACTTCACGGTTCCTTTTGTTTTTGTGCTCATTGTAAATTGTATTGATAATAAATTGAACAGCAAATATACGGCTGATTTACCAGATAAAATCAAAAAACCGGGTTAAAAGGAGACGGCGCCCCATTTTACGCATGCTAAACAGGTGTCAGGCAGTGCCCAGCATACCCTCTTTTTTCAAATCGAGCAATAATCTTTCGTTTATAAGCAACCGGCCATCTTCAAACCCATGTGCTGGTATCCAGGTATTTATAATGACTGAATAATTATCTGTATCCAGTTTTGAAATGCCTATCCGCAAGGCCGGCTCCTGCAAAATATTACCCAGGGATGTGAAACATTTTGTAATCGCTTCTTTAAGCCTGTCGAATTCAATGCCGTATTTAAACTTCAGTTCGATGTCTACCCGCCGGTTGCCCTGGCGGCTCAGATTAAGAATGATTTCATTTGATAATTTACTATTGGGCACTATTACCGTTTTATTGTCAAATGTAAGAATGACCGTATAAAACAGCTGAATAGAGGAGACCAAGCCTTCCTGGCCCTGGGTAATTACATTGTCGCCCACCCGGTATGGTTTCAGCAGCAGGATCAGCACACCACTGGCAAAATTTTGCATGGTGCCGGATAATGCCAGACCAATGGCCACGGTAAGACCTGCAACAATGGAGGCAAAA
Source organism: uncultured Flavihumibacter sp. (assembly GCA_964245425.1). Classification (GTDB taxonomy): domain Bacteria; phylum Bacteroidota; class Bacteroidia; order Chitinophagales; family Chitinophagaceae; genus JACMLD01. The sequence continues at coordinate 2,932 of CAXTMV010000257.1, read as the reverse complement.
ACAGTCATTTGTATGCCTACAATCTTCATCAGCAAAACAAATAGCACCACCTGTAATATTACAATGATCAGGTTGGCCATAAAGGTTTTAACCGATGGGTCTATCTTGGTTCTGTCCAGGAAAGACCGAAGCCATTTCCTGGAGAACCGAATGGCCATTTGTGCTAAAAAGAAAGCAATGATGGCGATGGCAATCCTGGGTCCGTGCGCCAGTAGCCAATTGATGCCACGATGATAAAAATTTTCTAGATAATTCATATTTATTGATCCCGCTGGCTTTGACTGTACATATTATTTTCTTCGTCTTCTTCACCAATATTTTCATCTGCATCGTCCAAATCGGCGCCCGGTGTATCCAGGTCATTTCCGGTGCGATCCTGCCGGATGCTTTTTTCATTTAGCAGGTCACCGTCATTATCGCGTTCGTCCAGCACCATTTCTTTGAAGTCAGCTGTCTCTTCTGTGGGCTGATGGCCGGCGGCTTGTTTCAGTGCCTTTCTTTCCGCTGATGTAACGTCAGATGAATCGATCAGGCTGATGTTGCGATCATCGCTGTTCAGGTCGTCCAACAAGCCATCTCCTTCTTCATCCGAAGAAGAAATGGTGGTATCTTCCATTTCGCGTATGCGTGGCACTGTCACATTTTCCTGGCCCGGAATATCTTTTACCTCGGGCATGTCCATTGTTATATACCCGGGTTGTTTTGAATTGTCACTGGCTTGCGTATTTTTTTTTGGCCTCGTTGTATTTTCCATGGTAATCGTTTTAGATTAATAAGGAGAGGAGGTTTAAAAATTGTGCCAGAGACCATTTGTAGTTATCCTGCTACAGGAGATTGGTAGCTGCATACCTTATTGAGCGGGCATACCGAACAGGGCTGTAAAAAAGAAGGATTGTATTAACAATGGGCCATTGGCAGCCGGGGAAATTATTCCTCAATAAAAACCGGCTCATCAGCCGGGTTTTTATAAAAGGGTAATTCTTATTTGGTTAATTAGGCCGCGGGGCTTCAGTCCGGGACGACAGACTACAGGCCTTTGGCCCTTTACATTGTTCGCTGATAGCGCTATTCAATATTTGATAACACATCGCTATTATTAAAACGGTTCATCAGCCTGGTTAAATGGCAGGGAGAATATCCATTACCCTATTAATCGCTCCAAACTTTGCGTGTCGATTTTATCTGCACCTGCACAAAAAATCTCCTATTCCAACATTGTCATATCAAAGCATTCCCATCAGCCATTTTCAGCATCCATATAGCTTTCCATTGGCTCGCAGGTGCAAACCAGGTTCCGATCGCCATAGGTGTTATTGATCCTTGCTACGGAAGGCCAGAATTTATTTTTTACCGTGTATGCCAGCGGGAAAGCTGCTTCCTCACGACTGTAAGGATGTTTCCATTCTGTGCTGCAAATAGTCCATTGCGTGTGCGGCGCATTTTTTAGCGGGTTATTCGTCTTATCTGCCTTCCCGCTTTCAATGGCCTTGATTTCTTCGTAAATGCCTATCATGGCATCGCAGAACCGGTCAAGCTCGGCTTTGTCCTCGCTTTCAGTAGGTTCAATCATGATGGTGCCTGGCACCGGGAAACTCATGGTAGGTGCATGAAATCCATAGTCGATCAAACGTTTGGCAACATCTTCCGCTTCTATGCCGGCGCTGGTTTTAAAAGGACGGAGGTCAACGATAAATTCATGTGCGCAGGTCCCGTTATTGCCCAGGTAAAGAATGGGGTAATGTTTTTCAAGGCGGGCACGCATGTAATTGGCATTCAGGATCGCATATTCGGTAGCGCGTTTCATGCCGTCTGCACCTAACAGTCTTATATATGCGTAACTGATGAGTAAGATGGATGCAGAACCATAAGTTGCCGCCGATACTGCGCCCTGCGGGGTGAAGGAGCGTCCGTTCTCTGTTGTTACATGACCGGGCAGATATGGTTTCAGCAGGTTGTTTACGCAAATAGGGCCCATGCCGGGGCCGCCACCGCCGTGGGGAATGGCAAAGGTTTTATGAAGGTTCAGGTGACAAACATCTGCCCCAATCATACCCGGGGAGGTAAGACCTACCTGTGCATTCATATTGGCGCCGTCCATGTATACCAGTCCTCCATTGGCATGTACGGTATTGCAAATGTCGATGATGCTTTCTTCGAATACGCCGTGGGTAGACGGGTAGGTGACCATCAATGCAGACAGGCTGTCTTTGTATTGTTCTGCCCTTGCTTTCAGATCTGCCACATCAATGTGCCCGTCCTCATCACTCTTAACCACAACTACTTTCATACCGGCCATTACAGCACTTGCGGGGTTGGTACCATGTGCCGAAATCGGTATTAGTACTACATTGCGGTGGGTATCGCCTTTTGCCAGGTGGTAGGCGCGAATGGCCAGCAGGCCTGCATATTCTCCCTGTGCGCCGCTATTGGGTTGCAGGCTGCAGGCGGTAAACCCGGTTATCTCGCATAAATAGCTGCTCAGTTCGTCTACTATCTGCTGGTAACCCAGGGCCTGATTGGCCGGAACTAAGGGGTGTAATCCGCCGAATTCAGGCCAGCTAACCGGGATCAGTTCAGTGGCGGCATTCAGTTTCATGGTGCAGCTGCCCAGTGAAATCATTGAAGTATTCAAAGACAGGTCTTTGTTTTCGAGGTATTTGATATAACGCATCATCTGGCTTTCGCTGTGATGGGTATTAAAAACGGCCTGCGCCAGAAAGGAAGCGCTTCTTTTTAATGCAGCCGGTATGTTACCGTGCTGTTCGTCGTTGTCGAAACTGATGGCTGCACTGCTTTTGCCATTGGCCTCTTCAAAAATGGAAACGATCGTAAGCAGGTCTTGCTGCATAGTAGTTTCATCTATGCTGATGCCAATGAAATGTGTATCGAAATACCGGAAATTAACCTGGTGCCTTTCTGCAATTTCTTTTAC
>CAXTMV010000256.1:3149-7711 GCA_964245425.1 uncultured Flavihumibacter sp. | reverse complement strand
ACTTATAATTGACCTTTTTTTACCAGGATGGTTTAATCTGTTAGGAATATAAAATTGCAGCAATTGGCCCGGTTCTGCAATACCATTAAGTGGTATTACCGCCTTGTGGTAATCTGACAGGCCTGCCGCTTGCCGCCTACTAGGAAAGACAGATAACGATTAGCATGATAAACAGTCCCCCCAATACCCATTTTACCACCCGGTGCGTATAATGTAAATCTTTTTTCATGATCATGTATTCATTTATTCGACTGCCTGGCGCCTGCTGCGTTTAACCATGGACAGTTTTTATGCTTTGTTATAAGACCCCGTAAAGCCGCAACAGGTTACAGTCTCCGGCAATACAATTTTGTGGTAGTGCCCCGGGTGGTAGGGCCGGTAAAAAATCATTCCGGAGCGGCCTTGCGTAACACAGATAAAATGCTCTACATTCGGGGTATTGTTTTAGTGATTATTTAACGTATGAAAATCATCCCTTTTGCCAGTACGGTTTTTATTACCGTTGCACTGATTCTGCTGCTGGGAACAAAGCTTTTTTTGAAAGCGCCCCTGGCAATATTGTTAAGCCCGCAGCAGGGTATATGGCAGAACGCCGAACCGGCAGATATCAATTACGGCGCCGATTTGTCTTTTCCCCAGCTGAAAGGAAAATCTGAAGTATATTTTGATGAACGGCTGGTGCCGCATGTATTTGCAGAAAATGATGCGGATGCTTTTTTTATTGAAGGATACCTGCATGCAAGGTTCCGGCTCTGGCAAATGGAGCTGCAGACACATGCCGCCGCCGGCCGCCTCTGCGAGATCATGGGCGACAAATTTGGACAACTGGATGTTTTGAATAAAGACCGTTATTTCAGGCGGCTCGGTATGGTATCGGCCGCTGAAAAGTCGCTGGCGCTGATGGAAGCAGATACGGCCACCAAAACAATGTGCGATGCGTATACCGCCGGCGTAAACGCTTATATTGAATCGCTGACCCGCAGCGAACTGCCCCTGGAGTATAAACTGCTGGGCTATGAACCGGAACCCTGGACCAATTTAAAAACGGCACTGTTCATTAAGTACATGGCGTTTGACCTGGCTGGTGCAGAAAGTGATTTTGAATGGACGGCTGCCAGGAATGCATTGTCAAAAATTGATTTTGAGACCATCAATCCCCTCCGGCCAGATTCGCTCGACCCGATTATTCCCAAAGACATATTGTTTGACATGCCGGCGGTACAGGTAAAAATACCCGCCAGCGCCGACTCATTGTATTTTACCTACCATAAAGATTCTGCAACCCTGCCGGTACTGCCGCAAAAGCCAGATAAAGACAATGGCAGCAATAACTGGGCGGTCAGCGGTAAAAAAACAAGAAGCGGCTATCCTATTTTATGCAACGATCCACACCTGGGTCTCAACCTGCCTTCTCTCTGGTATGAAATGCAAATCCATACACCCCACTATAACACGTATGGCGTTTCTTTTCCTTCCGCACCGGGTATTATCATCGGGTTTAACGACAGCTGTGCATTCGGTGTTACCAATGCAGAAAGAGATGTAAGGGATTATTATACGATTCAGTTTAAAGATGCTTCGCGTACGGCTTACTGGTATAACGGAGAATGGAAAGCCGCCGAACCGCGGTATGAACGCATCAAAATTAAAGGACAACCCGATTTTATTGATACCGTTGCCTATACCGTTTTCGGGCCCGTTATTTTTGATAACAGCTATGCCAGCAAGTACAACGATGGTAAAAATTATGCCGTACGATGGAAAGCACACGACCCCAGCAACGAAATGAAAATGTTTTACCTCTTAGACAGGGCAAACAATTACAACGATTACCTGGAAGCAATCAAGAACCTGCATACGCCGGGGCAGAACTGCGCCTTTGCCGCAAAAAACGGTGATATCGCCATGTGGTGCCAGGGCGAATTTCCGGCCAAATGGAGAAGACAGGGCGATTTTATTATGCCGGGCACCGACAGCAGCTACCGCTGGCAGGGTATCATACCACAAGCTGAAAATCCGCACATGATTAACCCGGAAAGAGGATTTATCAGCAGCGCCAACCAATTGCCGGTGGATACCTCTTATCCATACTATATCGGCGGCAGCTTTCCCAATTACCGGGGGTGGACCATCAACAAACGGCTTGCCGGCATGGCAGATATTACCCCGCAGGATATGATGGACCTGCAAACCGACAACTTCAACGTATTTGCAGAAATGGCAAGACCTGTTCTGTTGCAGCACCTGAATGAAAACAGGCTGAATGCCGACGAAAAAAAATATTTGGACGTATTTAAAGAATGGAACCTCCGCAACGACACAGGTGAAACAGGCCCGATGGTATTTACGGTTTTATGGGATAGCCTGGAGAACGAGGTCTGGTCCGATGAAATGGCCTTGATAAAATCAGATTTTGTTCCCTACCAGAGCAGTTTACTGGAAGGCATCCTGCGCGATTCGTCGTTTAAATTTGTAGACAATATCAATACGCCACAAAAAGAAACACTTTCAGATGATGTACTGGCCGCTTTTCAAAAGACGGTGGCCACATTGAAAGAGGCATCGGCAAAAGGCAATACTACCTGGGCCCGCCTCAAAGACACCCGAGTAAACCACCTCACCCATTTGCCGGCGCTGAGCCGGCTGCACCTGCCCGTTGGTGGTGGCAACCATGTTATCAATGCCACCAAAGCAGACCACGGACCCAGCTGGCGGATGGTAGTGTCTTTAACACCGGAAACACAGGCTTTCGGTATCTATCCCGGTGGACAGAACGGCAACCCCGGCAGCCCTTTCTACGACGATTTTATTGATACCTGGGCCAATGGAAAATATTACCCGCTTTGGGTGATGAAAAAAGAAGAACAGGCGGATAAACGGGTAAAATATAAAATGACGTTTAACAAGTAGCACGACCGTTTTCTGTGCTGAATAAATACAAGCTATGAAATTCATTACATCCATTCTTTTAACGGCCCTGCTCAGTTTCGTGATCTGTTTGTACCTGGATTGGTGGGCGATAGCCCTGGCAGCTTTCCTGGTGGCTATTTTTATTCACCAACCACCCGCCAAATCATTTATGACCGGCTTTACGGCGCTTTTTTTATTATGGGGTGGTCTGGCCTGGTGGATTGATATAAAAAATGAACAGGTACTCTCTCATAAAATGGCTTCGCTATTGCCTTTTGGCGGATCTTCTTTTCTACTCATCCTGGTAACGGCTGTTATCGGCGCCCTGGTAGCCGGCCTTGCCGCTATGGCCGCCAGCTATGCACGCGAAAAAAGAAATGATAACGGGCAGCAGTCTTAAAAAAAGAGGCTTCCTTATTGGAAGCCCCTGCAAAAAACGTGTGAAGCGGATTGCGTTTTCAAAGAGACAGATTGGTTTTCACAGGTACGGACTTGCAGGTTCAGGGTTAGCAAAGGCCGGGTTTTTTCTGGATCAATTACGGGTTGTTGGTTCTAGGATACTGGTTTTTCAAATCAGGATTTGGATACGGTTGTTCAGTTGTTTATTGATACAAATTAACAGCAGCGGAAGCGATAAAAAAATAGTAGAACGTATCAATGCGCTGTCATAAAAAATAAGCAGCTTTTACGGTGTTGTGGCCGCCATTTCTGAAAATACCTTTTGTCTTGCTAAGATGAAATGCTTATTGGAGAAACGATATATTGATGCCGGTCAACAAGGGCATTTCGATCTTTGATCCCAATCATTTTTCAGTGGGCCATTTTCTTAATTGGCTTTTCAGAAAATCCCATTCCGGTGTTTCAATGCGCGGACTGCTATCCACTTCATACCAGGGGCTTAATTGCGTACTGGCCGGGTTGATCACCACATGTATATCCTGCGCGGGCATATAGCTTTGCGCAAGCAGGTAAGCTTTCTTTCCTTCTTTGTTTACGGCAATATCCATTACCTGCATGGCATGCCCAGGATGGCCGCCCCTTATCAGCACATCGCCCGCCGTAACCGATTCAAAATCGGTTATAGGTAACAGTTGTTTTTCTAATGAGGCGGTACCGCAGCGGGAAAATACTTTTTCCAGGTATTGATCAAATACGGACCTGTCTGCGCCCGCAGGCAAACGGTAATGCACGGCGTCGTTGTCACTAAAATCGATGGCACCAAGCTTTTTTTGCGCATACAGATATTCTGCGCGCAGCCGCATAACGGCGTCGGCGCATTGCTGCAGATCCTTATTGCCCACCGGTATATCCAGCACGGCAAACTGCGCCTGCTGGTTGGTTTTGGGTTGGCCATTGAACAGGTAAACCGTTTTATTTTTTTTTAGGCGAAGCTGGCGCAGCCAGGCTGTGTATGTGCTGTTGTTGCAGGGCAGCCTGCTAAATCCGGGTGGCGGCGGAATGGCACCAATGGTTGAATAAGGATTGAGGGCACTGGTTGCAGCAGGGGGCATTGCGGCAGTAGCGTGGCTTGTTTGGCTGTTACCTGCGCTGAGGGCCAGTAACAGGAATAAATAACATAATGGCATTGTTTATAGATTTACCAGAACAGATGCCGGGTATAAAAAAAATCACAGGGTAGTACTGTTAAAGAA
>CAXTMV010000256.1:0-3139 GCA_964245425.1 uncultured Flavihumibacter sp. | reverse complement strand
TAAAGAATCTGCAAGATTGGTGACGGAAAGGGGCCATTTACCTTCTTTCAACTCCCCGCATTATTCACTACTTTTGCCCCTCAACAAATAAGCGCCATGTCAAATATTCTGATAGTGGATGATGAAAAAGCAATCCGTAAAACCCTGGGGGAAATACTTTCCTATGAAGGATATAAGATGGACGAGGCGGGTGATGGTGAAGAAGCCTTGAAACGTTTCAAAGAGAAATCCTACGATGTAGTGCTCTGCGATATCAAAATGCCCAAAATGGACGGTATCGAGTTCCTGGAGCGTGCCCGGGAGTCGAACCCCGATGTGCCCATTATCATGATTTCCGGTCATGGCACCATAGAAACGGCTGTTGAAGCGGTAAAAAAGGGCGCCTACGATTATATCTCCAAGCCGCCCGACCTGAACCGCCTGCTGATAACCATCCGCAACGCCATGGACAAGACAAGCCTGGTTACTGAAACGAAAGTGCTGAAACGCAAGGTGGCCCGGGTGCAGGAAATGATCGGCGAATCGGTTCCCATCAAAAAGATCAAGGAGACCATTGAAAAAGTGGCGCCCACAGAGGCCCGCGTGCTGATAACCGGCGAAAACGGTGTAGGCAAAGAACTGGTGGCCCGCTGGCTGCATGAAAAAAGCAACCGCGCCGCCGGTCCGTTGGTAGAGGTAAACTGCGCAGCCATACCCAGCGAGCTCATCGAAAGCGAGTTGTTTGGCCATGAAAAAGGATCTTTTACATCTGCCATCAAACAACGTATCGGTAAATTTGAACAGGCCAGCGGCGGTACACTTTTCCTGGATGAAATAGGCGATATGAGCCTGAGCGCACAGGCCAAAGTGCTGCGCGCCCTGCAGGAGGCGAAAATTACCCGGGTAGGCGCCGATAAAGATATTACGGTAGATGTTCGGGTGGTTGCCGCTACCAATAAAGACCTGTTAAAAGAAGTAGAGGAAAAAAGCTTCCGGCTCGATTTATACCATCGCCTCAGCGTTATCCTGATACATGTTCCTTCCCTGAATGATCGGAAAGATGATATTCCCCTGTTAACCGACAAGTTCCTGGAAGATATCTGTACCGAGTATGGCATCGCCAAAAAATATATTGATACGGCTGCACTGGATGAACTCAAAGAATACAACTGGACCGGCAATATCCGTGAACTGAGAAATGTAGTAGAACGCCTGGTGATATTAAGCGGCAAGACCATTATCAAAGAAGACATCATCAGCAATGTAATGCCAAAAAGATAAGGAGCGGATGCAAAGAAAATGTTAATGCAAGAGGGTTGTATTTATTTTAACGGAGGGCTGTAATATTTATCCTGTCTGCCCGACTGATAGACCGGTTCCATTTATATAATGCTGATTATTATATTAGCGCCATTTACCGGAGAATGGTATTTTTGCCGGAATTTAAAATTACAGTAATGCCCGCACACGATTTATTTGTTGTTTACCTGATTGCTTTGTTATTGGTTATGCTACCATCTTACGGTTTGTACAAACTGTTCCCGAAAGCGGGCCTGCCGGCATGGAAAGCTTTTGTTCCCTTTTACAATACCTGGTTAATGCAGGCGACTGCCCGGCGGCCAACATACTGGGCCATACTGCAACTGGTACCGATTGCCGGCTGGTTTATTACCATGGGCATTATGATTGAATGGGTGAAATTATTCGGTAAATTTTCGCTGGGTGCTCATACACTGTCGGCTTTTTTCCCGGTATTTTATTTCCCTTATATCGCATCACATAAAGACACCCGTTTTATCGGACCCGATGCCGTTAAAAAGAACTATAAAAAAACGGCCACCCGCGAGTGGATCGATGCCGGTGTATTTGCCGTGGTAGCGGCTACGCTGATCCGCACTTTTGTGTTTGAAGCTTACACCATTCCCACCGGCTCCATGGAGAAAACACTGCTGATCAACGACTTTCTTTTTGTAAGCAAACTAACCTATGGACCCCGCATTCCCAATACACCCCTGAGTGTGCCCTTTGTGCATGCCACCCTGCCGGGCAGCCTGAAAAGCTCTTACCTGGAATGGATAAAAATTCCGTACACCCGCTGGTTTGCCAGCCCGGTGAAAAGAAACGATATCGTGGTATTTAATTTTCCTGCCGGCGATACGATGATCAATAAGGAGGATTTTTTATCTGCCCGCCCGTATTACCAGGTATGTATGGAACTGGGCAATGGCAATATCGACATTGGACGCCAGGCCATCCTGGCTAACCTCGACGACTACCCGCTGATAGTGAGGCCCGTTGATAAACGCGAGAACTATGTGAAACGTTGTGTAGCAGTTTCGGGCGACAGCCTGCAGGTAAAAGACGGCACCCTCATCATCAACGGCGCGGCCGTGCCTTTTCCGCCAAAATCTGAAATGTATTACGAAGTGGAAACAAATGGACAGGCCATGGATGCCACCACTATGAAGGAAGAATATGATGTGGACATGGAACCTGAAAAGAATGAATGGATGGCCAACACGGAGAAAGGCAAGAACAGCTATATTATGCAGCTGACCTGGGATGCAAAAGTGAAAATGGAAAAAAGCGGCTTTGCCAAAAGCATCAGCCTGTATATGAAAAAAGGGAAAACCGATTTTCCGTATGATACCATTCATACCAGTTGGGCAGTAGATAACTATGGCCCTATCTGGGTACCTAAAAAAGCGGCTACGATTACCATCACCCCGGAGAATTATTCCATTTACAGCCGTATTATTAATGTATACGAACATAACAAATCAGAATGGAAAGACGGCAAACTCTACATCAACGACGTGGCGACCGATCAATATACTTTTCGAATGAATTATTACTGGATGATGGGCGATAACCGCCATGGATCGCAGGACAGCCGTTTCTGGGGTTTTGTGCCGGAAGACCATGTAGTAGGAGAGGCCTGGCTGATTTGGATGAGCTGGGATCATGGCGTAAGATGGAGCAGGTTGTTCAGGAGGATACATTAGAAAATTATTTTGAAGGTTGAATTGTAAAGGCCCTGCTTCTGATTCAACATCATTGTTGTCCGGGTAACTTTTAATAGATTGGCCTCAGGCCGGCCGGGCGCTCGCAGCCTTTTCGATGCTGCGTGTTGCTTTGAGGAGGTAACGCAGCATTGTCA
>CAXTMV010000255.1:0-7726 GCA_964245425.1 uncultured Flavihumibacter sp. | reverse complement strand
TGTTGATTACAGCGGCTATGAAGGATGGGAATTAACCGGTAAGGTAAAAACAGTCTTATTAAGAGGTAAGATGGTAATTGATGATAATACATGCCTGGCAGACAAAGGATATGGTCAGTTTATCAGGAGAAAGAAAGTCTCACAAATGATCTAAGCATTATTTTGAATGTTGATTGATGCATTTTTAATGCTGTGGTCCGCCATTCAACATTCAAAATAAAAAATTTAAAATAAAAAATATTTTACATGTCCCGTATCATACAATCAGGCCTCATTCAAATGTCGCTTCCTAAAACAGAAGGTGAAGGCAGCATTGAAGAAATAAAAGAAGCCATGCTGCAAAAGCATATCCCCCTGATTGAAGAAGCCGGGCAAAAAGGCGTGCAGATACTTTGTTTCCAGGAGATCTTTAATACGCCTTATTTCTGCCCGGGGCAGGACAAAGCCTGGTACCAGAGTGCTGAAACAGTGCCCGGCCCTACAACAGAACAAATGCAGGCCTATGCCAGAAAATACAATATGGTGATCATTGTGCCGGTATATGAAAAAGAACAGCCGGGTGTGTTGTACAATACGGCAGCTGTTATTGATGCAGACGGATCTTACCTGGGCAAGTACCGTAAAAACCATATTCCGCATACCGGTGGCTTCTGGGAAAAATTCTTTTTTAAGCCCGGCAATCTCGGCTACCCGGTGTTTCAAACCAGGTACGCAAAAATAGGTGTGTATATCTGTTATGACCGCCATTTCCCCGACGGCGCACGCTGCCTGGGTTTGAATGGCGCAGAGATCGTATACAATCCATCCGCTACCACTGTAGGGCAATCGCAGTACTTATGGAAGCTGGAGCAGCCGGCACATGCAGTTGCCAATGGTTATTTTATGGGATGCATTAACCGCGTAGGTACCGAGGCACCCTGGAACCTGGGCAAATTTTATGGCAGTTCTTATTTTGTGAACCCCCTGGGTCAAATTATTGCCTGCGCTTCGGAAAACAATGACGAATTGCTGATCACGGACCTGGATCTTGACCTGATTGAGGAAGTGAGAAGCAAATGGCAGTTTTTCAGGGACAGGAGGCCGGAAACCTATGGCGTTATTACCGCACTTTAAATAAATAATGTGCTAATGTCTTAGCTGGTTATCAGTCGCTACATTCATTTACCGCATTTATCACATCAGCACATTCATCACATTTAGCACATTAGCACATTAGCACATTAATTACCATGTCAATAAAGAATAATAAGTTACGGAAAGAGGAATACGAAAAGAATTTCTCTGATATCCACCCTCCATTTGAAACCCATAATGCCGCACTGGTAGAAGCTAACCGCTGTCTTTTTTGTTATGATGCACCCTGTACCAAGAGCTGCCCAACGGGTATTAATGTGCCCAGGTTCATTAAACAAATCACTACCGAAGACATAAAAGGATCTGCTCGAACGATTTTTACCAGCAATATCATGGGTGCAGGTTGCAGCAAGGTTTGCCCGGTAGAAAAACTCTGCGAAGGCGCCTGTGTGTATAACCTGATGGAGGAGGAAGCCATTCCCATTGCCAAACTTCAGCGCTATTCAACCGAAGCAGCCATGAATAAAGGCTGGCAGCTTTTTGAACGAAAACCTGCTACCGGCAAAAAAGTAGCCATCGTAGGGGCGGGGCCGGCAGGTCTCAGTTGTGCGCACATGCTCTCACGGCAGGGGGTAGACGTAACCATTTTTGAAAAAGAAAGCAAGGGTGGCGGCCTGATGACCTATGGCATTGCCGCCTATAAAGTGACCCCCCAGTTCTGCGCCGACGAAGTAGACTATATCACCGGCATTGGCGGCATCGATATCCGCTACAACCAGGAACTGGGAAAAGATATTACCATTGAAGGATTGAAACGTACATATGACGCGGTGTACCTCGGCATTGGCGTGGGCCTGGCCAGGCAATTGGATATACCGGGCGAAGATCTGGCAGGTGTGGAAGATGCCATTTCCTTTATCTACCAGTTGCGCAACCGCGAATACCATGAAACGCCGGTGGGCGACAAAGTTGCGGTTATTGGCATGGGCATGACCGCTATTGATGCCGCCACCCAGGCCAAAAGACTGGGCGCTTCCGAAGTAACCATGGTTTACCGCAGAACCGAAGCAGAAAAACCCTGCACCGATGTGGAACTGGATATTGCCCGGTTAGACGGCTGCAGGATTATATGGCTGGCAGCGCCCAAAGAAATAATAGGTGCCGGCGGAAAAGTAACCCAACTGGTTTGCAGTGTAATGAAACTGGGTATACCCGATGCCAGCGGCCGGCGCAGCCCGGTAGACACCGGTGAAACTTTTACAGTAGACGTAGATATGATCATTAAAGCGGCCGGGCAAATGCCCTTCGAACAACTGGCCGCCGAGAACCTGTTAGACAACCAACAGGGCAAATTAGTAGTTACCAATAAAGCTATTACCAATATACCCGGTGTTTTTGCCGGCGGCGATTGCGTAAACGGCGGCAAGGAAGTTGTAGACGCGGTACAGGCGGGGAAAGACGGGGCTCTGGCTATCCTGCAGTATTTTGAATTATAAATTAAAAATGCTGTTGCCCCGCAGCGGCCTTATTAAACCTTATACAATTTTTACTGTGAAAAGTGTAAACAAAATAGTAGACATGCGCTTTGATTTTTAAACTTGTACAAATTGATTATACACTTTATCCAACGGCGGTTGAACACCTGATTAATATCTCAACCAACATTGTTAAAAAAAGTCAGGAAAATTCAAATGAATGACTGACTGGTCCCGGCATTCAACATTTAAAATTTAAAATAATTCCCTGTGGCAGACATATCTTCTTCCTTTCTCGGTATAAAATCGCCCAATCCTTTTTGGCTGGCCAGTGCGCCGCCAACGGATAAGAAATTAAATGTGCTTCGCGCTTATGAAGCCGGCTGGGGCGGCGTGGTATGGAAAACACTGGGCAGCCAGGTAAAAAACGTTTCGTCGCGGTATTCTGCCGTCGACTTCAATGGCGTACGGGTAATGGGATTCAATAATATCGAACTCATCAGCGATCGGCCGCTGGATATTAACCTGAAAGAAATTACCGAGGTAGTAAAACTATTTCCTGACAGGGCCATGATTGTATCGCTGATGGCCGACAACGATCGCGAAAGCTGGCATGAGCTGATAAAAAAATGTGAAGACGCTGGTGCCATGGGCTTCGAACTGAATTTTGGCTGCCCCCATGGCATGACCGAACGCGGCATGGGCGCCGCAGTAGGGCAGGATCCGGAAATTGCCCGCATGGTAGTAGAATGGGTAATGGAAAAAGCCAGCATACCGGTGATCACTAAACTAACCCCCAATGTACATTCTGTAGTGCCCACCGGCAAAGCGGTGGTAGAAGCCGGTACCCATGGCTTGTCGCTCATCAATACCATTCAATCCGTAACGGGCGTAAATCTAGACACCCTTGTTCCCAATCCCAATGTAGGGGGTAAAACAACTTTTGGCGGTTATTGCGGGCCGGCGGTAAAACCCATTGCCTTAAAAATGCTGACCACCATTGCGCAGAATGCAGTTACCCGGAAAGTACCCGTTTCCGGTATCGGCGGCATCAGCACCTGGAAGGATGCCGTGGAATTTATGCTGCTGGGTGCCTCTAACGTGCAGGTATGTACGGCCGCTATGAAACATGGCTTCCGGATTGTAGAAGATATGTGTGAAGGACTGAACAACTGGATGGATGAAAAAGGGTTTAAGACCATTGATGAATTTGTAGGCAAATCAGTACATACCGTTACACACTGGGAAGAACTGGATATCAATTTTCATATTGTAGCCAATATCAACCAGGACAAATGCATTCATTGCGGGCTTTGTTATATTGCCTGCGAAGATACTTCGCACCAATCCATTAATTTATCGTACGGAAAACCGTACAATACCTATTCTATTAAAGAAGACGAATGCGTGGGCTGCAACCTTTGCAAGGTAATGTGCCCAGTAGATGACTGCATTACCATGGTAGAACAGCGCAAGGGCGATGAATACCTGAACTGGAAGGAATTTCAGAAAAGAGGCTTGCCCCTGAATGACCATTGATTAATAAATACCCACCATGACCATCAACCCCATCCGCCTGCAACAGCATTTTGAAGCCATGAGCCTGATAGGAAAGATAGGAGAAACCGGCACCTGCAGGCCAGCCCATACACCGTTGGAAAAACAAGGATTTGAATTGGCTGCCGGCTGGATGAAGGAAGCGGGCATGCAAACCCATATTGATAATTTCGGCAACCTGGTTGGCAGGCTGGAAGGAAAAAACAAAAATTTACCGGTATTAATGATGGGCTCTCACCTGGATTCACAACCCTATGGCGGAAGGTTTGACGGCGTAGCCGGGGTATTGTGTGCCATTGAAACAGTAATGGCATTGAAAGAACAGGGCATTGTGCCGGCACGAAGTATAGACGTGATCTCTTTTGCCGATGAAGAAGGCTGGCGGTTCAACAAAGGACTGTTTGGTTCCCGGGGCATATTGGGTAAACTGGAAGAGGGTGAATTAAAAAGAACCGATAAAGATGGAATTACAAGAGAGCAGGCCCTGCTCGATTTCGGCTGCAACCCGTTGAAATTTGCCGGCGACGAATACAAACCGGGCAGCATTTATTGTTTCCTGGAGCTACATATTGAACAGGGCCCCGTATTGGATAACGGTAATAAACCAATCGGTGTGGTAACAGGTATTTCCGGGCCGCTCTGGCTAACGGTGAAGCTCAGGGGCATGGCAGGCCACGCGGGATCTGTACCCATGGCCATGCGGAAAGATGCACTGGTGGGGGCTGCCGAAATCATCATCGCCCTGAATGAAATTGCCACCCAGCTGCCCGGCGCACCAACCGTAGGCACGACGGGCACTTTGCAGGTTTTCCCGGCTTCCCGGAATATTATACCGGAAGAAGTAATCTTTACCATCGACTTAAGAGATATTGACCTGGCAAGAAGACACCGCTATGAAAAACAACTGATGGACAAGATAGCCGCCATTACGCAAAAACACCAGCTCACCTACAGCATTTCGGAAGATACCAACAGCGAACCACGCTATTGCGCGGAATGGATAAAAGATATCATCCGTGATGAATGTAAAAAAATGAACCTGGATGCACCCGAGTTAATGAGCGGTCCCTTTCATGATGCCATGGCTTTATCGTATGCCTGCGATTACGGGATGATATTTGTTCGCTGCAAAGACGGCATCAGCCATAACCCCCTTGAATTTGCCAGCTACGAAGACCTGGCGCTGGGTGCGGAGCTGTTGTATGGCACGATGCTGCGACTACTCACCACGGAATAAAAATTGCCCCTATAATTTTATTCCTACCGATACATGAAATGTTCTTCCGTCAGCAGGTAATATGCCCGGGCCGGGATACATGGTGATGCGCCGGTTGAAATATTTCTCATTGCTGAGGTTGCTGACGCCGGCAGACAGGTGCAGATTAGCCGTAAACTGCCAGCTGAAATTCCAGTCCCACAGATGGTAAGCAGGTAGGGCGCCAATTACCCCATTGCTGCTGAATTCGGTATTAAAGGCATCGTTATAGGTTTTGCTGGTATAGCTGTACTGTATGCTGGCAGATGCTTTTTTATAGCTAAAATCGACACCCGCTTTATCTACCCAGGCTGGTACATTCTCTACCAGTTTGCCCGCAACAGGCGTATTTTTTCCAGACAAAGTAATCGAACCGCTGGTATAAGCTGCATGATCGTAGGTCAGCGAGTTGAATATCCTGATATCGGCATTTGCTATTTTCGGGTTCAGCAATTTTACAATCGACAATTCGGCAAATGCTTCTATTCCTTTGGCCATTGAATTTCCAATATTGGTTGTCAGCAGGTAAGAACTGCCGTTGGGGTATTGCTCTGACAGCAATCCTACTTTATTACCATAATACAGGTAAAAAGCGTCTATATCAAATTGCAACACGTTTTTAATATGCCCGCGATAACCAAGGTCGGCCGTATACCCACGGCTATCCTTTAAATGGGGGTCGATCTGGTCGAGCCGGTCTGCAGGTGTTACAGAAGCGTACAAGTATGGGCGATAGGCCTGTGACATATTTCCATAGAGCTGGCTGGTGCCCGTTAGCTGGTATTGCACACCGGTGCCAAACAATGGAAAATGCCGGCTGCCTTTATACGCAATGGCAGCTGTAGCATTGTTGATAACACCTGTCAGATCGGTTTTGATGGCCTCGTAGCGAACCCCGGGCGTAATGGATAATTTTGGACTGAGCTGAAAAATATTTTCCGCAAAAACCGCATCATTATGGGTGGTCAGGTGAAGATCGATGCCATAAGGCTGAACGAGTGAAAGATCAAAGTCACTACCGGTGGTGCCCACTCCTTTCTGCCTGCGTTTGGTAAGCTCATTAAAATACTGCGCACCGGCAGACAGCGTACTGCTTATTTTACCAATCGTATAATGGTGCAGCAACCTGGCCTCGGTGGTAAAGCCGGTATAATAATCGCGGTCTACCTGGCGGGGATTATAAGCATTCAGGGCCTTGTTAATGGTATCAGGAATATTGCCCGCATTGATGAATTGCACACTGTTTCTTTGGCCGATAATTGCGTGCGCACTTACTTCCATCTTGGTGCTGGCAGAAATAGTATATTCGAATTTGAAGGCGGGTATATTGATAAAAGGTTGGAAAAAATTTCTTGTCCGCAGTGATTGTTTGGGATTTGCATTGAACTGGGCATCGGTAAGGCCCCCCGCAATCTGCTGTATATAATCCATGCGGGAGAATTCGGCAGATACTGTTATCTTATTGGTAAGCCGGTAACCTACCTGTGCATAATAAGAGTGGTAATTGAATTTGGCATTGTCGCGCCAGCCATCGCCGTGGCGGTTGTCATAAAAAGCGTAATAACTTAGCCTGCCCTTTGTGCCGCCGATGGCGTTGAAAGAGTTAAAGAAATTATTGGAGCCAAGGGTCTGTTCACTTTCAATAGCAAGAGGCTTGTGGGGGTCACCCTGTTTTATCCGGAAATTCATCATGCCGCCAAACTGCGGACCGAATTGCAAGGCGGCAGAGCCGCGCACCAGCTGGATTTCTTCAACGGCCTGCAGCGGCACCGTATAATGATTTTCCGGGTAACCAAACATGTCTGAATTGGTGTTATACCCATTCTGCCGCATATTCATTTCAATAGAACGGTGCGAATCGGTGCCCCTGGATCCGATGTTCAGCTGCGTGCCGGCACCATCCATCTCCCACATGGTGAGGCCTGGTATTTTAGCCAATACTGTACGGGCCTGGTTCATTTCAACGCCCGGTGTACTGCCTGATACCTGCACCTCGTTTGTCCTTTTACCAGCGAAGAGATTCATGCCAACAATATCTGCTAAATACGCGGACCCGGAAACTTTCCGATTGGCATTTACAATCACACTGTCGAGCGAAGCAAATTTGATATTATCGCCTTTCTGTTGGGCCACGCAAACAACCGTCAGGAGGTTTGCCGCCACTATCAAACCAAAGCATTTCATTTTACCCATTTTGGTCTTTTTACATACATACATTAAGTATTTATATTCGTAAAAACGGTGCCCAGCCGGGAACGGCCGGACTTCATTTGTACGATTACATAACTATACTATTGAATATCGAATTTTTATACTAAATATAATGATACATTTTCATTTATATTTCTGCCTAACTAAGGAAACA
>CAXTMV010000254.1:0-7750 GCA_964245425.1 uncultured Flavihumibacter sp. | reverse complement strand
GGTAACAGGTATATGGGTGCTACTCTTTTTGTGAACAAGGCTTTTACCAGCGGAGCCCGGCAGCTGCAGGTGCATGTGTCGGCCAATGGTCGTGTTGCCAGAAATCCGGGTTACTTAAATTACCAGGGTATTTCAAACCAGGGAATTTTGATCTCCCATCTTTTTACCCAGTCGGATACCATTGGTTTAAATTATACGTATAAGGATGTTTTTGCCCTGAATTTCCAGGAAGCTGTTGAATTGTATTTTGCACAACAAACAGGGAGTTCAAGTGGCAAATACCAGAGTTTCCAAACTTATTCAAGGATAGGGGCAGGCTTAAATATAACTAAAAAACTCTCCCTGTATAATAATATCAGCTTTAATACCACTAAATTTTCGGGGGTTCCGCAGCATAATTATACTATCTGGAATGCAAGCCTGTCTTATCGGTTTCTGAAAGGTAATAACCTGGAGTTGAAGTTGTCTGCACTTGATTTACTCCACCAAAACAGTGGTGTACTCAACTATGGAAATAGTTACTCTTATACAAGGGGAATGGTGAATATGCAACAGCAATATTTTCTGGCCGGGCTTACTTTTTTTCCGAGGAAATTCGGAAAAACCAAAGTGCTGAAATGAGTTTTTCCAGTACGGCTCAATATTGCTTGTCTGCTATTCCTTCAGAAAGCAATAGGCCCAGCAGTTGAATGGACGCGCGATCGGTATATTTAAGTAGCGGGTGTTTTTGCTTTCCTGGTAATGGCCTCAGGCATTGAAAGATCGGTGGACTTTTAAAAAGATCCGGTTGCTTTTGTTTGTTGCTGGAAAATAAATGTATTTTGAAGGCCTGGGATAGGGGGGCGTAGGATGGCAAATACAGGCTGTAAATGCTGAGCTGTAGAGCCGCCGGGAGGCGACAGGCAGGTTTTGACGGAAATCGCCCCTAAGTTGTTGCGTTTACACAGGCTTCCCCCCTGGATTTCTTCGATCTTTGTAGTGTCATCATATCTCATCGAATTAATAAAGTTTTATGAAAAAAGTCTATCAGGCAGCAGCTGTTTCAAAACAGGCATTTACAATGGCGATGTTTTTCTTTGTGTTGTTCCAGTGCAGCGGGCAACAAAGCAAGCCTGCCGAAAAAGGCTATGTACCGGTTAATGGCATTAGCGTTTATTATGAAGTATATGGTGCGGGCAGGCCCATCGTTTTACTGCACGGCGCTTTTATGACCATTGAAGGGAACTGGGGGCAATTGATACCCGAATTGTCGAAAACAAGAAAAGTAATTGCCATTGAAATGCAGGGACATGGACACACGCCGTTTTCAGCAAGAAAATTAGAACATGCTACGCTGGCAAGTGACGTAGAAGGCGTCATGAATTACTTAAAAGTTGACAGTGCAGATGTTGTAGGATATAGCATGGGTGGTTCCGTAGCTTACCAGTTTGCCATAAGGTTCCCAAAAAAATTGAGAAAACTGGTGATCATTTCTTCAACTTATAAAAGCAGTGGTTGGATGCCCGAAATAAATAATGCTTTTAAAGGTATGAAGCCTGAATTATTTGCGAATACGCCTATGAAAGCGGCATACGATGCAGTAGCCCCTGACAAAACAAAATGGACAAATTTTGTAGAGCAGCTGATTGCTTTTGCCGGGGTGCCATTCGATATGGGCGATGCCAATATTGCCAACATTAAGGCGCCTGTATTACTGATCGCCGGCGACAATGATGGCCTTGATAAAATAGAGTTGATGAAAACCTATCGATTACTAGGCGGTGCCGTAATTGCTGATTTTGGCGGCCTGCCAACATCGCAATTGGCCATTGTGCCCGCGCAGGGGCATGTAAGCCTGATGATGCAGACCAGTGCCATCCTCGGCTACCTGGATGCTTTTCTGAAGTAAAGCAGTTGATCACCGGTAATGGTTGCAGCAAAATAATGGGGTACCGGGGCAAAATCCGAAACTGAACAGGTAATGAGTGGGAATCGCGACGCTGATTAACAAAAAAGCAAGGTAGATTTTTTCCCTGAACCCTTATTTTTTGGGAAGGATTCAGGGAAAAAATCATTTTTATGATAGGTTTTTCGTGCAGCACTTGGTATGGTGTTTTACCTTTTAGTGCCTGGTTTACCCATTCTCCCGGGGATCATATTCTACCATCCATTCAATACCATATTTATCCCTGAACATGGCAAAGTAAGAGCCCCAGGGGCTGTCGCCAATGGGCATTTCAACAGTTCCGTCTTTTGAAAGGCCGTTAAATATTTTATCGGCTTCTTCTCGGCTTTCTGCGCTAACGGCTATTTTAGACCTGTTCTCGTTTTCGTTTGTCGGCCCCATGCTTTCCGGAACATCATTGGCCATTAGAAGGTTTTTACCTATTGGCAAAGTAATGTGCATGATTTTATTTGCTTCTTTTTCAGCTATGTGCATTCCGGGTGCTGACAGGTCTTTGAAACGAATAATCTTTCCTAAGCTGCCGCCAAATACTGATTTGTAAAAATTGAACGCTTCTTCTGCATTGCCGTTGAAGTTGATGTGCGGATTGATGGTTGCCATAATTGTAGTTTTTAGATGTTACTGTTATTTTAATAAGTGCCGGCCTGGATTCCCTGGCCGCTAAAGCAAATATCGCCCATAATAATCATGTTAATACGGTACAAGTGCGACAATATTAGTGGCTGAATGCGACGAAACGGCTATCATCGGGGTCCGTTCGTTGGCACTTATGTGGTAAAGTTGCTGTATTTACAATTTATTTACAAAGGTTACATGTTTATTTGCAATCCAAATCTCTCCGGCCGGAAAATAGCAAAGTAGATTTGCATTATCCGTTTTGACAGGAGATAAAACCATCATGATTTTGCCGATACCCGCCGGGTAAATTATGATCGCTTCACCATCATTAAAAAATGAACAAATGAGAAATAAAAGAAAAGTTTTGTCCTGCCTGATTATTTTGTTAGCAGGCGTAATTTATTTGGCCGTACAGGCGCAACAGAAGAATGGCACTCATCGCGCTAACTTTTCCGGCGAATGGACATCCAAAGAGTCGATAAGTATGGGCGGAAATATTGTTTGCACCTATGACCAGGGAGATCGTATGCTCTCTAAAACAATGAAAATAACCGAGCAGGCGGATTTTCTAACCATAGAAATTCCCAACCCGTCTCCTGGTGCTCCGCTGGCTGCCGGCCAGGAAAAGCTGGCCTTCGACGGTAAGGAAAGCCAAATTAATCATGGCCGGGACAAAGGAAAGAAGTTTACCGTAAAGTTGTCAGCTGATGGACAAACGATGACTGTTAACTCGATTGTACAGTTTATGGTAGCCACTCCTTGCCATGTAAATGTTCAGAAACAAGCATTTGTTTACGTAACAGAGGTTTGGAAATTGAGCAATGATGGCAAGTCTATTTCTGTTCAGGCCCATGCAAAATCAAACTTATTCGGCGACGAGCGTTCCTGGAAGACCGTATTCGATAAGGCCGGTTAGTACTGTCTTGCTTTTGGTGAAACAGAAGATGCTCGGCCCGAAACATATAACTAAAAAAAGTTACATCAATAGATTGTAATGGAAAGTGCTCCGCTCGCAGAATCTGCAGCGTTTTATCATTCTTATAGAGCGAGTACGCCTTGGCAAAATCCATGAATAAGGGTTAAAGGGGCTTAGTAAAATAAGGAATAATTGCCCGTAATTCAACACAATAGGCAGCTCACGTTATCGAATTGTTTTTATTGGTCCGCTGCCAGCAAATCTATCAGCCGGTAATTGACATAGTAAGTGATTCTGCCTAATTTATGGGGCTTGAGTATTTTGGCCTCCGTCAATTTTTTTAGCCATGAAGAAGCTGTTTGCCTATGCGCCAGTTTCCGGTTTTCGAGCAATTCTATTTTTAGATAAGGTAATGTAAACATCAACTGAAGTAGTTCAAAACTAAAAGAGGCACCCAATACTTGCTTCATTTCCTTTTCATATTCTTCTTTCAACGAAAGCATGGCCCGTATTTTTTTAGTAGTTAGCTGCGTTGTTTCAATTAATGCAGTAAGTATATACATTATCCAATCATGCCAATTTCCTTTTTCAGTAACTCCCTTTAGTAATTGGTAATATTCTGTTTTATACCTCATAATATAGGAGCTGAGATAAAGTACAGGTTGGGATAATAGTTCCTGTTGTACCAAGTAAAGAGCGTTTATTATTCTGCCGGTACGTCCGTTCCCGTCCGCAAAAGGGTGAATCGCTTCAAACTGGTAATGGATAAAAGCCATTTTAACCAATGGGTCTAAGGTAGAAACGGCGGGATCATTAATAAAATGTTCCAATGCTGCCAGTTTTTCCCTTAAAACGTCTTCGCAGCAGGGCGGCGTATAAATCACCTCTCCGTTAATGGCGTTTTTCAGGGCGGTGCCGGGAGCGTTTCTGATTCCGGCTTTATTTTGTTTAATGGTTTGGACAATGTCCACTATGGTGTTAGTCAACAGCAGATTCTTTTGATTCGTCATTTTCTCCAAACCAACATATAAAGCTTCCCGGTAACTTAATACCTCTTTGGCTGCATGGCTGGCTGTTTCTTCTTCGCTGGCAGCTTTATATAGCTCATCCTGGGTAGTCACAATGTTTTCAATGGCGGAACTATCCTTGCTTTCCTGAAGCACAATTGTATTAATTAGAAGCTGGGGATCAGGGAGGGAAGCACAAAGGCCATTTAATTCACCTAAATGCCTGGCAGCCTTGGCTAAATGCCTTAAAATTTCAGGCGATTCTGTAAAATCTGTTGGTGGTAAGTTAGGCAGATCGTTAAAAGGATTACTTTTATTATAGGCCATGATGTTGAGATTTATGCCAATTTTCGACTTTAGCTCTTAAATAGGCAAGGCTATTCGACATAAATATTATTTCATGGTGAAATTACAAGAAATTTTCAACATAAAGAGATTTTAATGTCGAAATGGTACCTATGAAAACAATCGCAGTAAAGAAACTTGCGATAATATCCAAGTTAAACGTAGCAACAACTATAAATGATCTACCGGGTTTATAATAAATCATTGCACAATTTTTTTAAATCCGTCAGGTAACAATATTTCAATGCCAATTGATATCAGTAAAAACTTCAAGCAAAGTGGAAATTTTGCTTTTTGAATTGTTGAACATCTTAAATTAATAATACAAACATCACGTGTGCTTGTAAGCTTCACTTGTCAAAAACATGTACCACCAATTAATTTTGGTCGCTATTTTTGTCTGGTTCGTCGCTAAATTTCAACCTGTGTTTCCAGAAGCTTTAATTTACAGGACTTAACTTGACATCTAAATAAACGCATCATGACAAAAACACGCAATCATTTTTCACGCCGGAGGTTTATTAATACCGTAGCTGGTGCAGGAACGGTAATGATGCTAAACCCACTGTTTTCATGGGCAGGTGATGATGCCGATCCACGGGTTGCCGCAATTGTATCGAAAACCATGGGCATTGATACGCACAACCATATTGATGTTCCGCTTAACGCAGCGGAATTGCCAGGTCCTAAAGTTGATATGACTGGTGAGATGAAGAAATCGGGCCTTTCTGCTATTTGTATGACTTTTGCTATCGACTACCAAAAACTGAATAATCCAGGCGAAGCATATGAACGTTTCACTAACGGTTTCATTGCAATGGACAGCTTGCTCGCAACCAATAATATAAAACGTGGATTAAAGTTTGCGGACTTGCGTAGTGCGCATGACAAGCATCTTCCAATTGTTATTCAATCTATTGAAGGTGGTCATTTTCTTGAAGGAAAGATAGATCGGCTCGGCGTTGCATTTGGCCGTGGTCTGCGGCAACTTGGTTTGTTACATGACAGCGATGCATCTGTACCATTGGGTGATGTTTATGCAAATCCTGCGAAAGGGGGACTAACTTCTTTTGGATCTGATGTTATTAAAGAATGCAATAAGCTCGGAATACTTATAGATCTTACGCACTGCAGTAATGACACCATTAATGCAGCGTTAAAAGTTTCCGATAAACCAATGATCATTACACATACTGGCCTTGATACGCAATTGGGGCAGGATGAAAGAATGGCAAAAATGATGCGGCCAAGACTTATCAGCAAAGAACAGGCAAAAATAGTTGCAGATGCAGGAGGCGTTATTGGTGTGTGGACGCATCTGTCTGATACACCGCTGGCGTATGCACAAAATATAAAAGCATTGGTTAATGTAGCAGGGGCTGATCACGTTTGCATAGGTACCGATACCAAACTTACGCCGTCTTACCGTTCGCCCAATGATAAAGGCTTTGGTGGACCGGGAGGACCTGGTGGTCCACGCCGCGATTCTGGTGATCATCATGACGATCTTCCACCTGATAGTAATAATCAAAAGAGCCCTGAAGGGAAACAAAATAAAGGGCCCCGTATTGGAGAACGTACCAACGAAGCATGGAGGGATCAGAAAGTTGGCTTCTATTACGCAGTAGTGGAGGCAATGCTAAACACTGGTTTTACCGAAGAAGAAATTGGCAAAATTGGTGGTGGCAATTTTTGCCGGGTATTTGATGCTGCTACCTCAGGCAAGTGAAAACATACGAATTTTAAGCGAGGCTCTTTATGCGCTGTCCATAATAATAGCTAATTAATTAAAATACCAAGTTATGAAAAAAACAATCAAAATCATTAGAGCAGGATTACTGCTACAAATATGTAGTTTGCTTTTCTGTTTTATTCCTAAAAATGTTTTAGCCAGAACCGGGCGTTCCGCAGCTTCAACTGTTGATAGTGCAAAGCCAAACGGCATTGTGAAGATTGTTTCTTTAGCCAATACATTCAAATCGTCATTGACAGCGCAACAACAACAGATTATTCAACTGGCCTGGACTAAAGAAGACGCTGCTAAATGGTCAAACTTTCCGCAAGCGTTCAGTCATCCCGAACGGGTGGGTATTAGTTTCAGTCAATTGAATCCTGCTCAAATAAACTTAGCCAAGGCATTATTATCAGCTGTCCTTGAACACAAAACACTAAATGAAGGTTTTGATGAAGCGGAAGGCATACTGGCTGCTGACAATTTGATAGGCGCATTACCCGGTAAAAGCGGAACATTTGGTTCGGGTAATTACTACATCGCTTTTTTAGGCGAGCCCAGTACGACAGCACTTTGGGAACTGCAGTTTGGTGGCCATCACCTCGCTTTTTCCAATACCTATAAAGATGGAAAGCTAATCGGCATGACGCCGAGTTTCAGAGGAGTAGAACCTATGTCTTCTATTGATGCGAATGGCAGGCATTATGAACCCATGGTACAGGAAAGATCAGCTTTTAGCAACATCCTTACCGCACTGAAAGAAAATGAACTTGGCATAGCTAAATTATCGGCCAGCTTTTCAGATATTCTGCTGGGGCCAGGTAAAGACAATGCCTTCCCTTCAACAAAAGAAGGATTGAAAGTGGGACTTTTATCAAAAGACAAACAAGACCTCATTTTAAAAGCTATCAGGTTATATGTAAAAGATTTGGAATCGGAAGAGACAGATAGGATACTTGCCATTTACGCTATGGAGCTACCGGACACTTACCTTGCTTTTTCCGGAACTACTTCATTAGAGGCTGTCAGTGATTATATCCGAATTGATGGCCCAAGTATTTGGATAGAATACAATGCCCAACCAAGTCGTGATCTAAAAACGACACCTACACATGCTCACTCTATCTGGCGAGACCGTTAACGGGATTATGGGGGACAATAAGGAAATAATGTGAAGTAGTCAAGAT
>CAXTMV010000253.1:0-7797 GCA_964245425.1 uncultured Flavihumibacter sp. | reverse complement strand
GAGAATACTATCCTTCAGCCCTTTAATGATAAAAGTGCTGCCTTCCAGGAAAGTTACGCTGGCACCGGTTAATACCACCGTATACTTCGACGAATCAAAATAATGATCTGCCTGCCCCTGTATTTGTTGCAGCAGGTCCGGCAAGCGCTTGGTTCCCACATCGGCCATATTAATACTGATGCGGGCTTTCTGCCTGCTGCTGTCCATAAAGGCGCTCAGCAGGCTGTTCATCGAGTTGGCTTTCCCCGACCCCGCATCTGCCCTGGTACTTAAATAAGACGAAAGAAAACTGATATCAAAGGAATTGGGCAATCCATAATTACTGCTGTCTCCATCATAGTATGCCTGCCGCGCAAATTTTAACCCTTCTACTATTGATAAAGGCTTTCCCGTTTCCGGCAGGGTGGCTATATAAGCTGAAAAGGAGTCGATAGCGGAAAATGTTTGCAATGGATTCTTCCGCAAGCCATTTTTTTGCCGGGTATCCACCACAATCTCCAATGGCATCACTCCTTTAAAATTCTTTTCAAAGAATTTGAGGTCCGTATAAATCTTATCGGTTTTGGGCAGATCGTCAACAATAAAGCCCTCAGACCGCAACCTGAGTATGCCTGCTACCGATGCCACAATAATCAGCGAGGTGGTAATATAAATCAGGCCCCGGTTGTTTAAAGCCCATGCCTCCAGCTTATCCAGCAGGCCCAGCAACCAGCGGTTATCAAGATACCTGGTATGCCGTGGCTTGGGTACCGGCAGGTAAGAGAGCACGGCAGGTATCAGGATAAACGAGATAAAGAACAGGGCAAAAATATTGATACCGGCCACGGCGCCGAATTCCTTTAATATCGGGCTCTTGGTCAGTGCAAAAACAGCAAAGCCAATGGCGGCTGCAATATTGCAGAACAGTGTAACAATACCCATTTTGCTGATCATCTTTACCAGGGCCAGCTGTTTATTTTTTGTTTCCAGGTAAGAGATATGGTATTTGTTCAGGAAATAAATACAGTTCGGGATACCAATCACCACTATCAGCGGTGGAATCAATACCGTTAACAGGCTTATTTTATACGCAAACAGGTGAAGGGTTCCCACACTCCAGACCACCCCGGTTAGCACCACGGTAAGCGACAACAGCATGGTGCTGATGCTCCTGAAAAAAATCATCAGTATAATAGCTGATAAAAGCACAGAACCCACCAGGAACCATTTCATTTCTTTCTTGATGCGGTCAGACATCTGTGTACGAATGAGCGGCAGACCGCTGTAATGCATTTCTATGGAGTATTCTTTGCCAAACTGATCGCCGGCAGTAACGATATCATTGATAACAACCGTTCTTTGTTTGGAAGACAGTACATCTTTATTAACCCGTACCGCCATCAGGGTGGTATGGGTTTGCGGGTTGTATAAAAGATTGCGGTAAAAAGGCAGGCCGAAAAAAAGATTCCGGCTGCTATCGTAATGCAGGAAATGTACCGCCGTGCCGGCCGAATCGCTGTTAAAAATATTTTCCGAATGTAGCTTCCCGGCAGCGGAGTCCTTTACCAGGTTAACCGCTACGGGCATACTGAGCACATTCTCCACCCCTTTGATTTTTTTTACCTGGTTGCTGAAGGCAGCCAGGCCTGCAAATACTTTTTCATCGAACAGGGTCTCACCCTGTAAACCAATAACCATCATATTGCCGTCCTCACCAAATTGCCTGCGAAAATTCTGGTAACTGACATATTTGGCATTATCTGTTGGAATGGCCCCTGTAAAATCATAGCTCAGCTGCACTTTAGCGCCCTGCCAGCCCATAAACGCAGTAACGAGTGCGAGCACAACGAGCAATACCAGCTTATTTTTCAGCGCAAAACGGGCAATGGCTTCCCACATAATTTATAATTGACTTATCAAGATCGCAAAGAAAACTATTTTGGCGATTACCGTGAAGTAAATTTTACCGGGCATCCGCGCCATACGGCCGGTTATCGCAATAAAAAAGCGGGAAAAATCCCGCCTTTTATCGTTACGTATGTCTGTTTTAGTCTAACAAAATCCGACATCCAACCGTAAAGCCCGAAAAACTGCTAAGGCTGCTGCCGATTGAAAACCCATTTGAAACAGAAGTTGAAGCGGTGCCTGATACATTTGTTTGCCGGGAATGGTCATAATCGATGTAAGCCAGATCATTAAATCCTGCCTACAGCTGAATTTTTTACCGGCGCTATAAGCAACGCCGGGTAAAAAAAGGTTCTGCTATCGAACCCCTTTGATTCGCTGCTGGTAACAGTTGCATTGCTGCCGCTGTAGTCCATTTTATTGTAATTAAAGCCCATTCTACCCTGGCCGAAAAGATAAAAACCGTTGCCGAGCGGTTTGTACCGGCGAACAATTTCTTTAACAGCAGCTTAGGTTTCTCAAAAAAAAATATTTACAACTGTGCGGCATTTACGAAATGGATTTGTCTCCAAAATAACGATGTAGTACTTCGGGCAGGTTTATACCTTCCTGCTGTTGGTTATTTTCCAGGAGGCAGGCCACAATGCGTGGCAGTGCCAGCGAACTACCATTCAGCGTATGCAGCAATTGCATTTTACCAGTGGTATCTTTAAACCGGGCCTTTAAACGATTGGCCTGGTAGCTTTCGAAATTGGAAACGGAACTTACTTCCAGCCATTTTTGCTGTGCGGCACTGTATACTTCAAAATCGTAGGTAAGCGCAGAGGTAAAACCCATATCGCCACCGCACAAGCGCAGTATACGGTAAGGCAGTTCCAGCGATTGCAGTAAAGCTTCCACATGACTTACCATTTCTTCCAGCGTATCATAACTTTTGTCGGGGCTTACCAGTTGTACTATCTCTACTTTTTCAAACTGGTGCAGGCGGTTCAGGCCGCGTACATCTTTTCCATAACTACCGGCTTCCCGTCTGAAACATGGCGTATAAGCAGTCATTTTTATGGGCAGTTCTGTTTCCTTCACAATTACATCGCGGTAGATATTGGTAACCGGCACCTCGGCCGTGGGTATCAGGTAAAAATTATCTTCTGTGGCATGGTACATCTGCCCTTCTTTATCGGGCAATTGCCCGGTACCATAGGCAGATGCTTCATTTACCATAAACGGAGGCAGGTATTCTGTGTAGCCGGCGGCCGTATTGAAATCGAGAAAGTATTGCACCAGCGATCTTTGCAATTTGGCGCCTTTATTAATATAAACAGGAAAGCCGCTGCCGGTAATTTTATTGCCCAGCTCAAAATTGATGAGGTTGTATTTGGTTGTAAGGTCCCAATGCGGCACTGCGCCTGGATACAAAACCGGCTTTTCTCCGCCCTCTCTGACCATAACATTGTCTTCGGGGGTTTTACCAGGCGGCACTTTTTCTGAAGGCAGGTTGGGTAAGAGGTATAAGATACGTTCGATGTTCTTTTCCGCCGCCTGCAATTGCTGACTGTTCTGCTGCAATTTCAATGCAGCCACTTCCTGCTTTTTTTGCTCGGCCATATCTTTATCGCCTTTTGCCATCAGCTGGCCGATCAGTTTGGAAGCGCTGTTGATCTTCGACTGGATATCTTCCTGTTCCAGCTGGCATTGTTTGCGTTTATCATCCCATTGTATGAGCTCTTCCACCAGTTCAGGCTGTTTAAAGTTCTTCAGTGCCAGCCTTTCTTTTACCAGTGCTGTATGCTGTCTAATGAAACCCACCTGTAACATAGTATATATAATTTGCGCAAAGGTAACGCCCGGAGGCTAAGGGAACAAAGGGAAAACGCGCGTGCGACACGTAAATATTACTGCACAGCGCTCACAGCGAAGAGGCTTTGGCAAACACGGCACTAAACTAAAACGCTGTTTGCCCTGCTAGCGCTGTTTGAATAAAAAGGGCGGCCCCTACGCTTCCCGCAACATGCGGTATTTTTTGCGTGTGGCAAGCTGTTTTTCTCCTTGTTTTCTTAACTCGGTTTCTTATAAATATCCGGTATAACAATCCGCATGATGCGCTCCGGGTGTTCAAGCGGCCTAAACCCAAACTGGGCGTACAGGCCATGTGCATCTTTGGTAGCCAATTGCCAGCTGCGAAATCCCTGCAACAGCGGATGTTCCATAATAATGGTCATCAGCCATTTGCTTAGGCCCTGCCCGCGGTGTGCTTCGTCTATAAATACGTCGGCCAGGTAACCGAAAGTGGCGTAATCTGTTACTACCCGCGCAAATCCTACCTGTTGCTGCTGCCGGTACACGCCAAAACACATAGCGCCTTCAATGGATCGCTGAACAATGTGCACCGGTATATTTTCTGCCCAATATGATCGGGAAAGAAAATGATGGATAAAATCAATATCCAATTTTTTCTTATCGGTAGAAATAAGATAGGGGTCTTGTATAAAATCCATCGGCAAAATTTCTGCAAAGAT
This sequence comes from uncultured Flavihumibacter sp., assembly GCA_964245425.1. Classification (GTDB taxonomy): domain Bacteria; phylum Bacteroidota; class Bacteroidia; order Chitinophagales; family Chitinophagaceae; genus JACMLD01. The sequence continues at coordinate 3,397 of CAXTMV010000253.1, read as the reverse complement.
AAATACAGAGGTTAAGAGAACAAGGAGTTTGACACGCTTCTGTGGCAACGCTGTTAGCGCGGTGCAATACTAATCAGGGCGGCTGCAAGGACCAGCCCTTACACTTCGGGCAGCCCTGTACGATAATTATTGCGTGTTGCACACTCTTTTTCTCTTTGTTCTCCCAGCCGCTTGTTCGCTTAGCCCCTCTTAACTATCTTTGCCATATGCAGGTACAGGACGACTTACAGGCCCGGTGGTGGAAGCTGGAAGAAAAACTGATGGAGCGGTTCGATAAAATACCGGAGACCATTCTATTTTTGATAGGCGTGCAGGAACTGGGCGATATAAAAGAAAAATTTTCAAAAGAACAGAAACAAGACCTCATGCACATTGCCGTTTGCTCTTTGTTGTCTGTCAGCGGCTACTACGAGATGGAAGGCGTGGATGCAGACGGCTGGCCGCATTACCGGCAACTGAAAGCCTTACCGGTAATGGACCTGGTAGCACAGGAGAATTTTATGAAAGACCATGTCTTATTATATTTTGATGAACATGCATTCTAGAACAGTTCGGTTCGGGGTTTGCAGTTCGTTTGCTCAATAAGAAATACAAATTAATTTTTACCGGCTGTTTACTTCCTATGCACAGAAAATATTTTTATATATTGCTGTCAGCCGGACTCTTCCTGGCGGCCTGTAATCCGAAAATCGGCAACGGTCTAAGAAAAAAAGATCTGACAAAAGACGTTGAAATGGTAACTGATAAGGGCACCATGGTAATACGTTTATCAGATCTGACACCACTGCACCGAAACAATTTTCTGCAGCTGGTAAAACAGCATTACTACGACAGCCTGCTTTTTCACCGTGTTATCAACCACTTTATGGTACAGGCGGGCGACCCGGCAAGCAAACATGCAAAGCCCGTTGCGCAACTCGGCGGTGGCGGACCTTCCTATACCGTGCCTGCCGAATTCAACAGCGTTTTATTTCATAAAAAAGGGGTTATTGCCGCTGCGCGGGAGGGCGATGATACCAATCCGAAAAAAGCCAGCAGCGGAAGCCAGTTTTATATTGTGCAGGGAAAAGTTTTTACCGATGCAGGCCTCGATTCTGTAGAAACTTTTCGCCTCAAGGGCCGTAAGCTTCCTGCCGCCCACAGGGCCATATATAAAACCATCGGTGGTACGCCCCATCTCGACAGCAATTATACCGTCTTTGGTGAAGTCATCAAAGGACTGGCCACCATCGACAGCATTGCAGCCGTACCCACCAGCGGTAAAACAGGCGGCGACCGGCCCCTGCAAGAGGTGCGGATAATAAAAGCCGTCCTGATTAAAAGGCAATAAAGAATATTTTGTGATGGCTGATGGGGTGATGTCGTTGCCGGACTGGTTGCCAATCCCAGCATCACAACATCTCGCCAGCAGCCATTGCATCATCTTTTCTCAAACAACCACCACAGTGGTCGCCGGGGCTTTACTTTATAATTGCTGGTAATGTATTTCCGTATATGTTCAGCAGCCTCTTCCGTACTGTCGGTCAGCAATACCAGGTTCAGGTCTTCGGGCGATATTGTTTTTTGCTCCGCCATCATAGCCATGTAATCCATCAGTGGCTGGTAAAAAGATTTTCCGAACAATACAATCGGAAAAGGCATAAAGGTCTTTGTCTGAACCAGGGTCAGCGTTTCAAAGAACTCGTCCATGGTACCAAATCCACCTGGCATAATAATAAATGCATACGAGTATTTTTCCAGCAGCGCTTTCCGGATAAAGAAATATTGAATGGTGATGCTGGTTTGCACATAGGGATTTGGTTTTTGTTCGAACGGCAGCTGGATATTACAGCCTACAGAAGCACCACCATTTTCAAAAGCACCGCGGTTGGCTGCTTCCATAATACCGGGGCCTCCACCCGTCATGGTTGTAAAACCCAATTCTGCAATTTGCCTGCCCATTTCACGGGCCGCTACATAATAAGGATGGTCTTCTTTAAACCGGGCCGATCCAAACACGGTAATACAGGGCCCAACAAAATGGAGGGTGCGAAAGCCCCTGATCAGCTGGCGGAAAACGCGGATGGCAAAAAAGAATTCATAACTTCTGCTGCGCGGACCGTCTAAATAAACATGTTTTTTTGAAGGGATGATCTTTTCTTTTGTTGCCATAAGCCACAAAGATAATGGCTAAGCGTACAAAGGGAAAAAGAGCGTGCAACACATGTAAAGAGTCGCACGCTCTTTTTCTCTTTGTACGCTTAACCTCTTTTTCTCTTTGCTCTCTTAGCCCTGTTTTACTACCTTGCAGTTCCATAATTCTATTCTATGCGTATCATCAGCTATAATGTAAACGGCATCCGCGCCGCAATGGGCAAAGGTTTTATCGACTGGCTTAAAACCGACCCGGCAGATATTATTTGCCTGCAGGAAACCAAAGCCACCCGGGATAATGTTGATCATAAACAGTTAACCGATCTCGGTTTTCATGATTACTGGTTCTCTGCACAAAAAAAAGGATACAGTGGTGTGGCGGTGTTCACCAAAATAAAACCAGACAGCATTGAATACGGAACCGGGCATAAAGTAAGTGACGACGAAGGACGGGTAATACAACTCGATTTTGGCGACATCCGTTTGATCAATGCTTATTTTCCATCGGGTACTTCGGGCGATGAACGGCAAACCTTCAAGTATGCCTGGCTGGAAGAATTCTACCAGTACCTGGAAACCATTAAGAAAAAGCATCCAAAACTTATTCTCTGCGGCGATTACAATATCGCTCACAATGAAATTGATATTCATGATCCGAAAGGCAACAAGAAATCTTCCGGGTTTTTACCCGAAGAAAGAGCCTGGACCGATAAACTATTGACCAGCGGTTGGATAGACAGCTTCCGGCAGTTTCACCCGGAACCCCACCGCTACAGCTGGTGGAGTCAGCGTTTTCCCTCTGTGCGCCTGCAGAACAAGGGCTGGCGGATTGATTATATAAATGTAACGGAGCCATTGAAATCCAGCCTTAAAAACGCAGACATTTACCATGATATAAAGCACAGCGATCATTGCCCGGTCTACCTGGAATTGGTATAGGCTTCCCGTTTTAGTTAGGAAGTTCGAAGTTCGTTTGACATGCAAACTAACTTCGAACTTCCGGACCGCGAATTTTTTTCCAAGTCAAAATAACAAATTTGATTCTTTATAATATAACAACTAAAGTACATCATTCAATAGACGAAGCCTGGTTGCAATGGCAGCAGGAGGAACATATTCCGGCTATCATGGCAACAGGTTTTTTTTTATCGTATTCAATCCTTCGCCTGCTTGAACAGGATGATACTGAAGGCAATACTTATGCTATTCAATATACCGCTGCCGGAATAGAAGATTACCGGCAATACGCACAAAATTGTGCAGA